>NZ_JBRIQO010000031.1:0-106418 GCF_052983175.1 Streptosporangium sp. G12 | reverse complement strand
GCTTCATGCACTGGCTTTTAACACACTGTTGAGTTCTCAAGAAACGGACGCGTACACCATCACCCTGACCCGACCAACCGGTCCGGCAGAACTCCGGGGCGTTCGTTCTGTTTTATTCTGTTCTTTCGTTGTGCCTTTATTCTTTCAGGTCCGCTTTTTCGTGTCAAACCGGCTTGTTTTGATCCGGTTGATTCGATCTGGCTGACCCTGCTGGAATTCCGGCGGCTCTGTTTCCAGAGCAACCCCTCTAACTTACCAGCCCTTGAGCGGCTCTGCGAACCGATCTTCGAGACCGTTGGTTTCAAAGGGGTTGTCGGAAAACACGACACAAGCCATACGGAAGTCACCGAAGTGATTGGAGTGGTTTGCGCCGGACCTTGCCGACGTCAAAAGATTAGCAGCCCCCGAAGACCGCTCGAGACGTAACGGCGAACCCCGCGGACGGGAAGCGGGAGGTGGGAAGCAGAAGGTGCCCCGGTCCGCGAGCGAAGCGAGCCGAACCGCCCAACCGTCCGATCCCACCGAGCCGGCCGAGCCGGGCAAGCGAGCGAACCGAACCGGCCGAAGCAACCGAGGCCGGCGGGCCGAACGAGCCGACCGCACCGGCCGAGCGGGTGGATCCGAACAGGCACCGGCGGAAACATAGACTCGGCGGAGTGAGCAGCCAGACGCCGCCGACGGCGAAGAAGGTTCCCAGCGAGCGCGTGCACCACGGGGACACCGTGGTCGATGACTACGCGTGGCTGACGGTCAAGGACGACCCGGATGTGGTGGCCTACCTGGAGGCGGAGAACGCCTACACGCAGGAGGCGACCGCCCACCTCAAGCCCCTGCAGGAGACGCTCTTCCAGGAGATCAAGGGACGCACCCTGGAGACCGATCTCTCGGTCCCCACCCGCAAGGGCGACTGGTGGTACTACTCGCGGACGGAGGAGGGCAAGCAGTACGGCCTCCAGTGCCGGGTGGCGGCGAACGGCGAGACGCCGCCCGAGGTGAAGGCCGGGGAGTCGCTTCCCGGCGAGGAGGTCCTGCTCGACGGCAACGAGCTCGCCGGAGACTCCGACTTCTTCTCGATCGGTACCAGCTCGGTCAGCCCCGACGGCACCCTGCTGGCCTACTCCACCGACTTCACCGGCGACGAGCGCTTCACCCTGAAGGTGAAGAACCTCGCCACCGGCGAGACCCTCCCCGACGAGATTCCCGGCATCTTCTACGGCGGCGCCTGGTCCGCCGACGGCACGACGTTCTTCTACACGACGGTCGACGAGGCCTGGCGGCCCAACCAGGTCCACCGGCACACGATCGGGAGCCCGGCCGAGGACGACGTGCTCGTGCACGAGGAGTCCGACGAGCGGTTCTGGGTCGGCGTCGGGCTCAGCCGCAGCGAGCGCTACCTGGTCCTCTCCGCCGGAAGCAAGATCACCAGCGAGGTGCGCGTCCTGGAGGCCGACGACCCCACCGGCGAGTTCCGGGTCGTCAGACCCAGGGAGACCGGTGTCGAGTACGGCGTCGACCACGCGGGTGACCACTTCCTGATCCTGCACAACCGGAACGCGGAGAACTTCGAGCTCGCCACCGCGCCCCTCGACGACCCCGGCAGCTGGACGCCGATCATCGAGCACCGCGCCGACACCCGGCTGCTCGACATCGACGCCTTCGAGGGCCACACCGTCGTGCACTTCCGCAGGGACGGCCTCACCGGCATCCGCATCCTGCCCCGCGACGGGGAGGCGTACGAGATCTCCTTCCCCGAGCCGATCTACGACGTGGCCCCGTCGGGCAACCCGGAGTTCGTCACCGGACGGCTGCGGCTCGGCTACACCAGCATGATCACTCCGCCGTCGGTCTACGACTACGACCTCGGCGCGGGCGAGCTGATCCTGCTGAAGCAGAAGGTGGTGCTGGGCGGTTACGACCCGGCCGACTACGAGCAGTTCCGCGAGTGGGCGACCGCCTCGGACGGCACCCGCGTGCCGATCTCGATCGTGGTCAAGAAGGGCACGGAGCGGCCCGCCCCCACCGTGCTGTACGGCTACGGAAGCTACGAGACCTCGATCGACCCGTCGTTCTCCATCGCGAGGCTCAGCCTGCTCGACCGGGGTTTCGTGTTCGCCGTCGCGCACGTCAGGGGTGGCGGTGAGATGGGTCGCCGCTGGTACGAGGAGGGCAAGTTCCAGCGGAAGAAGAACACCTTCACCGACTTCGTCGCCGCCGCCGAGCACCTCTCCGCCGCGAACTGGTCGAGCGCGATCGTCGCCAGGGGCGGGTCGGCGGGCGGGCTGCTGATGGGCGCGGTCGCCAACCTCGCGCCGGAGACCTTCGCGGGCGTGGTCGCGGAGGTGCCGTTCGTGGACGCGCTGAACACGATCCTCGACCCGTCGCTGCCGCTGACCGTGATCGAATGGGACGAGTGGGGCGATCCGCTGCACGATCCCGAGGTGTACGCGTACATGAAGTCGTACACGCCCTACGAGAACGTGGACGGCCGGGTCTACCCGCCGATTCTGGCGATCACCAGCCTCAACGACACGAGGGTTTTCTACCACGAGCCCGCCAAGTGGATCGCGAAGCTCCGCGACGTCGCGCGCGGCGGGCCTTTCCTGCTCAAGACGGAGATGGGCGCCGGACACGGCGGCCGCAGCGGCAGGTACGACTCCTGGCGCGAAGAGGCCTTCACCCTCTCCTGGATTCTCGACACTACAAAGGTGGCTCAGTGACATATATCGCGGCGAACGACAGGTACGACGATCGTCAGCCGTACAACCGGGTCGGCAAGAGCGGGCTCAAGCTGCCCGCCGTCTCCCTGGGGCTCTGGCACAACTTCGGTGACGACAAGCCCTTCGAGGTCCAGCGGGACATCCTCAGGAGGGCCTTCGACCTGGGGGTGACCCACTTCGACCTGGCCAACAACTACGGCCCGCCGCCCGGGACCGCGGAGACCAACTTCGGACGGCATTTCCGCGAGGACTTCGCGCCGTACCGGGACGAGCTGGTCATCTCCACCAAGGCGGGCTACGACATGTGGCCGGGCCCGTACGGCGAGTGGGGGTCGCGCAAGTACCTGCTGTCCAGCCTGGACCGGTCTCTGGAGCGGATGGGGATCGACTACGTCGACATCTTCTACAGCCACCGGTTCGACCCGGACACCCCGCTCGAGGAGACGATGGGCGCGCTGGACCACGCGGTCCGGTCGGGCAAGGCGCTGTACGCGGGCATCTCGTCCTACTCGCCCGAGCACACCAAGGAGGCCGCGCGGATCCTGCGGGAGATGGGTACCCCGCTGCTGATCCACCAGCCTTCGTACTCGATGTTGAACCGGTGGATCGAGGGCGGGCTGCTCGACGTCCTGGAGGAGGAGGGCGCGGGCTGCATCGCGTTCTCGCCGCTGGCGCAGGGCATGCTGACCGATCGGTACCTGAACGGGATCCCGGAGGGGTCGCGGGCCTCGCAGGGGCGTTTCCTCACCCCGGACATGCTCACCGACGAGACGATGCGGCACATCCGCACCCTGAACGAGATCGCGGGCCGGCGCGGCCAGTCGCTGGCGCAGATGGCACTGGCCTGGGCGCTGCGCGACAGGCGCGTCACCTCGGTGCTGATCGGCGCGAGCAGCGTCGCGCAGCTGGAGAACAGCCTCGCGGCGGTGGAGAAGCCCTCGTTCGACGCCGAGGAGCTGGAGGCGATCGACAAGGACGCGGTCGACGCGGGCATCAACATCTGGGCCAGGTCCAGCGAGGCCTGATCTCCCCGCCCATCCGCTCTCACGGACGGAGGCCGCCGGTCCAGGTGACCGGCGGCCTCCGTCCGTGAAAGGCCCGGGAAAACGCGAGAAGACGAGCCGAAGCCGGGCGGGAGCCGGACGGGGTCAGAGCGCCTCGTGCCTCTGCAGGTACGTGAACGAGGCCCAGCCCGGCAGGACCGGCAGCCAGAAGGTCAGCAGCCGGAACAGCAGCACGGCCGAGGCCGCCACCTCACGCGGCACGCCCGCCAGGGTGAGCCCGGCCGTGAGGGAGACCTCGACGGCGCCGAGCCCGCCGGGGGTCGGGGCGGCCGAGCCGATGGCGTTTCCCGCGAGGAAGACGATGGCGACGGCGGCGAAGTTGATGGAGCCGCCGAAGGCGCGGACACAGGCGTCCAGGCAGACCACGAAGAACAGGGTGAGCATCAGGGTGCCGCCGAAGCCCTCGACGATCTTCCGGGGTGACTGGAGGATGTCGAGCAGGCGCGGCATGACGCCGGAGAACAGCGGGCGGAGCCGCGAGATGATCATGCGGCGCAGGCGTGGCACGCTCACGACGACCAGGATCAGCACGGCCACGGCGAGCAGCGTGATCACGAGGGTGCGCGACGGGGTGAACGACGAGGCGGTGTTGGAACCGGTGATGTAGGCGAACAGCAGCAGCAGGGCGACGTGGCAGGCCAGCCCGATGAGCTGGGAGGCGCCCACGCTGGCCACCGCCTGGCCCGGGGGGATGCCGCGTTTCTGCAGGTAACGGGTGTTGACCGCGACCCCGCTCACCGCGGCGGGCGCGACGAGCTTGACGAACGACCCGGCGAACTGCGCGAGCACCGTACGGCCGAGGGGCAGCTTCTCCGGCACGAACCCCATCAGCATGAGGGCGGCGGCGACGTAGCTCAGCATCGCGGCGACCAGCGCCACCCCGGTCCAGCTCCACTTGGCCGACGTGATCATGTTGAGGTTGATCTGGGTCAGGTAGTAGACCAGGAAGTACGCGGCGAACGCGGTGCCGATGATGGTGATCAGGGTCCGGGGACGGAAGCGCTCCAGGCGCACCTCCTCGGCCTCGGTCCTCGGCTTGAGCTCGACGATCCGATCGCGGATCTCGGTGAGCAGTTCCTTGTTCCTGGTGAGCGCGGCCCTGGTCTCCCGGGTCAGCGCGATCCGCTGGAGCAGGGGAAGCGCGTCGGCGAGCACGCCGGACCCGGCCACGGCCGCGGCGGCGGCGACCGCCCGCTCGGCACCGACGCGCAGGCTGAGGTAGGTGAGCAGCTGGGCGATGTCGAGACGGAGCAGCAGGTCACCGGCGGCGATCTCACCGCTGCGGGCGTCCATCAGGATGACCCGGCCCTCGCCGTCGACGTGGATGCTGTCACCGGTCAGCCGCCGGTGGGCGAGCCGCTGGACCTGCAGCAACAGGACCTGCTCCCAGATCTGGGCGAGCAGGTTGTCGTCGATCTCGTTGTCGGGGATGCTGTCGAGCGCGCGGGTGGGGGTGTGCTCGTAGGCGAGCAGCGCGGCCTCGGTGCCGATCTCGCTGGTGCCGACGAGCCTGGGGGTGCTCGCTCCGGCCGCCTGCGCGGCGTACGCCATCAGGGCCTCGCGCTCCAGCTCGGCGCGGAGCGAGCGGATGGCCTTGCGGCGGGTCTCGGAGTTGAGGCGGATGCGCCGCCAGAGGCGGTAGAGCACCCCGGCGACCTGGCGGTCACGGTCGAGGACGGTGACGTCGAGGCGGCTGCCGTCCTTGAGGTCGACGGCGTAGCGGCGGCTGCTCTGGTGGTCGTCGTCGAGCCTGCGGGCCTTGACGGGGACGAAGCCCAGCTTGCGGAGCGCCGCGACGACCGCGCTGCCCGGCGGGCGGGTGTTGGGGCTGCCCACGCCGTACAGGGTGGCGTAGCCGACGGCCAGCCCGACCAGGATGGAGACGACGATGCCGAGGATGGTGGCGGCGAGCCCGGCGAACAGGGCGACGGCGTTGAGCGCGACCGCGCTCCACAGGGCCGCCCGCCAGGTGGGGCGGCGGGATATCCGCACCGCGGTGACGTAGGCGATGATCGGGGTGAGCAGGGTGTTGATCGGCTCGACCCCGGCCCGCCCGCCGGTCAGCAGGACCCGCAGGTCCTCGGGGCCGGCGCTGAGGATCCACTCGCCGAGAGCGAAGGAGAACACCATCGCGGCGATGGCCGCGAAGAGTCCCTCGGCCACCCGGAGGCCGTCGCGGTGGAGCACCCGCTCGATGGCGAAGGCGACGGGCACGCCGAGCATGGCCGAGGCGCTCAGCACCCCGGCCAGGCCGCTGAGCAGGAACGGCGCCCGGCTGGTGCCGTCGGCGACATCGCCCTCCAGGCCGTTCAGGGTCTTCTGCGCGACGAAGGCGAGCATGACCACGGCCACGAGCGCGAGCAGGGTCGCCAGGAACCGCAACAGGTCGGAGGGGCGGCGGATCCGCTGCGGGAGCAGCGGTTCGACGACGTGCACGGTGAGATCGTCGCCCGTCGTCGGCCCTGTGCCGTCGACGGACGTCGTTTCGTCCAGTTCCCCGATTTTCGTCACCGCCTGCGATTCTGCACGTTCCGCATTACAGGTGCGTCACCGATCTTCTCCTTGAGTGTCCACAATCAGAGTCATGCGTATCTCAGTGGCCTCCGACAGTCTTGACGGTGTGGCTTCCATCTTGGTCTCCGCGATCGAAAAAAGAGGCCACACGGTGATACCTCGTGGTGCTTTGGCCGAGGAACGGGCCGACTGGGCGTGGTGCTGCGCGCGTGCCGCCGGGGACGTGGCCTCGGGGGCCGCCGATCAGGCGATCGTGTGCTGCTGGACCGGGACGGGCGCGTCGATCGCGGCGAACAAGGTGCCCGGGGTGCGGGCGGCGCTGTGCGCGGACGCGGCCACGGCGGACGGGGCACGTCGCTGGAACGACGCCAACGTGCTGGCGATCAGCCTCCGATTGACCTCCGCCCCGCTGCTCGGGGAGATCCTGGACGCCTGGTTCGCGGGGAGCCCCAGCCTCGACGAGGGGGACCGGGCGAACATAGCGTACCTGTCCGAGATGGAGAATTGACTGTTCTACCTGCGGGAACAATCGATTTGATGGGTGACGGCCTGAAAAACTGACCATCATGTTCCGTCACCCGTCCGCGTCCCTTCGAGCCGCGCCCGAGGGCCGGGAAGCCCCTTCCGTCGCTCCGAGGAAGTTGCTGGCCGCGATCACCATGGCCTCGGTCATGTCCCTGGCCGTCGTGTCCGCCGTGTCCACCCCCCCGGCCGGCGCGACACCCGCACCCGGGGGTGGCGCGGCACCCGTTCCCGGAGGGCGCGACCCCGGGCAGGCCGGCGCGACGCCCGCCCCCGGAGAAAGCGACTCCGGACCGCCGGCCGAGAACCCTCTCCCCGCGGGCGCGGAGGCGTTCGGGGCCTCGGTCAAGCTCGCGTCCCTCAAGGGGCACCTGGAGAGGCTCCAGAAGATCGCCGACGCCAACGGCGGCACCCGGGCGGCGGCCACACCGGGCTACGACGCCTCGCTCGCCTACGTCGCCGGCAGGCTCCGTGCCGCCGGATACCAGGTCACCTCGCAGGAGTTCAAGATCTCCTTCTTCCGCGAGGTCACGGCCCCCGTGCTCAAACGGATCCGGCCCGCGGCCAAGACGTACGTGCCCGGTACCGACTTCAGGACCATGACGTACTCCGGCTCGGGAGACGCGACGGCCCCGGTGCAGGGGATCGACCTGGTCCTGCCGCCGAAGCAGGGGGTGGAATCCACCTCGGGGTGCGAGGCGAGCGACTTCTCCACATTCGTCCGGGGCAACATCGCGCTGGTCCAGCGCGGCACCTGCAGCTTCCAGACCAAGGCGGAGCAGGCCCAGGCCGCCGGCGCGTCCGGCTTGATCATCTTCAACGAGGGTCAGGCGGGCAAGGGGAACGCCGACCGCCGGGCCCTGTTCGGCGGCTCGGTCAACACCTCCACCATGCGCATCCCGGTCGTCAGCACCGGCTTCGCGACCGGTGAGGAACTGGCCGCGCCGGGAACGAAGGCGACGCTCGTCGTGGACGCCGAGAGCGCTCCCGACCGCAGGACGCGCAACCTCATCGCCGAGAGCCGCTGGGGTGACCCGGACAGGATCGTCATGCTCGGCGCCCACCTGGACAGCGTCATGATGGGCCCCGGCATCAACGACAACGGCTCGGGCACCGCGGGCATCCTGGAGACGGCGCTGGCGGCGAAGTCGCTGCGGACGAAGAACAGGCTGCGCTTCGCCTTCTGGGGCGCCGAGGAACTGGGCCTGCTCGGTTCGAAGCACTACGTGGCCGCCCTGCCCCCGAGGGAGCGGGCGAAGATCAAGCTCTACCTGAACTTCGACATGATCGCCTCACCGAACCACGTTTTCGGGATCTACGACGGCGACTCGTCCGGCGCGGTCGCCGGCGCGACTCCGCCCCCCGGATCGGGCCCGATCGAAAAGCTCTTCCAGGCGTACTTCGAGGCGGTGGGCGAGCCGTACCAGGACGCCGAGTTCAGCGGCCGCTCCGACTACGGCCCCTTCATCGCGATCGGCGTCCCCTCGGGCGGGCTGTTCACCGGCGCCGAGCGCCTCAAGACCGCCGAGGAGGCCGAGAAGTTCGGCGGCAGCGCCGGGGTGGCGTACGACAAGTGCTACCACCAGGCGTGCGACACCATCGCCAACATCAACGACAAGGCGCTGGAAGTGAACGCCGGCGCGATCGCGGCGGCGGCGTTCGTCTACGGGTACGCCCGCGACCTTCCCGGTCCCGGCACTCTCGGGGCTCCCAGCGGCTCCGGTGCCTCCGAGGGGCCCGGCAAGGGTGCCGTCGCACCCGGCACGCCGGACACCGCCGGGCCGGGAACCGGCGCGGGCGGCCTGGAGTCCGGCCACGACCACGAGCACGGCGGCCTTCTCAGGTGAGGCGCCTTCCCCGATGACACCGGAGCCGCGCGGCGCATCGCGTGGCGAGAGCCGGACGGTGCGCGGCGGGCGCGCCGCCGGGAGGACCTGAGGGGCCGGCGCCGGAAGGGGGCGGCGGGGGCCTGAAGGGGAACGCGCGTGCGTTCCGGCCTGGGGGCGCGGCTACAGTCGGGGCATGTCGTCAGGCGAATTGCGAGTGCTGGGGGCGTGCCCGCTGGACTGCCCCGACACCTGCTCCTGGGTGGTGACCGTCCAGGACGGCAGCGCCGTCAAGATGCGCGGCAACCCGGACCATCCGTACACCCGGGGCGCGCTCTGCGTGAAGGTCAACCGCTACCTGGAGCACACCCGGGCGGCCGACCGCATCCTGCACCCGATGCGGCGGGTCGGCCCCAAGGGGTCCGGCCGGTTCGAGCGGATCAGCTGGGACGAGGCCCTGGAGGAGATCTCCGTACGGCTGCGGGGCATCGTCGACGAGTACGGCGGCGAGGCGATCTGGCCCTATCTGGGCACCGGCACGCTGGGATACGTCCAGGGGTCGGAGGGGATCGCCGGGAGGCGGTTCTGGAACGTCCTGGGGGCGTCGAGGCACTTCCTGAACATCTGCTCCTCGGCCGGGAACTCCGGGCTGCGGCAGGTCTACGGCACGCCGGGTGGCATGGACCCCGAGACGTTCGCCCTGTCCAGGCTCATCCTGCTGTGGGGGACGAACACGCTGACGTCCGGGCACCACCTGTGGAAGTTCATCCAGGACGCCCGCGCGGCCGGGGCGCACGTGGTGGCGATCGACCCGATCCGCACCCGCACCGCCGAGCAGGCCGACGAGCACCTGCCGATCCGGCCCGGCACGGACGCGGCCCTCGCCCTGGGGCTGATGAACGTCGTCCTCGCCGAGGGCGCCGAGGACCGCGACTACCTGGAGAACCACACGAGCGGCTGGGAGCACCTCCGCGAGGAGATCCTGCGCCACCCCCCGGCGCGCGTGGCGGAGATCACCGGATTGCCCGAGGCCGACATCCGGGCCCTGGGGACACGCCTGGCGCGTACGCGGCCCACCGGCATCCGGGCCACCATGGGCGTGCAGCGGCACGCGGGCGGCGGCACCGCGATGCGGACGATCGCCTCCATCCCCGGCGTGACGGGCGACTGGCGCCATCCGGGCGGCGGGATCGTGTACTCCACCAGCGGGCACGTCCACCTGAACATCGACACCCGCGACGATCTGCTCCCCGGGCCGGTCCGCACGCTGACCATGACGCGGCTGGCCGACGAACTGGACGAGTCGGTCAAGTGCCTGTGGGTGTACGCGGCGAACCCGATGGGGTCCACCTCCGGCCAGAACCGGGTCCGCGAGAGGCTGCTGCGCGAGGACCTGTTCACCGTCGTGATGGAGCAGTTCCCGACCGACACCGTCGACTACGCCGACATCGTCCTTCCCGCCACCATGCAGATCGAGCACGCCGACCTGCACGCGGGCTACGGGCACATGTACCTGATGTGGAACGAGCCCGCCGTCGAGCCGCCGGGCGAGTGCCTGTCCACCACCGAGACGTTCCGCCGCCTGGCGCGGCACATGGGGCTCACCGAGCCGTCCCTGTACGACTCCGACCTGGAACTGGCCGAGGAACTGCTCACCTCGGGGCATCCCTCCCTGGAGGGGATCACGCTCGACCGGCTGCGCAAGGAGGGCTGGGTCCGTCTCAGCGTCCCCCAGCCGTTCGTGCCGTTCACCGACGGCTTCCCGACGCCCTCCGGCCGGATGGAGTTCGGCTCGGGACCGGCCTACGTCCCGTCGCACACGGCCTCGGCCGCTCCCGGACCGTACCCGCTGGCGCTCATCACGCCCGCCTCCCACACCTTCCTGAACACCACCTTCGGCAACAACCCCGAGCTGCTGAAGCGCTCGAAGGGCCCGCGGATCCTGGTCAACCCCGAGGACGCCTCGCGAAGGGGGCTGAGCGAGGGGCAGCGGGCCCGGGTGTTCAACGACGACGGCGAGTTCGAGGCCGTGGTGGAGATCAGCGAGAGGGTACGGCCCGGCGTGGTCGCGTCCACCAAGGGGCACTGGCGCAAGCTCAGCCCGGGGGGCGCGACGGCGAACGCCGTGGTGGCCGCCCGCGACGCCGACCTGGGCCGCGGCGCCGTCTACCACGACAACCTGGTCGAGCTCGCCCCCTGCGCCACCGAGTGACCGGCGAACCCCAGCGGGGAGGTCCGGTCCTCGCGAACCCTTGGCATGTCGCCGCGGACCCACCCGACGATCAGGTCAGCGCGAGCTTGTACCCCTCGTGGGACGCGACGAAGCCGAGGGAGTCGTAGAAGCGGTGGGCGTCCGCGCGGGACTTGTCCGTGGTCAGCTGGACCAGGGCGCATCCCCGGGCCCGCCCGCGGTCGAGGGCCCACTCCATCATCGTGCGGCCCAGCCCCCGCCCTCGCAGGCCGGAGGCGATCCGCACCGCCTCGATCTGCATCCGGAGCGCGCCACGACGGGAGATGCCGGGGATGTAGGTGAGCTGCATGGTGCCCACCACCTCGCCGCCCAGCTCCGCGACGATCAGCTCGTTGCCGGGGTCGGCGTCGACGGCCTCGAAGGCGGCGCGGTGCTCGTCGCCGAAGGCCCCCTGGCGCGAGGCCGCGACGGCGTCGTCGGCGAGCATGGCCACGATGAGCGGGACGTCCTCGGCACGGGCGATACGGAATTCCACCGGCATGACGGCCAACCTATCCGGTCTGTCCGGAACCGCTGATTCCCCCCGCCAGCACCCCGGCCACGTCGGCGGGCGTGAACCCCGGCCCCTTGGCGGCCTTGCCGTTCTCGGTGCCGGACTTCGTCATGTTGGCCCGGTGCACCTCGGCGAGCACCCGGTCCAGGTCGATCCCGTACGTCAGGGCGGTGCCGTACGCGACGTAGACCACGTCGGCCAGCTCGTGCGCGACACCGGCCAGATCGCCCGCCTCGGCGGCCTGTGCCACCTCGGCCACCTCCTCGTCGAGGAACCTCTGCCGCAGGCGGGCCAGCTCCACGGAGGGCAGGCCGGGGGCGTCGGAGAGGGGAAGCCCGATCTTCTCGTGAAACTCTCGGACCAGGCGCGCCGGTGATTCGTCCATGCACGTCAGCGTAGGCCTTGTCCCCACCCGGAAAGACGGCGCGAACGACCGCGAGCACCGAAGACCTTCCAACCCACATCACGCCGCGAGCTGCCCGGGCCTCGCCCTCGGGAGGCGTCGGGAGGCGTCGGGAGGCGTCGTCGGGAGGCGTCTCTCACCACCGGCGCGAACAGCGTCCCCGATGTGGCGACTCCGGGGACAGTCAGGGTCGCTCCCCGATGTGGGCAAGGGGGCGCGGGAGGCACTCTGGTGCCATGAACGACGAACTGACTCGACGTGACGAGATGTCCCTCGCCGGAGCGGCGCTGCGCGGTGCTCCCTGGAAGGCCGCGGCGGTGACCGGCGGCGCGGTGGCGGCCACCAGTCTGGGGCTGGGCCTGCTTTCCGGAAGCCTGGATCTTGCGTGGGCGACGATGGTCGGTATCGGCCTGTTCTCGCTCGTCGCGGCCATCGGCTCGATCAGCAAGCCCACCATCGGCGACCGGGTGACACGGCAGGCCCGGCTCTGGGCGCTGCGCCACCCCTGGAGGTTCTCCCTCTATCCCGCGCTCGGCTCGGCGATCCTGCTGTATCCGGTGCAGCTCGTCCTCGACAACGAGGGCGTCCTCGGGGCGGCACTGGACGCGCTGCAGGGGGGTGTCGTGATCTACCTGATCACGGCGATCGTGGCCCTCGCCCTCAAGGGACGCGGCCAGACCTCGCTTCCCGGCGGCCACTGAACCTCGCGGCCCGGTGGCCACCGAACCTCGCGGCCCGGCTGGGCGCGGCCCTGCCAGGCCTCGGTGGCCGCCCGCTCCCACAAGACCGCCGGTCTCGCGGCCCGGCCGAGCCTTTCGGCGGACCGGGCCGGGACCGTCCGGAGACGCTAGACCCTCTCGTATTCGGCGCGGCAGACGCAGAACTCGTTGCCCTCGGGGTCGAGCATCGTGACCCAGCCGCTTCCGTCGGGATTGCGGTGGTCCTCGAAGATCGTGGCGCCGAGCGCGGCGAGGCGCTCGACCTCCTCGTCGCGGGTGGTGCCCGCCGAACCGGTGATGTCCAGGTGGACCCGGTTCTTGACCGCCTTGTCCTCGGGGACCTTGATGAACAGCAGATCGACCCGGCCGCCCTGGAGAAGGACCTCCTCGTCGTTCTTCTCCGTGTCCGGGTGGAGCTCCCCGCCGGAGGCGTCGCGCCAGAAGGTCGCCAGCTCGTACGGCTGGGCGCAGTCGAAGGTCACGCAGTGAACGTCAATCATGCCCCCCACCCAACCCGACACCACCAAAGCCGTCAAGCTGGTTTCGGGCGAGCCGTTTCGCGGTCCGCGAGGCGCTGCCGGATGTGTCCCGTACGGCCCGCCGGAACGTCCGGGCGCGCGGTCAGTGGCCGCCTCCGGCGAGGTTGAGCCCGACGACGCCCGCGATGATGAGCAGGATCGAGGCGATCTTGAGGGCCGACGCGTCCTCGCCGAGCGCGACGATGCCGAGCGCGGCGGTGCCGACGGCTCCGATGCCCGTCCAGACGGCGTAGGCCGTACCGACCTCCAGGGTTTTCAGCCCTAGGGCGAGCAGGCCGAAACTGAGCACGCTGAAGACCACGAAACCGACGCTCGGCAGCGGGGCGGAGAACCCGTCGCTCAGCTTGAGCGAGTAGGCCATCGCGACTTCGAACAGACCGGCGACCACGATGAAGACCCAGGCCATGACAGCTCCCCCTTGATCAGGAGCGTCGTCTTCGCCCACCGGGTACGGCGCGTCTCGTCCGGGAACACCTCTTCTGAGGGTCGGCTCATGGAACGCGGCCGGATCTCACTTTGATTCCCACCAGAGTGTGAACCACCGGTCGCGGGGCACCGGCCACATGTCCAGCTCGACCACCGCGGCGATCACCTCGTCGGTCCGCTCCGGTCCGAGGCAGAGCCTCCGGCAGGCGCTCTCGGCGAGGTCCTCGAGCCGGGTGAAGCGGGGCAGCGGGGCCACCCGCCACTCGTGGCGGACCTCGTGGCCGAGTCTCTCGGCGACGGCGATCACGTCGTGGGCGGTGGGCCTGCCGGGGCGGGTGATGCCGTGAAAGTGCTGCCAGAGGGGGTTGAGCCAGCTCATCGGGTGCCGTCCGGTGAGTTCCAGGACGACCCGGGCGCGGGCGTGGCGGGTGAGCTCGGCGAGGAACTCGGCCAGATCGGGCACGTCGTAGACGACGTGGGCGGAGACCGCGACGTCCGCGACCGGGGTCCGGGCCGCGACGCCGGGCCAGCGGCCGTTGACGATCCGGGCGGGGACGCCGAGCGCCGCGGCCCTGGAGGCCAGCTCGGCGAGCATGGCGTCGGAGGCGTCGACCGCGATCAGCTCCCCCAGGTCCCGGCCCAGCGGCAGGGAGGCCGCCCCGGCGCCGGCGCCGACGTCCAGCAGGCTCCCGCCGGGCGGGAGGGCCTCGGCGATCCGCGCCAGGGTCGGCCCCTCGGGAACCGCGAGGGCGAGGTCGGTGCGCTCGGCGAACCGCGCCGGGGAGTGGCCCCAGGGATTGACCGGCGCCCTGGCCGCGATCTCCTCGGGGATGCCCCACATCCCGAGGTCGGCCCGCCACTGCTCGTCCATGGGACGAGCCTAGGAGAGCTTCCCCCGCCCGTCGATCGGCCACCCTGGGGCGTCTCCGGGCAGCGTGACGAACGTCCCAGCCGAGGTTGTTTTCTAGGGGTTACTCGCGGGTAGCATTACAGGTAACGTTACTGGCGAGTATGGAAAGTTCCGGACCCCCGGTTTCAAGGAGCAGACCCCATGGGCCACTACAAGAGCAATGTCCGTGACCTGGAGTTCAACCTCTTCGAGGTCTTCGGGCGTCGGGACATCCTGGGCACCGGCCTCTACGCCGATCTGGACGAGGACGTGGTGCGGAGCGTCCTGGAGGAGGTCAACCGTCTCGCCACGGGCGTGCTCGCCGACTCCTTCGAGGAGGGTGACCGCACCCCGCCGGTGTTCGACCCCGCCACCGGGACGGTGACGATGCCGGAGGGCTTCAAGAAGTCCTTCGCCGCCTACCGCGACGCGGGCTGGACCAACCTCGGCCTTCCCACCGAGATGGGCGGTCCCGGCCTGCCGAGCAGCGTCAGCTGGGCCCTGGCCGAGCTCGTCCTCGGTTCCAACCCCGCCATCTGGATGTACTCCAGCGGCCCGGCGTTCGCCCACATCCTCCACATGATCGGCACCGAGGACCAGCGGCGCTACGCCGAGCTGGCCATCGAGAAGCAGTGGGGCGCCACCATGGTGCTCACCGAGCCGGACGCCGGCTCCGACGTCGGCGCGGGCCGCGCGAAGGCCGTCAAGCAGGACGACGGCACCTGGCACATCGAGGGCGTGAAGCGCTTCATCACCAGCGCCGAGCACGACCTGTCCGACAACATCTTCCACCTGGTGCTGGCCCGCCCCGAGGGGCACGGCGTCGGCACCAAGGGCCTGTCGATGTTCCTGGTCTCGAAGTACCAGGTGGACCTGGAGACCGGCGAGCTCGGCGAGCGCAACGGCGTCTACGTCACCAACGTCGAGAAGAAGATGGGCCTCAAGGTCTCCACGACCTGCGAGGTCACCTTCGGCGGCGAGCACCCTGCCGTGGGCACGCTGATCGGCGAGGTGCACGAGGGCATCAAGCAGATGTTCATGATCATCGAGCACGCCCGGATGATGGTCGGCTCGAAGGCGATCGCCACGCTCTCCACCGGCTACCTCAACGCCCTCGCCTACGCCAAGCAGCGGGTGCAGGGCGCCGACCTCACCCAGATGGCCGACAAGTCGGCCCCCCGCGTGACGATCACCCACCACCCGGACGTACGCCGGGAGCTGATGCTCCAGAAGTCGTACGCCGAGGGCATGCGGGCCCTGGTCATGCTCACCGCCACCTACCAGGACGACGTGCTGATCGCCGAGCACGAGGGCCGCAGGAACGAGCACGCCGAGGCGATGAACGACCTGCTGCTGCCGCTCGTCAAGGGCGTCGGCTCCGAGCGCTCGTACGAGCTGCTCGCCCGTTCGCTGCAGACCCTGGGCGGCTCCGGATACCTGCAGGACTACCCGATCGAGCAGTACATCAGGGACGCGAAGATCGACTCCCTGTACGAGGGCACCACCGCGATCCAGGGCATGGACCTGTTCTTCCGCAAGGTCCTGCGCAACCAGGGGGCCGCTCTCGGCTCGCTGTACGCCGACGTGAAGGCCTTCGCCGCCTCCGAGGCGGGCAACGGGCGGCTGAAGGAGGGGCGCAAGCTCCTGGGTGAGGCCGCGGACGACGTCAAGGCCATGGCCGACACCATGGCAGGCTGGGCACTCGGCTCGCTGGAGACCCCGCAGGAGGTCTACAAGGTCGGCCTGAACACCACCCGGTTCCTGCTCGCCCTGGGCGACGTGGTGATCGGCTGGCTGCTGCTGCGCCAGGCCGAGGTGGCCCTGGCGGCGCTGGGGTCGGCCACCGGAGGGAGCGACCACGCCTTCTACGCCGGCAAGGTCTCGGCTGCCTCGTTCTTCGCCCAGACCGTCCTGCCCCGCATCGCCGCCGAGCGCCGCACGCTCGAAGCCACCGACCAGGACCTGATGGAACTGCCGGAAGAGGCCTTCTGATCCGGCCCGGCCCGGCCTGAACCCCACTGGTTCAGGCCGGAGGACCACCTGCTCCCGCGGCAGGCACGATGAGGGACCGGCCCCGTTCTCAGGGGCCGGTCCCTCATCCGTTGTCCGGCCTCTCGCATTGCGACTCGCCGCGAAGAAGGATGGATCGCCGCAAAGTCATTGACATCGATCCCTTGTTATTCTCATACTGAGATTGTCTCAATCTGAGAAGGACATGTGATGGATGAATCCGAGTTCCTGGCCGGATACGACCCGCGGGCATACCCGGCGGTGGCGGTGACGGTCGACGTGGTGGCGCTCACCATTCGCGGGGGCGGGTTGCGCGTTCTGCTGATCAGGCGGGCCGAGCAACCCCATGCGGGGCTGTGGGCGTTGCCCGGGGGGTTCATCCGGCCGGGAGAGGATCTGCCACAGGCCGCGGCGCGGGAGCTGGCCGAGGAGACGGGGCTGTCAGGGCCGTCTGAATCGTCGGGCCGGATCCACATCGAGCAGCTCGCCAGTTACGGGGCGCCCGAGCGTGATCCGCGGATGAGGGTCGTGTCGATCTCCTACCTGGCGTTCGCCCCCGGCCTGCCCGACCCCCGGGCGGGCTCGGACGCGGCCGACGCCTCCTGGCACCCGGTCGACAAGCTGCCGGAGCTCGCGTTCGACCACGACCGCATCCTGGCGCACGGGCTGGAGCGGGCCCGCGGCAAGCTGGAGTACACCCCGCTGGCCACCGCGTTCGCCGGTGAGAGATTCACGATCTCCGAGTTGCGCGGCGTCTACGAGACGGTCTGGGGCGTGCCGCTGCACGCGGGCAACTTCCACCGCAAGATCCTGTCGGTGCCCGGCTTCGTGGAGAGCACCGGCGAGACCACCGAGAGCGGCGGGGCCAGGGGCGGGCCGCGCGCCAAGCTCTACCGGGCCGGCGACGCCCGGCTCCTGCACCCCGCCCTGCTGCGGCCGGCCAGGGAGGAGCAGATCAGATGACCACCACGGCCGAGGCGATCGCGCTGGTGACCGCCGCCCGCACGCCCGGCGACCTGTTCGGCGGGGACTTCCCGCACCGGACGTACCGGAGGCTGGCGAGGCTGCTCCACCCCGACCTCGCGCCGGGAGCGGAGGCCGCCGAGGCGTTCACCCGGCTGGCGAGGCTGTGGGCGGCCCGCGAAGGGGCCCCGGAGCGGGCCAAGGAGACGGTGATCACCACCAGGCGGGGCACCTACCGGATCGGCGGCGTCTTCCGCCGGGGCGCGTCGGCCGTGCTCTACGAGAGCGGCCCCGACACGCTGCTCAAGCTTCCGCGCAGCCATGCGGACAACGACCTCATGCGCCGCGAGGCGGAGTCGCTGGAGACGATCGCGCGCGACGGCGACCCGTTGCTCCTGCCGTACGTGCCTCGCCTGGTGGAGTCGTTCCGGCACCGCTCGGAAGGGGTCGAGCGGCAGGCCAACGTGATCAGCCGGGTGCCTGACGGGTTCCTGAGCCTGGACGAGGTCAGGCGGCGGCGGCCGGTGCTCGACGTACGGGACGCGGCGTGGATCTGGCGGCGGCTGCTGGTGGCCGTCGGCGCGGCCCACCGGGCGGGGATCGTGCACGGCGCGGTGTTCGGGCAGCACGTCCTCGTCCACCCGATCGACCACGGCCTGGTGCTCGTCGACTGGAGCCAGTCGGTCCCGCTCGGCACCCCGCTCACCGCCCTCGTGTCCAGGCACCGCGACGACTACCCGCCCTCGGTCCTGGCCAGGAAGCCCGCGACCCCGGCCACCGACATCCACCTCGCCACCCGCTGCGTGGCCGCCCTCATGGGCGATCCCGTCCCCACCCCGGTCAGGCACTTCGTCCGGGGCAGCCTGCTCAGCCCGCCGGACGACGCGTGGCGGCTGCTGGGAGAGCTCGACGACCTGCTCGACGACCTGTACGGGCCGAGGAAATACCGGCCGCTCCATCTCTGACCCCGACCTTCACGATTTTCATAGAACGTTCCACCCCTGATCCGAGGAGATCACCCGTGGGAAGCGGAAACTGGTCCACCGACGTCTACTCCGCCGCCGCGAGCTACCGCGCGGCCAAGGGTTCGAGCGCCTTCGCCTACAGCGACAGCGGCGCCCGCTCCGCTCACCCCGACCTCGACCCGCACGGGGTGACGCTCCGCGAGAGCCGCGACTCCGCCGAGCACCCCAACTCCCTGGCCGTGGCCGTCCTGTTCGACGTGACCGGTTCGATGGGCGGGGTGCCCCGCACCCTCCAGACCAAGCTGCCCGACCTGCTCGGGCTGCTGCTGCGCAAGGGGTACGCCACCGACCCGCAGATCCTCTTCGGCGCGATCGGCGACGCCACCTGCGACCGGGCCCCGCTGCAGGTCGGCCAGTTCGAGTCCGACAACCGGATGGACGAGCACCTGGGCAAGATCCTGCTCGAGGGCGGGGGCGGCGGCCAGATGACCGAGTCGTACGAGCTGGCGATGTACTTCATGGCCAGGCACACCTCGATCGACTGTTTCGAGAAGCGGGGCCGCCGGGGCTACCTGTTCATCATCGGCGACGAGCTTCCCTACCCGCAGGTCAAGCGGCGCGAGGTCGAGAAGGTCGTCGGCGAACGGCTCAGGCACGACATCCCGACCAAGGACATGGTCGCCGAGCTGACCAGGATCTACGACGTCTACTACATCCTCCCCGCCGGAGCGAGCCACGCCGGTGACGGCCGGGTGCTGGCCGCCTGGCGCGAGCTGCTTGGCCAGAACGTGCTGGAGCTGGACGACCTGGACGCGGTCTGCGAGACCATCGCGCTCACCGTCGGCCTCGGCGAGGACGCCATCGACCTGCGGGAAGGGCTCGACGACCTCGACGAGCTCGGCTCGAACGCCGGAACCGCCGTGGGCAAGGCCCTCGCCAAGCTCGACCGGGGCACCCTCGTGGTGGCCGACGGGCTCGACCTGGGCGGCGACAGCGGCGTGATGCGGCTCTGAAGACCTCCCCGCCGTGCGGCGGCCACCGCGAAAGCGGCGGGGAGTGCCACCACGAAGGGAGACGGTCCCTCCCCGGCGGGAACAACGCCCCGCCGGGGAGGGACCGCCGGTGGAGAGGCCGGCGGTGACCGGCTCGCCGGGACAAGAGGACCGGCTCGCCGGAGAAAAACGGGAAGGGGAGGAGACGAGGGTGAACGGGTGGCCGCATGCGTGAGCACGTGATCGTGACCGACCTCGGGTACGGCGACGCGGGGAAGGGCACCGTCGTCGACTGGCTCTGCGCCCGCGAGCCCGTCCAGGCCGTCGTCAGGTTCAACGGGGGCGGGCAGGCGGGTCACAACGTCGTCCTGCCCGACGGGAGACAGCACACGTTCGCGCAGTTCGGGTCGGGCACGTTCAGGGGCGTGCCGACCCATCTGTCCAGGTTCATGGTCGTGGATCCGCTGTCGCTGGCCAGGGAGGCCGACCACCTGGTCGAGCTGGGCGTCGCCGACCCGTTCTGCCTGCTCACCGTGGACCGGGACGCCCTGCTCGCCACGCCGTACCACGTGGCGGCGGGGCGGGCCAGGGAGCTGGCGCGCGGTGCGGACCGGCACGGGTCGTGCGGGATGGGCGTCGGCGAGACCATGGCCTACGCCCTGGAGCACCCCGACCTCGCGCCGGTCGCGGGCGACTGCGAGGAGCCGGTCCGGCTCGCCCGCAAGCTGCGCGCGCTCCGCGAGGCCCTCGGGGTGACCGGGCCGCCCGTGGAGGACTGCGTCGACGCCTACCGGGCGTTCGCCGAGCGGGTGATCCTGGTCGGCTCATCGTTCATGACCGCGCTGCTGCGCAGGCGGCCCGTGGTCTTCGAGGGGGCGCAGGGCGTGCTGCTCGATGAGTGGCACGGTTTCCACCCGTACACCACCTGGAGTACGACGACCTTCGCCAACGCGCTGGAGCTGCTCGACGGGGTGCCCGCCACGCGGCTGGGCGTGCTGCGGACCTACACCCCCCGCCACGGCCCGGGACCGCTGGTCACCGAGGACGCGGCGCTCGCGCTGCCCGAGGCCCACAACGGGACCGGCCCCTGGCAGGGGCCCTTCCGCACCGGCCACTTCGACGCGGTGGCCCACCGCTACGCGCTGGCGGTCTCCGGCGGGGCCGACGCCCTCGCGCTCACCCACCTGGACGCGCCGGTGTCGCGGATGTGCGTGTCGTACGACATCGGCGAGCTTCCGGTGGGCGCGGCGGGAGACCTCGACGGGCAGGCCGAGCTGACGGAACGGCTGCGAGAGGCCGGGCCGCGCTACGCCGACGGGATCGACGACTGGCCCGCGGCGGTGGCGGAGGCCCTCGGGGTGCCGGTGTGGCTGGGCTCGTCGGGGCCCACCGCCGCGGACAAGGTCCTTCTCGGTGGTGTGATCATGCCAGAGAGGGTATGACCAACCTCAGACTTTCTCTTTACCTGGCGGACAGCCTTACCCGGAGGAACTCATGGGTGTCGGGGTCAGCATCTTCTTTCTCACGCTCGGTGCCATCCTCCGCTTCGCCATCGAACCCGACGTCCTCGGCGAGGCCGTGCACATCGACGTGATCGGCCTGATCTTCATGATCGTCGGTGCGGTCGGAGTCGTGCTGAGCATCGTGATGGCTCCCAGGCGCGGGTACACGTCCGAGGAGCGCCTGATGCACCGCGAGAACCACCCGCCGGACGTCTAGACCTCCCCGGACCCGGGAGCGCGCCGCCCTAGACCTCGTACTGCGCCGCCGCCCGCGAGGCCACGATCGGCTTGATGTACTCGGCGATCGCCGCCTGGTGCAGCGGGTGGTCGCGGTAGACGAGGAAGTCCTCGACGCTGTCGAAGTCCGCCACGACGGCGAACTGGTGGTTGCCCGGGTTCACGCCCGCGTCGGGGCCGAGGGTGTAGGAGCGGATCTCCGAGATGGCCTCGGGCAGCTTGGCGAGCTCCGTGGCGACCCTGGCCCGCTGCTCCTCGGTGGCCTCTTCCGTCCAGGTGAACAGCACGACATGCCGGAACATGATCTTCCCTTCGTTCGGGTGCCCAAGGTGTCCTGAGTGCCCGGCAAGCGTACGGCCAGGCGCGCCACGACCCGGCGGCGCCCCCGGCCGGATTCCGGCCGTATCCCGGCCCTATCCCGGCGGCTTCCCTGCAGCTTCCCTGCGATACGGAACGGCGCCGATCCGCCGGTCCTGTACGGGAACCCGCTCTCACGCCGGGCGCAGTGCGGACCCGTGGCGCCCGGCGGACTTGATCCTTATCTGGCTGGAGCGTCTCGGCACGGCTTCGAGCACGATCTTGTGGGCCGCCTCGGGGATGAACCGGAGGTCGTGGGTGATCAGGATGGTGGTGCGCCCGGCCATCAACCGCTTGAGCGGTTCCATGATCCGTGCCGCGGTGGGCGCGTCGAGGCCCGTCATCGGCTCGTCGAGGACGAGCACGGGCGCGTCACGCAGGATGGCCCTGGCGATGGCGATCCGCTGACGCTGCCCGCCCGACATCAGCCGGCCGCGCTGCCCGATCGGCGTGTCGTACCCGAGGGGAAGCGTGGTGACGAAGTCGTGGACGTCCGCCATCACGGCGGCCCTGACGACGGCGTCCAGGTCCGCGCCGGGACTTCCGTAGGCGATGTTCTCGCGTACGGTCCCGGAGAAGAGCAGGTTCTCCTGCTGCAGGATGGTGATGTTGTCACGCAGCGACTCACGTGACAGCTCCCGGATGTCCATCCCGTCGAGAAGGACGCGCCCGGCCGTGGGGTCGTAGAAGCGCAGCAGGAGCTTCGCGATCGTGGACTTGCCCACGCCGCTGGGTCCGGTGCACACGACCAGTTCGCCCGGCTCGACGGCGAAGGACAGGTCCCGCAGCGTGGGCCTCCTCCTGTTCGGATAGGTGAAGCCGATCCCCTGGAACTCGATGTGGCCTCGCCCGCGTCCCAGGTGGACGGCGTCGTCGCGATCGGTGACGGTCGGCCGGGTCGTCAGGATCTCGATGACGCGGTCGGAGCCCGCCGCCGCCTCGGAGACGGTGAGGGCGATCTGCCCCAGGTTCTGCACCGCCGGATAGAGGTAGGCGAGGTAGGCGGCGAAGGCGAGCAGGCCGCCGATGGTGAGGCGTCCCGAGGAGATCTCCCACGCGCCGAACCCGAGAATGGTGATCAGGCAGATGGTCTCGATGACCTGCAGGACGGGCCCGTACAGGGAGGAGAGCCACGCCTGCGCCACGTTGGCCCGCATCCAGGTGCTCGCCTCTCCGTGCAGCCGCTCGGCCTCGACGCCCTGACGGTTGTAGGACTGGACGAGCGACTGGTTGGACAGCCCCTCCTCGATGACGCTGTTCATGATCCCGTTGCTGAGCCGCTCGCGCGCCGACACGGTCCTGAACCTGCTCGCGAAGATCTTGGCGACCAGCAGGAAGGCCGGGACCAGCAGGAACGTCAGCAGCGCCAGGTCCCACCTGATGTAGAAGGCGGCACCGGCGAAGAAGACGACGCTGATGAGCGTGGTGAAGAGCTTGACCAGGCCGGAGCCGATGAGTTCCTCGATGGCCTCGATGTCGTCGGTGAGCCTGGCCATCAGGTCACCCAGGCGGCGGTTGTCGAAGAAGTCGGGCGTGAGCGTCTGGATGTGCTCGAACACCCTGTCGCGCAGCCGCAGCAGGAAGCGCTCACCGCCGAGGGCGGTGAGGTAGGAGCCCACGAAGGAGACCAGCCCCGCGGTCGCCGCGAGGCCCAGCCAGGCGGCGGCGGGAAGCCAGAAGGCCCCCAGGTTCTGCTTGCTGAGGACCTCGTCCGTGATGTGGCCGAACAGGCCGATCGCGGCGACCTCGCAGACGGCCGCGACGATGGCGAGCGTGCCACCGGCCACGAGCAGATGGCGGATGCCGCGGGTGTACGGCCAGAATTCCCGGAAGGTCCTGCGAATGGAGACCGTCGGCGCCAGCGGGGGACGGCGCACCGCGGCCCTCGCCCCGTGAGGCGAGAGCGACTTTGAGAATGAGAGCCGACGGTTGACCCGCCGGCTCTCATTTGTTTCTGCTAGCACCGGATCTGGCTTACCACCACCACCCGCCGCCCCCGCCGCATCCGCAGCGGCGCCGGCGTCGGCAGCATCCCCACTCCAAGAACCGGCCTGTCGGGAAGAGCTGCTTGAAAGTCATGGCTTCCCCCTTCGTGCTGAGCTTGTCGCGCTTACCAACCACGACACTAGCACCCATACCCTGACAAATCACCAAATTCAGCACGCATTAAAGATGTTTTAACAAGCCATTCGTGGAAGCCATAAAACGTATTGAGGGTAAAGGCTGACAAAAGTTCCAAGCGTCGCCCCGCAACCTCGCCCGAGCTGCGGATACGCACCTTAAAGCTTGATCCACAGGAGCCAAAAAGAGGTTTCTCATTACCGCCCGACTGGCGGCCGGTACGGCGTCCCGGCGGCCGGGTGAGACCGTTCGAAGCCCTCGCGGTTTTCCCGTCGCGGCAATTGACGCGCGAAGCCGGAAAATGTCATGCAGGCACTTCGGGGTATATCGGAAGGCCCTGCCCCTGACCTGCGGGCCGTCCACGGGGCCACTCCTGCGAACGGTCCGCGGGTCCGCCCCCGGGAGGGGGCGGACCCGCCGGTGTCGTGGGGTCAGCCCCAGGCGAGCATGCGGAGCGGGTCCTCGAGCATGGCGCCGACGTCGCGGAGGAACAGCGAGCCCAGCTCTCCGTCCACCACCCGGTGGTCGAACGAGAGGGCGAGCGTGCAGACCCTGCGCGGCACGACCTGACCGTCCACCACCCACGGCATGTCCCTGACCTGGCCGAAGGCCAGGATCGCCGACTCGCCCGGGTTGAGGATCGGGGTACCCGCGTCCACCCCGAAGACGCCCACGTTGGTGATCGTGATCGTGCCCCCCGCCATGTCGGCGGGCTGGGTGCGGCCCGCCCTGGCGGTCTCGGCGAGGGCTCCGAGGGCACCGGCCAGGTCGGGCAGCGACAGGCGGTGGGCGTCCTTGACGTTGGGGACGAGCAGGCCGCGGGGGGTGGCCGCGGCGATCCCCAGGTTGACGCGGTGCTTGACCACGATCTCCTGGCGGGCCTCGTCCCAGGCAGAGTTGATCATCGGGTGGCGGCGGGCGGCGACGAGCACCGCCTTGGCGACCAGGAGCAGCGGGGAGACCTTGACCCCGGCGAAGTCGGGCAGCCCGCGGAGGCGCTGGACCGCGTCCATGGTCGCCGTCACGTCCACCTGGAGGAACTCCGTCACGTGCGGCGCGGTGAACGCGGACGCCACCATGGCCTGCGCGGTCGCCCTCCTGACCCCCTTTACCGGGATCCGCTCCTCGTCCTCGCCCTCCCACGTCACGGCCGGTACCCGCGGCCGGGCGGGGGCGGCCTGGACGTCGCTCTCCCGGGCGGGGGCGGCGAGCGCGGCCTGTACGTCGTCCCTGGTGATCGACCCGTGCGGACCGGTCCCCAGGAGGGAGGCCAGGTCGACCCCCAGGTCCTTGGCGAGCTTCCGCACCGGGGGCTTCGCCAGGACCGCGTCCCTCCCCGTCCCCGGCGGGGAAACCGTGGAAGAGGCCGCGGACGGGGCCGCAGGCGAGGCCGTGACCGCACCGGGCCCGTTCACGCCGGACCGCACCGTCTCGGGAGCCCGCGTCGCGGACACCGTTCCCGCAAGCGCGCCAGGCGTCGCTCCGGAAGGCGTACCGGACGTAGACGTACCGGCCGCGGCAGATGTACCGGACGCGCCTTCGGGGGAGGACGGTTTGCGGGGGCGGCGCTTGGCCGCGCCCGGCTTGACGCCGTAGCCCACCAGCACCGGCTGCCGCACCTCGGCCGGCGGGGTCGGCACCATGTCGTCGGCCAGGGCTTCCGCCCGGTCGGCCGGCTCCTCCCCCGCCCGCTCATCGGGAACGGGGACCGGAGGGGGACCCGTGCCGTCGTCCACCGAGATGATCGGCCTGCCGACGTCCACGACCTCGCCCTCGTCCGCCATCAGCGCGGCCACCACGCCCTCGAACGGGCAGGGAAGCTCGACGACCGCCTTGGCGGTCTCGATCTCCACGATGATCTGGTTGACCTTGACCGGGTCCCCCGCCTTCACGTGCCAGCGGACGATCTCCGCCTCGGTCAGGCCCTCTCCCACGTCGGGGAGCTTGAACTCCTTCATCTCCAGCCCCTCCTCAGAACGCGAACGCGCGGTCGACTGCGTGCAGGACCCGGTCCAGGTCGGGCAGGTAGTGGTCCTCGAGCCGCGAGGGCGGGTAGGGGGTCGAGGGTCCTCCGGCCCTCAGGACCGGGGCCTCCAGGTGGTAGAAGCACTCCTCGGTGACGCGGGCGGTGACCTCGGCGCCGAAGCCGTTGAAGACCGGCGCCTCGTGCACCACGACGCATCGCCCGGTCTTGCGCACCGACTCCACGACCCTCACGGTGTCGAGCGGGTTGAGCGAGCGCAGGTCCACGACCTCCAGGGAGCGGCCGTCCTCCTCGGCCGCCTTCGCGGCCTCCAGGCAGGTCTTCACCATCGGCCCGTACGCGAGCAGGGTGAGGTCCGTCCCCGGCCGCACCACCTTGGCCTCGTCGAAGGGGGTCCAGCCGGAGGGGTCGACGTCCACCTCGGCCTTCTCCCAGTAGCGCCGCTTGGGCTCGAAGAAGATCACCGGGTCGTCGCAGCGGATCGCCTGCTGGATCATGGTGTAGGCGTCGGCCGGGTTGGAGCAGGCCACGACGCGCAGACCCGCCGTGTGGGTGAAGTAGGCCTCGGGCGACTCGCTGTGGTGCTCCACCGCGCCGATGCCGCCGCCGCACGGGATCCGTATGACGACCGGCAGTCTCAGCTTGCCCAGCGAGCGCAGCGGCATCTTGGCGAGCTGCGTGATGATCTGGTCGGCCGCGGGGAAGACGAACCCGTCGAACTGGATCTCGCAGACCGGCCGGTAGCCGCGCAGCGCCAGGCCGATGGCCGTCCCGACGATGCCCGACTCGGCGAGCGGGGTGTCGATGACCCGCTGCTCTCCGAAGTCCTTCTGCAGGCCGTCCGTCACCCGGAACACCCCGCCGAGCTTGCCGACGTCCTCACCCATGACGAGGACCTTGGGGTCGTCCTCCATGGCCTTGCGCATGCCCTCGTTGAGCGCCTTGGCCATCGTGAGAATGCTCATGCCTCGAACCCCTCCAGGTAGGTGGCGAACTCGGCACGCTCGGCGTCGATCAGGGAGTGCCGCTCGGCGTAGACGTTGTCGAAGATGGCCAGCGGCTCGGGGTCGGGCAGTTCGAGGCAGCGCTTGCGGACGTCCCGTCCCAGCTCGTCCGCCTCGGCCTCGACCGCGTCGAAGAACTCCTGGTCGGCGATCTGGTTCTTGAACATGTAGGCCCTGACCCGCTCGATCGGGTCCTTGAGCTTCCACGCCTCCAGCTCGGCGGCCACCCGGTAGCGGGTCGGGTCGTCGGAGGTGGTGTGGGCGCCCATCCGGTAGGTGAAGGCCTCGATCAACATGGGCCCCTGCCCGGACCTGGCGTCGGCCAGCGCCTTGCGGGTGACGGCCAGGCAGGCGAAGACGTCGTTGCCGTCGACCCGGACGCCGGGGAACCCGAACCCGCTGGCCCTGCGGTACAGCGGGATGCGCGACTGCTTCTCCAGCGGCTCGGAGATGGCCCACTGGTTGTTCTGGCAGAAGAACACCACCGGCGCGTTGAACACCGACGCCCAGATGAACGACTCGTTCACGTCGCCCTGGGAGGTGGCGCCGTCGCCGAAGTAGACGATGCTCGCGGCCTCGGCGCCGTCGCGCTGGATGCCCATGGCGTAGCCGACCGCGTGCAGGGTCTGGCTGCCGATCACGATGGTGTAGAGGTGGAAGTTGTGCTCGGCGGGGTCCCAGCCTCCGTGGTTGACGCCGCGGAACAGGCCGAGGAGGTTGACCGGGTCGACCCCTCTGCACCAGGCCACGCCGTGCTCGCGGTAGGTCGGGAACGCCATGTCGGCCTCGGTCAGCGCCCGGCCTGAGCCGATCTGCGCGGCCTCCTGCCCGAGCAGCGAGGCCCACAGACCCAGCTCGCCCTGGCGTTGCAGGGCCACGGCCTCCAGGTCGACGCGTCGGACCATGACCAGGTCCCGGTAGAGCCCGCGGATCTCCTCGGGCGTCAGGTCTATGTCGTAGTCGGGGTGCTCGACCCGTTCTCCTTCGGGGGTCAGCAGCTGGATGAGCTCCGGAGGTGCTTCCGCACCACGAGAGGCGTCGGCTGTCACGTGCCACTCCTGTGTGCTCGGGGCCGTCTGGATGGGTTCTCCACCGTGGTCCGGCCGATTCGCGACGCGTTCGACCCGTCTGGTGGTGGTTCGCCCGCGCTTGTGGCCATCGTGGCAGAGGTCACATACATGTGCGCAAGACCTGCCTCGGCGTCCATATGCTCCCCGTTCCCCGCGCGTTCCCTTTCACCCGCCCGTTTCGTCCGCGTGGCGCGGAGCGGCCCCGGCCCTCTCGCGCGTACGACCCGGGCCTCGGGCTGCCGTCATCTTCGCGCGTACGGCGCGGGGTTCCTCGCGCGGGATCCGGATCCGGATCGGCCCCCGCGCCGGAGCGCGGCCGGAGCCGGTTACTCTTGAGGCGCCGGACCGTCCCCGTCACAACCAGGAGGAACACCGTGGCGCGCGTCATCGTCGACGTCATGCTGAAGCCCGAGATTCTCGACGCGCAGGGGCAGGCGATCGCCCGCGCACTGCCGCGGCTCGGCTTCTCCGGTGTCTCAGCGGTACGGCAGGGAAAGCGGTTCGAGGTGGAGCTCGAAGGGCCCGCCGACGAGGCGGCACTTTCGGACGTCCGAAAAATGGCCGAGACCCTGCTCGCCAACACGGTGATCGAGGATTACACCGTCACCGTCGAGTCCTAGGCCTTCACTCCCCGCAGATCAACCGCCCAGATCCGGCTATATCCGGCTTTATGGGCGGAGCAATCCCACGGCTTGACCACCAGTCAATAACATTACGGTTATTTTGCGGTTAGCCCGGATTCTGCAGGGAAGCCTTCACGAGGTGACGTCTGACCCCGGGAGGAAACCGGTGGACATGGAGTTCTCGCTGGCTCTGCCGCGACAGGCCGTCGGTATTCCGATGGTCCGCAGAGCGCTCGGTGACTCCCTGCGCTCGCTCGGAGTCACGGAAGACTGCATCGCCGACATCCTGCTGGCGGTGACCGAGGCGTGCGCCAACGCCGTACGGCACGGGGGTCCGGCCAACCGCTACGAGGTCGACACCGCCGTCGGCCACGGCCGTTGCGACGTCCGCATCATCGACCGGGGCCAGGGCCTCGTCCGGGTGCCGGAGCACTACCCGCCGACCGACGCCGAGAACGGCAGGGGCCTTCTCATCATGCAGGCCGTGGTGGACGAGATCTCCTTCGACATCACCCCCGGCCGGGGCACCGTCGTGCACCTGCGCAAGCACCTCGACTGGGACGACGACGCCACCTACCCTCGTGGCCGGGTGCTCGCCGCCGTATAAGACCGCACAGACCCGGCCGGTCCCGGCAGCCCCGGGAAACAGGGCCCTCCGGACCGGCGCGGAGCCGATGGACCCGGCCGTCGCGGCCCCGCCCGGCCGGATCGGCCCCCGCCCTCGCCGCGTGCCGAGGCGAGGTGTGCCCGCCACCCCCGCACACCCGGCCGCCCTCCGCTGAGCTGTGCGATCGGACACTCCGCGCCTGACCGCTCGCCGGGAGCGGATAGCCTGGGAGCACCGCCGCAGACCGACGTCCGAGTGTGTGAGACGCCGGCGCGGCGCTCGTTTGTGGAGGGGAACGCTGTCATGAGTGCTGCCCGCGTGGGCGTGGTCACTTTTCCCGGAACTCTTGACGATCAGGACGCGGCTCGCGCCGTGCGCCACGCGGGCGGCGAAGCCGTCCCGCTGTGGCACGCGGACCCCGATCTCAAGGGGGTGGACGCGGTCTTCCTGCCGGGCGGGTTCTCCTACGGAGATTACCTGCGCTGCGGGGCCATCTCCAGGTTCGCGCCGCTGATGGAGGAGCTGATCCCCGCCGCCGGAGCCGGGCTGCCGGTGCTCGGCACCTGCAACGGCTTCCAGATCCTCTGCGAGGCCCACCTGCTGCCCGGGGCGCTGATGCGCAACGCCGGGCTGCACTACATCTGCCGCGACCAGGGCATCCGGGTCGAGAACACCACCACCCCCTGGACCACGGACTTCACCGAGGGCCAGGAGATCGTGCTGCCGGTCAAGCACGGCGAGGGCCGCTACGTCGCCGACGAGGCGACCCTGGGCGCGCTGGAGGCGGGCGGCCAGGTCGTCTTCCGGTACACGGGCGGCAACCCCAACGGCTCCCTGAACGACATCGCGGGCATCCGCAACGAGGCCGGCAACGTCGTCGGCCTCATGCCGCACCCCGAGCACGCCGTCGAGGACCTCACCGGCGCCCCGAGCACGGACGGGCGCGCCTTCTTCTCCTCGATCCTGAAGAAGCTGGTGAACGCATGAGTCTCGACACCGTCAAGCGGGCCGAGGACACCCCCGACGAGCGCCAGCCGTACGCCGAGCTGGGCATGAAGATCGACGAGTACGAGCGGGTCCGCCAGATCCTCGGCCGCCGGCCCACCGGCTCCGAGCTGGCCATCTACAGCGTCATGTGGAGCGAGCACTGCTCCTACAAGTCGTCCAAGGTGCACCTGCGCCAGTTCGGCACCAAGGCCCCCGAGTCGGCGGCGCTGCTCGTCGGCATGGGGGAGAACGCCGGGGTCGTGGACATCGGCGACGGCTGGGCCGCCACCTTCAAGATCGAGTCGCACAACCACCCGTCCTACGTCGAGCCCCACCAGGGCGCGGCGACCGGCGTCGGCGGCATCGTCCGCGACATCATGTCGATGGGCGCCCGGCCGATCGCAGTGATGGACGCGCTCCGCTTCGGCGCGGCCGACGCCCCCGACACCCGGCGGGTGCTGCCCGGCGTGGTCGAGGGCATCAGCCACTACGGCAACTGCCTGGGGCTGCCCAACATCGGCGGCGAGGTCGTCTTCGACCCCTGCTACATCGGCAACCCGCTGGTCAACGCCCTGTGCGTGGGCCTGCTGCGCAAGGACCAGATCAAGCTCGCGGTGGCCCCGGGACCGGGCAACAAGGTCGTCCTGTTCGGCGCGCTCACCGGCCCCGACGGCATCGGCGGCGCCTCCGTGCTGGCCTCGGCCACGTTCGAGGACGAGTCACAGGCCAAGCGCCCCAGCGTCCAGGTCGGCGACCCCTTCATGGAGAAGCTGCTGATCGAGTGCTGCCTGGAGCTGTACCAGGCGGACGTGGTCGTCGGCATCCAGGACCTCGGCGCCGCCGGAGTCTCCTGCGCGACCACCGAGCTGGCGGCCAAGGGCACCGGCGGCATGGACGTCAGGCTCGACCTCGTCCCGCTGCGCGATCCGTCGCTGCGGCCCGAGGAGATCCTGATGAGCGAGTCGCAGGAGCGCATGATGGCGGTCGTCGCCCCCGACGACATCGACGCCTTCATGGCGATCTGCGCGAAGTGGGACATCCCCGCGACCGTGATCGGCGAGGTCACCGACTCCAACCGCCTCGTGATGACCTGGCACGGCGAGACCATCGTCGACATCCCGCCGGGCACCGCGGCCGACGAGGGCCCGGTCTACGAGCGGCCGTTCCACGAGCCCGCCGGCCAGGCCGCGCTGAACGGCGACGACCCCGGCCGCCTCGACCGCCCCGCCGACCTGCGCGCGGCGCTGCTGGAGCTCCTCGGCTCGCCGAACCTGGCGTCCAAGGAGTGGGTCACCTCCCAGTACGACCGGTACGTCCGCGGCAACACCGTGCTGGCCCAGCCCGCCGACGCGGGCGTGCTGCGCGTCAGCGAGGCCATGCCCGGTGCCGAGGAGACGACCAGGGGAATCGCGCTGGCCACCGACGGCAACGGCCGCTACGCCCGCCTCGACCCGTACGCGGGGGCCCAGCTCGCCCTCGCCGAGGCGTACCGGAACGTGGCCGTGACCGGTGCGACGCCGCTGGCGGTGACCAACTGCCTCAACTTCGGCTCCCCCGAGGATCCCGAGGTCATGTGGCAGTTCTCCGAGGCCGTGCGCGGCCTCGCCGACGCCTGCAAGACCCTCGGCGTCCCGGTGACCGGCGGCAACGTCTCGTTCTACAACCAGACGGGATCCGTCCCGATCCACCCGACGCCGGTCGTCGGCGTGCTGGGCGTCATCGACGACGTGGCCACGCGCGTGCGGAGCGGCTTCACCGGCGACGGCGACAGGATCGTCCTGCTCGGCGAGACCGACGAGGAGTTCGGCGGCTCGGAGTGGGCGCACGTGGCTCACGGCCACCTCGGCGGCCTGCCGCCCGTGGCGCGGCTGGAGTCGGAGCGCGACCTGGCCCTCGTGCTGGCCGAGGCCGCCTCGCGGGGGCTGCTGACCGGTTCCCACGACCTGTCGGACGGCGGGCTGGCCATCGCCCTCGCCGAGGCCTGCATCGCCCAGGGCGTGGGCTGCCAGGTCTCCCTGACGGGTGACGACGCGTTCGTCGACCTGTTCAGCGAGTCGTCGGCCCGCGCGCTGGTGACCGTCGCGCCGGAGTCGTTCGACGCCTTCGCGGAGCTGTGCGCGGCCCGCGAGGTGCCCTGCTACGGCCTGGGCACCACCGGCGGCGACTCCCTGAACGTGGCGGGCGTCCTGGACATCCCGGTCACCGAGCTGAGAGAGACCCACACGTCCACCCTGCCGGGCATCTTCGGCTGATCGTCTCCCGGATGAGGCACTTTCGTGGGCCAGGTCCCTCACCGTCACATGACGGTGAGGGGCCTGGCCCGTTTATATGGATCACACGGTCGGCGCCGGGGGGCGGCGCGCCGGGGACGAAAGGTCCCCGGCGCGCCGCCCGCCCGCCGCGCTCCCGCGAACGGGTCGGACGATCAGGCGGCCGCGCAGATCACGTACACGACGCCCTGGGTCTTGTCGTTGCCCCCACCCCCGTGACCGGCGGGAACGCCTTCCCTCGATCTCGTGTTCGGCGTTCCGCGCCCGATCCGGGGTCAGGACTACATGCAGATCGCGTAGACGGTGCCGCTGCTGTTCTTGCCGCTCACGGTCCAGCCGGTGGGCGTGGAGCCGGTGGGCGCGCTCGTGTAGATCTGGCCGGAAGCGCTGCCGCTGCTGCTGAAGCCGCCGCCCGTGGCGACCTTGCCCGAACCACAGCTCACGCTCTGGCTGCCGCCCTGGCCACCGAAGTCGAACTGCGTGCTGACGGTGGTGACGGTGGGGGTTCCGCCGCCGCCACCCGATCCCGGCGTACCGGGGTCGCCCTTGGGGCCCTTCAGCGACGCGATGAACTCCGCCTTGGACTTGCCCCTGTTACCCGGCAGTTCGAGCCAGACCTCGTAGGCGCTCTTACCGTCGTCGCCGTCCCTGCCGTTCCGGCCGTTCCGCCCGTCGTCACCGTCCCTGCCGGGCTTGCCGTCGGCACCCTTGGGACCGGGGGCGCCCGGCTTGCCGTCGTCGCCCTTCGGCCCCTGCGGGCCCGGCGCGCCGTCGGCGCCCTTCGGCCCCTGCGGGCCGATCTCCCCCTTTGGCCCCTGCGGGCCGGCTTCGCCCTTGACTCCCTGCGGGCCGGTGGCACCCTTGAGGCCCTGCGGGCCCTGCGGTCCGGTGTCGCCCTTGGGGCCCTGCGCGCCTCGCGGGCCCTGCGGCCCGGCGGTGGCGACACCCTGCTGGCCCTGGGTCGTCTGCCCCCACCTGATCCGGACCTCGGTCGGCCTGCATTTGGCCGTCGCGTTGACGATCCGGGTGTAGCGCGTCTGCTTGTGGACGCACGCGTGAATCTCCGCCGCCGCCGACGAGGCGACGGCGCTGCCGTTCGCGGTGAACAACGTTCCAACGAGCACGCCAACGGTCACTACGGCGAGCGAGCGTCCGCCCGGCAACGTGATAGCCACTGGGCTTCCTTTCTGCGACACCAGAGCATGGTGTGATGGGAGAGGTACACGTAGTACACGTTTCGACCGTTCCAACGGTTGCCACCGGAAACATCACACTTCGGTGTCGGAAGCCCGGCGATTAACTCGCCTGCCGACACCGCCCCCGTACGGGATAATCGGATCGTTCGGGGGAACCCGCCCGCTGGGCGTGGACGAACAAGACAGGGAACCCGCGGGGTTCCCCAGACGCGGAGGCCACCGTGCCGACCATCAACCCGACAGACGCGGTCACGGAAGACCGGGCCCGACGGGAACCGTACCTACCACCGGCGACCCAGCCGATCCGCACCGTGGTGTGGGCGCTGCATCTGGCGCTGCCGATGCTCGGGCTCTGGCTGCTGCTCGCCGAGCCCGACCTGAACATCGTGCTGCAGGACAACCCCAGTCATTTCTGGCTGATCATCACCGTGGCCGGGATCAATCTGGTCCTGGGTCTCATGGTCGGCGAGGCGTCGGCTCGGCGGGCGGACGCCCGCCTGCTGCTGGTCTCGCTCGTCTTCCTGAGCGGCGCGGGATCGTTCCTGGTGCACGGGCTGACCACGCCAGGGGTCATCCTGGACAAAATAAGCTACGGCTTCGACCTCTCGCACCCGGTCGGTCTCCTCGTGGCCTCGGTGTTCGCGTTCGCCTCGGCGCTGCCCCTGGGCGAGCGGGCGGCCGCGGCCGTGCTGAGGAACCAGATGTGGCTGCGTGGCGGCCTCGCCCTCCTGATCACCCTGTGGGGGGTGGCCTGCCTGGTGCCGCGTCTGACCCCGCTCAGCGGCTCACCTCCTGAGGGGATCGGCCTTGGCGGCCTGGAGTGGATCGGGGTGGCCCTGTTCGCGGCGGCGGCGGCGATGATGTTCCAGCTGCACCGCGGGCGCCCGGCGGTCGTGCTGATCAGCCTGGTCACCGCGTACGCCCTGCTCGCCGAGGCGCTGGTCGCGGGATTGTCCCACCGCAACTGGCACCTGTCGTGGTGGCTGTGGCACGCGCTGCTGACCACGGCGTTCGTCTTCGTCGCCTACAGCGCCTACCTGCAGTTCCGGCGGGAGGGCACGAGCGCGGGGCTGTTCGACTCGGTGGCGCTGTCGGCGACGGTCAACAGGATCAGGGCCGACTACGAGGCCGCCCTGGAGGAGCTCGTCGGTCACCTGCGGCGCAGGGAGGAGAGCAGGGTCCCGATCGCGAACAGGCTGGCGGGCAAGTTCGGGCTCACCGACGCGCAGGTGGCGGTGCTCGACCGGGCGGGCGAGGCGCTGGCCAACGAGCGGGAGCTGAGCGACCGGCTCGCGGCGCTGGCCGACATCGGCAGGCAGGCCCGCGTGGGCCTGCCAGAGAAGGAGATGCTCGCCCAGGGTCTCGACCGCGTGCGGCAGGCGTACGGGGACGTCCGGATCAAGCTCGTCGACAACGGCCGGGTCACCGTGAACTCCAAGGAGTACGGCCAGCGGGACTTCCCCGAGGACCGGCCGATCCGGCTGGAGGGGAAGCTCCTGCACCCGCTGACGGTGAAGGGCAGGCTCGCCGGGGCGCTGGAGGTGCCGATCGGCAGGACCCCGCAGGACGAGGCGCTCGCCGCCACGCTGGCCGGCCAGATGTCCATCTCCCTGGAGAACGCCCGGCTCTACAGCGAGCTGGAGACCCTCTTCCGGCAGTACATGTCGCCGGACGTGGCCCAGTCGCTGCTCGCCGACCCGCAGACGGCGGCGCTGGGCGGCGAGCTGGTGGAGCTGACCGCGCTCTTCGCCGACCTCAAGGGCTTCACGAGCTTCTCCGAGCGGGTGGCTCCCGGCGAGATCGTCGAGATGCTGAACCGGTACCACACCGCGGCCGTGCCCATCGTGCTCGGCAACGGCGGCACGATCGTGCAGTTCGTGGGCGACGCGCTGCTCGCGCTGTTCAACGCCCCCGCCCGGCAGGAGGACCACGCCCTCGCCGCGGTGCGGGCGGGTCTGGCGATGCAGGAGGCGGCCGAGGAGATCGCGGCGGGGATGCCTGGATATCCTCGGTTCAGGATCGGTATCAACACCGGTGAGGCGCTCGTCGGAAACATCGGCAGCCCCGAGTTGCGCGGGTTCAACGCGATGGGCGACTGCGTCAACGTGGCCGCCCGGCTCGAGGGGATCGCGGAGCCCGGCAGCGTCGTGATCGGTCAGACCACCCTCGACCTGATCGGCCCCCGGGCCAAGACCCAGTCCCTGGGCTGGCTCAACCTCAAGGGCAGGGAACAACCCGTCCATGCCTACGTGCTGTCTGGGCTCTCGTAAAAGTACCTTTCGCCGCGAGAGCCGTACGAACACAATCGAGATCGCCAGGAGGTGGTTATGACTTCTTCCCCCGAACCGGGCGAATTCATCACATTGCTCACGGAAGACGAGGTAAAGGCCCTGTACGCCGCCGGGCGACCCCGGCGCTGGGACAGGGGCGCGACGATATGCACCGAGGGCGACGTGAGCGACTGGGTGCTCATCCTGACCTCCGGCCGCGTCAAGGTGTCCTCGCACACCGCGGTCGGCAGCGAGGTGGTCCTCGCGGTGCGAGGGCCCGGGGCGCTGCTCGGCGAGTTCGCGGCGATCGACGGGCTCCCCAGGTCCGCCACGGTCACCGCCCTCGAACCCGTGGAGGGGATCACGGTCCGCGACTTCTCCTCGTACCTGCAAGCTCATGGGAGAGTCGCCGTACTGCTGATGCAGATGGTGACCGGCAAGATGCGCGACTCCGACCGCAAGCGCATCGAGTACGGCGCGTTCGACACCACCGGCCGCGTGGCCACCCGGCTGGTCGAGCTGGCCGAGCGGTACGGCGAGCCGGACAACGGCGGGGTGCGGGTGGCGCTGCCCCTCTCCCAGGACGAGCTGGCCGGCTGGACCGGGGCCTCCCGCGAGGCGGTCAGCAAGGCGCTGCGCTCCCTGCGCGATCGCGGGCTGATCGAGACAGGCCGGCGTCGCGTGATCATCCACGACATGGAGGGCCTGCGCAAACGGGCCCGCTGAGGGCACGCCGTCCCGAAAAGGGCCGTACGGATCAGCGGAGGGGCGTGCCCGCCCTGGAGAGGAAGGGCACGCCCTCGGCACGCGAAAGCCGGGGCGCGCTTCGGGGTGAGACCGGATCACGGTCGACGTACAACGTACGTCAGACTGGGAGCCATGGTCGCAATTCCCCAAGACCTGCCTGGATCCCCCGAATACCTATCAAAACTCCGCTACGCGTGGCGGGTCTGCTCGGTCACCAGCCTCGGCCTGGTCATGATCGGCATCTCCGGCAGCACCCTGAACGTGGCGCTTCCCACCGTGGTCAGGCACTTCCACGCGGACGCGTTCTCCGCGGGCTGGGTCCTGCTCGCCTTCCTGCTCGTCAACACCGCGACGCTGGTGTTCTTCGGCCGGGTGGCCGACCTGCTCGGCCGCCGGGAGATCTACCTGGCGGGGTTCGTCCTGTTCACCGCCGGATCGTTGCTGGCCGGGCTCTCGCCGGGCATCTGGTTCCTGATCGCGATGCGCGCGGTGCAGGCGGTCGGCGCCGCGATGATCCTCGCCAACGGCACAGTGATCATCACCGACGCCTTCCCTCCCGACCGGCTCAGCCAGGGCATGGGCGTCTACATCGGCACCCTCTCGGTCGCCCAGCTCGCCGGCCCCACCCTGGGCGGCCTCGTCGCCGAGACCGCCGGCTGGCAGTGGATCTTCTGGATGAACGTGCCCGCCGGGTTGATCGCCCTCACCTGGGGGGCGTTCACGCTGCGCCGCGTCTCGCGGGGAGAGCGCCGGCCGGTGGACGCGCTCGGCAACCTGATCGTGTTCGCCGCCCTCTCCGCCGCCCTGATCGCGCTGTCCGAGGCGGGGTCGCGCGGCCTGTCGAGCCCCGTGGTGATCGTCGGCGCGGCGATCGCGGCGGTGCTGGTGCCGGTACTGGTCGTGGTGGAGCGCCGGGCCTCGCATCCCGTGCTCGACCTGCGGCTGTTCGGCGAGCGCATGCTGGCCTTCGCCAACCTCGCCTCCTTCTGCAACGCGCTGGCGCGCTCGGCGCTGATCCTGCTGGTCGCCCTCTACTTCCAGGCCGCCAGGGGCGTCGACGCCGTCACCGCGGCCCTGGGCGTGCTCCCCGTCCCGATCGGCATGGCCCTCGCCTCCCCCGTCGCCGGCGCCCTCGGCCGCCGCGTCAGGCCGTACGCGCTGTCGGTGGGCGGCGCCCTGATGAGCGCGACCGGGCTGGGCATCCTGCTCCTGAACACCGACCCCGCCACGCCGTACTGGATCATCGCGGTGGGCCTGTTCCTGTGCGGCTGCGGCAGCGGCACCTTCCTGACCGGCAACACGACCCAGGTCATGTCCGCCCTGCCCGCCGGGAGCCTGGGCGTGGTGAACGGCTTCCGGCTCATGATCATGAACGTCGGGATCGTGCTGAGCGTCGCCCTCACGCTCAGCGTCCTGACCAGCTCGGTCAGCGCCGAGCTGCGCGGGCAGGTGTACGCGGGCACGCTGTCGCGCGTCTCCCCCGTCGCCGTCGAGCACCTGATGACCGGTTTCCAGCGGACCTACGCCGTCCTGTTCGCCGTCGCGCTCACGGGCGCCCTGACGGCCGCCCTCGCCCGTCCCCGCCGCTCCGGTCGCGCGAGGTCGCCCTCCTGAGTCAGTGCCCTCCTGAGCGGGCGGAGAGCGCCTCGATGCCGGCCATGAGGAGGTCGACGCCGAAGGTGTCGTAGAGATCGGGGGCACTGCCCTCGGAGAGGGGCACGGCCATCTCCACGATGTGGGGGTAGACGTCCGGCGGCAGCGACTGGAGCCTGAGCCGCTTAAGGCGCGTCCGCTCGGCCGCCTCCTGCTCGGAGAGGCCGGGAGGGCAGTTCCGCCCCGGACCCGCCGCCAGCGCGATCGCGCCGCTGAGCAGGTACCGGGAGATCATGCAGCTCTCGTCGGAGGAGAACCCGCCGCGCTTGGCGAGGCCGAGGGCGGTGTCCCAGACCGCCAGGTAGGCGGGCACCTCTATGTGGTCCACCGCACCCAGCACGTCCGCCGCGCACGGGTGGCGCCGGAGCACCCTGACCAGGCCCGCGACGAGCTCGCGGAGCCCCTCCTGCCACGGGCCCGTGTAGCCCCCCTCGATCACGAAGCCCTCGATCAGGTGGCCCGCCATACCGGCGGTCAGCTGCTCCTTGTTCTTGAAGTGCCAGTAGAGCGCCATCGGGGTGACGCCCAGCTCCTGGGCGAGCCTCCGGATGGTCACCGCCGCCAGTCCCTCGGCGTCGCCGATCTCCAGCGCCTGCTCGACGACCGCCTCGCGGGTCAGTTTCCCCATCACGCTTGACAACTATACGCCGTACGGGTTCCACTGTGCACCGTACATGTACGACGTATAAGTACAACGTAGAGGACGGGGAATGACGGATACCCGCAGGTGGTGGGCGCTGGGAGCGATCTCGCTGGCCACCTTCATGACATATCTCGACAACAACGTGGTGAACGTGGCGCTGCCCACGATCCAGCGGGACCTCGGGCTGAGCATCTCCGGGCTGGAATGGATCGTGAGCGGCTACATCCTGGTGTTCGCCGGGCTGATGCTCGTCGGCGGGCGCCTGGCCGACGTCTTCGGGCGGCGGCGTGTCTTCCTGATCGGCCTCGTCGTGTTCACCGCGGCGTCGTTCGCGGCCGGGATGGCCACCGACGGCGGCGCGCTGATCGCCACCCGGGCGGTGCAGGGCGTGGGGGCGGCGTTCCTCACCCCCACGGCGCTGGCCCTGCTCACCTCGATCTTCCCCGACACCAGGGAACGCGCGACGGCGGTCGGCCTGTGGAGCGCGGTCGGCGCGCTCGCCCTCGCCCTCGGCCCGCTGACCGGCGGGTTGATCAGCGAGCGCTGGCACTGGGGCTGGATCTACCTGATCAACGTGCCCATCGGGATCGTGACGCTCGGCCTCGCGCTCTGGGCGATCAGGACGGCCCCCCGGGAGACGGTACGGCGCGGCCTCGACGTCCCGGGCCTGGTGACGTCGAGCCTGACGCTGTTCGCGCTGACGTACGCGCTCATCGAGGGTGCGGGGGCCGGATGGACCTCCCCGGAGATCCTGGGCGCCTTCGGGATCGCGGCCGTGTCGGCGCTCGCCTTCGTCACGATCGAGCGCCGCGGCCGGGAGCCGATGATCGACCTGTCGCTGTTCCGGTCGCGGGTGTTCAGCGGGGGCACGCTGTCGATGGGCCTGTGGTCCTTCGGGGTGTTCGGCATCTACTTCTTCACCGCGCTGTACCTGCAGAACGCGCTGGGCTTCTCGCCGATCGAGGCCGGGGCGGCGTTCGTGCCGATGGCGCTGGTGATGGCCGTCACCGCCGCCCTCGCCCCGAGGCTCGACCGGGCCCTGGGCACCGCGCGGACCGTGGCTGCCGGGCTCCTGCTGATGGCCGTGTCGGTGTTCGGGATCTCGTTCGTCGGGGAGGGCGGGTCGTTCGGCGACCTGCTGCCGTGGTTCCTGGTCTACGGGGTGGGCGGCGGCATGCTGGTGCCGCTCACCACCGCGATCCTCGGCGCGCTTCCGGCGGGCAGGACGGGGGTCGCCTCGGGCGTGCTGAACGTCTCGCGCGAGATCTTCGGCCTGCTCGGCATCACGGTCCTGGGGGCGATCCTCGGCGCGCGGCAGTCCTCGCTCCTGGCGGAGGGCGCCGGGCAGCCGGCCGCCTTCCTGGACGCCTACCGGTACACGCTGGTCGTCGCCGCGGCCATCGTGCTGGTGGGCGTGCCGGTGAGCCTGCTGTCGCTGCGGGCCTCCCGGGCCGCACGCCCGCCGGTGGCCACCGAGGAACGTCCCGCCGTACCGGTGGGTTAGGGCCCCGGACACGCGGAAGGGCACCGGCCCGCATCCCCGGGGTGGGACGCGGGCCGGTGCCGGAAGCGGTGCGAGCCGGCGGCCGGATCAGGAGCCGGTCCACGTCCCCCCGAGCGGGCGCGGGCCGGTGTCCGGACGGAGCCGGTGCCGGGACGCGAACCGCGGGCGGACGCGGGTGCGAACCGGCGGCCGGATCAGGAGCCGATCTTGCCGCCCTTCGCGTGCCAGGCGACCACGACGGACGGGCGGGGCTGGGAGGTACCGCCGTCAGGCCAGTGGCTGCTGGGGGTCTCGGGGGTGGCGCCGTCGGTCTCACCGGGGTGCTGCACAGCCACGAAGACGCTGCGCTGGTCCGCGCTGACCAGCGGGCCGCAGGTCTCCGCGCCGACCGGCACGCTCAGGAACTGCTTCAGGTGACCGCGCTCGGGGCCGCGGACCGGCATGGCGAACAGGCCGTCGTTGGCGCCGAGCTGGTTGCCGTCGGTGGAGATCCAGAGGTTGCCGTCGGCGTCGAAGGCGACGTTGTCCGGGCAGGAGATCGGCGAGACCTTGGTCTTGTCGAACCCGGCGAAGTAGGTCGCCGGGTCGTTCGGGTCGCCGCAGACCAGGGGCAGGGACCAGGCGAAGGTCGTGGCCCCGGCGTCGTTGCGCCGCTCGACGATCTCCAGGACGTGGCCGTGCTTGTTCGCCGGACGCGGGTTGGCCTCGTCCACCTGGGCCGGGGTCCGGTTGCTGTTGTTGGTCAGGGCCACGTAGACGCCGCCGGTGACGGGGTTGCGCTCCACGTCCTCGGGACGGTCCATCTTGGTCGCGCCGACCTTGTCGGCCGCCGTACGGGTGTAGACGAGCACCTCCGCGGCCGTCATCCCGGGAACGTGCGAGACCTTGCCGGTGACCAGCGGGATCCACTCGCCCGAGCCGTCGAACCGCCCGTCGGCGGGGAGCTTGCCGGTGCCGTCGATCTCGGTGGCCGGGCTGTTACCGGTGAACTTCGCCACGTACAGCGTGCCGTCGTCCAGCAGGGTCCGGTTGTGCCGGTCGAAGCCCCGGATGTAACGCTCCCGGGAGACGAACTTGTAGACGTACTCGAACCGGGAGTCGTCGCCCATGTAGGCCACCACCCGGCCGTCGGCGGCCAGGGAGGTGGTGGCGCCCTCGTGGGCCAGCCTGCCCAGGGCGGTTCGCTTGATCGGGGTGGAGTCGGGGTCGAACGGGTCGATCTCCACGATCCAGCCGGTGCGGTTGACCTCGTTCGGGTGCTTGGCCAGGTCGAAACGCTCCTCGACCCTGTCGAACCTGCGGTTGCCGCTCGGGACGCCCGTCGTGATGTTCACCCCGTACCGGGCGAGGTACGGCTTCTGCGCCTCGGGCACGCCGTTGCCGTTGACGAAGTACTGGTTGAAGTTCTCCTCGCCGCTGAGCACCGTTCCCCACGGCGTGGTGCCGCCCGCGCAGTTGTTCAGCATGCCGACCGGCGTGGTGCCCTTGGGGTCGGCGGCGGTCCTCAGCAGGGCGCTGCCGGCCGCAGGGCCGGTGAACTTCATGGGGGTGTGCACGGTGACGCGGCGGTTGTAGCGGCGGGAGCCCCGGGTGACCAGCTTCCACTGGCCGGACCCGCCCACCCGCTCGATCTCGACCACCGAGCCGCCGTGCGCGGCCATCCCGATCCTGATCTGCTCCTCCGTCGCGGAGGTGCCGTCCGTGTAACCGCGGAACATCAGGCTCTCGTCGCTGTACTCGTGGTTGACCCAGAGCAGGCCCCGGTGCTGCCCCATCGGGAAGAGGGTGACGTAGTCGCAGTTGTAGCCGAACTGCTTGGCCTGCGCGGCTGCCGTCTGGTTCTCGAAGTCGAACGCGGGGGCGCCGGGCAGAACCGGGTCGCCCCAGCGCACCACGGCCGCCGACAGGTAGCCCGAGGGGACCGTCACCTTGTCGTCGGTGTTCGGTGCGATCGCGGTGAAGCGGAGACCGCTCTTCTGGCCGTGGTCGTGACCGTGGCCCCCGCCGAAGGTGCTCGCGTCCACGTCCGGGTCGGCGAGGGCGGGGAGCGCCGTGCCGATCCCGACCCCGGCGACGACGGCGCCCAGGGCACCGGCCCGCAGCATGGCGCGACGGGTCATCGCCTCGGCGACCACGTCGCCGAAGTAGCTGTTGTCGCTGGTGTTCGTCACATCGTGGGCGCACTGGTCACCGCAGCGGAACCGGCAGGTGAGCGCGCTGCGTCCACCCTTGTGCGGGCTCGTGAGCAGGGGGAGCAGTCGGCGCGGCGACATGTTCGCCACAGGGTCCTCCAAAAAGGGGCGAGGTCTTTCGGCCCGGAGGCTACGCGGGCCGGCCGAACCCGAGGTGAACGACGTCGACCGGGATGATGAACCGTTTGCCGGGACGAGCCGTCCGGGGCGCTGTCCCGGGACGCGGCTCCGGCGGGCATCATGGATCACGTGCCACCTCACAAGCCCGACGCGGCCAAGGTCCGCGCCGCCCTCGACACCCAGCTGAGCGCTCTCGACGAGCCGCCCTACGACGGACCAGGAGGGCTCGCGGCGCTGCTGGGCGCCTGCGTGAGCGTGGTGATGAGAGCCTTCGAGCGGGGAATCCGCCCGGAACGGGAGATCACTCGCTTCGCCGTACGGCACCTGCTGGACGAGCTGGCGACGGCCGCGCCGGGCCGGACCGTCGAGGTCCGGGTCCCGCCCTACGCGGCGGTGCAGTGCGTCGAGGGTCCCCGTCACACCCGGGGCACCCCGCCCAACGTGGTGGAGACCGACGCGCGCACCTGGCTGGAACTCGCCACCGGCGGCCTGACCTGGTCCGAGGCGATGGCCGCCGGAAAGATCGCGGCGAGCGGGGCCCGCGCCGACCTGTCCGGCCACCTCCCTCTCCGATAGCCGCCCCGGGCAGGCTGTGACCCCCGTCGACCCCCGTCGACCCCCGTCGACCCCCGTCGACCCCCGTCGACCCCCGTCGACCCCCGTCCGCCGTTACGGGGCGGTCGGCACCTGGACGCCGAACCTGTCCTCGATGCAGCGCCGCTGCAGCTCCGGCGGCAGGTTGACGCAGTCGCCGACCTTGCTGTAGAGCCAGCTCATGAACACCGCGGCGATCACCAGGGTGAGAAGGCTCAGCGCGATCCCCACCCAGGCCCGGCCCGGCCTGGACTTCTTGACGAGCGCGACGATGCCGACGATCAGACCGACGATCGCCACCAGCACGCCGAGGCCGCAGACGACGAGCGACACGATCGCGACGATCCCGAGCACGAGCGCGGCGGTGCCCAGCCCGCCGCCGGGCTTGCGCCCCTCGTCCGGGTACGCCGGATAGGGCGTGGCGTACGGATAGCCGGGCGCGCCCGGAGGGGCCGGGTACGGTGTGCCGCCCTGGAGCGGCTGGGAGGGACCGGTCGCGGGTGACGGCTGCGCACCGGGACCGCCGTAGGGCTGCCCGGCCTGCTGCGCCTCCCCGTACGTGGGCTGCTCCCCGTAGCCATACCGGCCCGTTTGCTGTGGATGGCCCGGCTGGGGCGCTCCCGGGGCGCCGGGAACGGGCGGCCGGTCCGCCTGGAAGCCACCGGCGGGCTCGGCGGGCCGCTGCGGGGCCTCAGGTTCCCCGGAGGACGCCGGTTGCTCGTAGCGCGACGGCGGGGTGGGGGCTGCCGGTGTCCCGGGGTGGTCCGTCCCCCCGGGTCGGCCGGACTCGCCGGAGGTCTCCGAGGCGCTCTCCCAGCCGGGGTAGGCGGACGGCGTGGTGCCCGGCACCGTGTAGGGCTGCCCCTCGGGCACCGCCCCCTCACGAGTCCCTTCGGGCACCCCCTCACGGGTGCCCCCGGGCGCGCCCTCCCGCGCTTCCTCGGCCCTGCCCTCGGATGCCCCCCCGGACTCCGGCGTCCCGTACCCCGAAGACCCCGAGTCCTCCGAAGCCCAGGATGGGCCGGGAGTCCCGGACTGCCCCAGGTACCCCGGCGCGGCGTACGGGCCGCCCGCCTGGTCGGGCGGCGGCACCTCCGGCGCGGTCGGCGTGTCCGGATGCGGCGGAACCCGTGGTTCGGCGGGAATCGCGGCCGGCGGCCAGGTCGGGGCCTCATTGGGATCGGGCACGGGTGTCTCGGGATCCGGCTCCTCCCACGGCTCCGGCGTCGGGGGCGTCGACGGCGTCGACGCCCCCGACCCCCACACGGAACCCTCGCCGGGCTCCCGGCCCTGGGGCTCGGCCCGGCCGGGGATCTCCGTCCACCCGGTCGGCTCGGCCCTGCCGGAAGGTTCGGCGGAACCGGCCTGGCCTGGAGACTCGGCGGAGCCTGAGGGATCGGCCCACCCGGTGGACTCGCCCGCCGGGGCGGGGGGTTGCCGCCACGTGGGCGGCTCATTCGAGGGAGGGACGGGCCAGGCGGTCGTCTCCGGGACGGCGGGCTCGTGCTCGCCGGGCACGGCCGCCTCCTCGGAGGTGTCCTGTGGCTCCTCCGAGCCGGACCCTTCCTGTCCTTCCTGCTCTGGGCGCCTGTCCCGCGGCACTCGCCGCGGGTCGGGCTGGTTCGGGTCCACAGGTGTTGTCACGTCTCTTCTCCCGACGCTCGGGCATGCCGGATATCTCACACTCCCCTGTCAGCCACCGGCGAAACAGGCTGACACGGCAAAACACCGATGATCGTTCGGTCAGGGTGCTACATGCCGCGGAACGGACCCTGGGTGCGAGCAGGGAAGAAGCCGACCTAGAATGAAGCATGTGCTGAAGGGCGACGGCCATCTGAGCCATGACCTTGATCCTCACGACCGGCCTCCGAAGGACGCATGTGGCGTCTTCGGGGTGTGGGCCCCTGGGGAGGAAGTCTCCAAACTCACCTACTACGGGCTGTACGCGTTGCAGCACCGCGGCCAGGAGTCCGCGGGCATCGCGGTCAGCGAGGGCAGCAGGATCCTCGTCTACAAGGACATGGGCCTGGTGGCCCAGGTCTTCGACGAGTCCGTGCTCGGGACCCTCCGCGGCCACCTGGCGATCGGCCACTGCCGCTACTCGACGACCGGGTCGAGCGTCTGGGAGAACGCGCAGCCGACGCTGAGCTCGACCGAGTCCGGCGGGCTCGCGCTCGCCCACAACGGCAACCTGATCAACACCCCGGAGCTGGCCAGGCGCCTGGCCCCCGGATCCACCAGGGCGACCACCGACACCGAGGTGCTGACGACGCTGCTGGCCCAGGACCGCAGCCAGTCCATCGACGACGCGGCGGCCGAGCTGCTTCCGCAGGTCAGGGGCGCCTACTCGCTCGTCTTCATGGACGAGAAGACTCTCTACGCGGCCCGCGACCCGCAGGGCGTCCGCCCGCTGGTCCTCGGGCGCCTGGAGCGCGGCTGGGTGGTCGCCTCGGAGACCGCGGCGCTGGACATCGTGGGCGCCACGTTCGTCCGCGAGATCGAGCCGGGCGAGCTGATCACCATCGACGAGCGCGGCGTGCGCTCGCGCAGGTTCGCGCTCGCCGAGCCCAAGGGCTGCCTGTTCGAGTACGTCTACCTGGCCCGCCCGGACACCACGATCGCCGGGCGCGGCGTGCAGACCACGCGCGTCGAGGTCGGCCGCGTGCTGGCCCGCGAGCACCCGGTCGAGGCCGACCTGGTCATCCCGACCCCCGAGTCGGGCACTCCCGCCGCCGTCGGCTACGCCGAGGAGAGCGGGATCCCCTACGGTCAAGGTCTGGTCAAGAATTCCTACGTGGGCCGGACCTTCATCCAGCCGTCCCAGACGATCCGCCAGCTGGGCATCCGGCTGAAGCTCAACCCGCTGAAAGAGGTCGTCGCGGGCAAGCGCCTGGTGGTCGTGGACGACTCGATCGTGCGGGGCAACACGCAGCGGGCGATCGTCAAGATGCTGCGCGAGGCGGGCGCCACGGAGGTGCACGTCCGGATCTCCTCCCCGCCGGTCAGCTGGCCGTGCTTCTACGGCATCGACTTCGCCACCCGGGCCGAGCTGATCGCCGGTTCGCTGAGCGTGGAGGAGATCCGCGCCTCGCTCGGCGCCGACTCGCTCGGATACATCTCGCTGGAGGGCCTGACCGCGGCCACCACGATCCCCGCCGACCGGCTCTGCCGTGCCTGCTTCGACGGCGAGTACCCCATCCCGATCGACCAGGACAACGTGGGCAAGTACGTGCTGGAGGCCAAGCGTTGAGCGGGCCGGGCGCGCAGAGAGAGGCTTCATGACCAGCTACGCGGCCGCCGGAGTGGACATCGACGCGGGCGAGCGCGCCGTCGAGCTGATGAAGTCGAAGGTCGCGCGGGCGCGCAGGCCCGAGGTCGTGGACGACGCCAGCGGTTTCGCCGGCCTCTTCGACGCCTCGGCCCTGCTGTCGTACCGGCGGCCGCTGCTCACCACGTCGACCGACGGCGTCGGAACCAAGGTCATGCTGGCCCAGCGGCTCGACAAGCACGACACGATCGGGATCGACCTGGTCGGCATGGTCGTCGACGACCTGGTCGTCTGCGGCGCCGAGCCGCTGTTCATGACCGACTACATCGCCTGCGGCAAGGTGGTCCCCGAGCGGATCGCCGAGATCGTGGGCGGTGTCGCCGAGGGCTGCCGCCTGGCGGGCTGCGCTCTCGTCGGCGGGGAGACCGCCGAGCACCCCGGCGCCATGGAGGCCGGCGAGTACGACCTCGCGGGTGCCGCCACCGGGGTGGTTGAGGCCGACAGGATGCTCGGCCGCGACAGGGTCCGCGCGGGCGACGTGGTCCTCGCGCTGGCCTCCTCGGGCGTGCACTCCAACGGTTACTCGCTGGTCAGGCACATCATCGACCGGGCCGGGCTGTCCCTGGAGGCCGAGCTGCCCGAGCTGGGGCGGACGCTGGGCGAGGAGCTGCTGGAGCCGACCAGGATCTACTCCCTCGACTGCCTGGAGCTGGCCCGCGCGGTCGACGTCCACGCGTACGCCCACATCACGGGCGGCGGCCTGGCGGGCAACCTGTCCCGCTCGCTGCCCCCCGGTCTGGACGCGCTGCTCGACCGCTCGTCATGGACCCCGCCCGCCGTCTTCGAGGTGCTCGCGGGGCACGGCGGGGTGGCTCAGGCCGACATGGACCGGACGTTCAACCTGGGTGTGGGCATGGCCGCGGTCGTCCCCGCCGAGGCCGTGGAACCGGCCCTGGCGCTGCTCGGGGAGCGGAACCTCCCCGCCTGGGTGCTCGGCGAGATCGTCGAGGGCTCGGGCCAGGCGCGTTTCCGCTGATCCGCCCGCCTTCCCGGCGAAGGCGACCCCGCGGCTCCCGTGTCCCTCCCGGCCGGTGTCACCGGCCGGGAGGGGACGCGCCGGATCCTGTCACCGGTCCGAAGAGCCGGAAAGGGATGCGCCGGATCCCCGGCGGGTACGGCGAAAAGCGCTCCGGACCACCGGAGCGCCGCATATTGTCGACTCGTAGCGAGAAGAACACCCGGTGGCCTGTGCTCACCACCGGGTGTCCTGCTCACCGTCAACCTGAAATCCGCCTAGCGGCGGCCGGATGTCCCGTCGTCGCGGTCATCTCCGGAGCCGAAGTCATCGGCGTAATCGGCGTACCGATCCGCCAGCTCGTCGTAGGCGTCGTTGGAGTCGTCATTGTGGTTGGAGTCGTCTCTGACTCCGAGCTCGTCGCGCAGACGCTCAAGATCAGTGCCACCGCTGTTGTACTTCAGCTGGCGAGCAACCTTGACCTGCTTGGCCTTTGCTCGGCCGCGCCCCATTGGCTCGACCCCCTCGTGTGGGGTCGTGCCCGACCCCTCGTCGCTAACGCACCACGCACTGACGCCACCTGACTTAGGCGTCAGCTCTCGTTCGCCTACAACCGTACCCGTTTTACGCCCGGCTCGGTACGTCGTATGGGCGTGTGGGGCTAGTGGCCCAGCCAAATGCCCCTAATTCGCCCGACTTCCGACATTCTGCGCTCAGCCAGCCTATCGGCTGCGACGGCCGGAGGGACGCCATCCTCCGCCGCACTAGAGAAGATCTTGAGAGTCGTGTCGTAGATCTGGGTGGCCTTTGCCTGGGCCCGCTCCATGTTGAATCCCCTGATCTCGTCCGCGACCTGGATGACGCCGCCGGAATTGACCACGTAGTCGGGCGCGTAGAGGATCCCGCGGTCGGCGAGCTGCTTCTCCACGCCGGGGTGGGCCAGCTGGTTGTTGGCCCCGCCGCAGACGATCGCGGCGCGCAGACGGGCCACCGTCTCGTCGTCCAGCGCCCCGCCGAGGGCGCACGGCGCGTAGACGTCGACGTCGGCGGCGGTGAGCTCCAGCCGGTCGGCGACGACCTCGACCTGGGGGTGGATCCGCCGCAGCCGTTCCACGGCCCCCTCGCTCACGTCGCAGACCACGACCTCCGCGCCGTCCTCGATCAGATGGCCGACCAGGCGGTGGCCGACCTTGCCCACACCCTCGACGCCGACGCGCCTGCCGCGCAGCGTCGGCGTCCCGTACGTGTGCTCGGCGGCGGCGCGCATGCCCTGGAACACGCCGAGGGCGGTCAGGATCGACGAGTCGCCGGCCCCGCCGTTGGCCAGCGTGCGGCCGGTCACGTAGGAGCACTCGCGGGCCACGATGTCCATGTCCTCGCTGTAGGTGCCCACGTCGCACGCCGTGTAGTAGCGGCCCCCGAGCGACTGGACGAACCTGCCGTAGGCGCGCAGCAGCGCCTCGCTCTTGTCCGTCGCCGGGTCGCCGATGATGACGGCCTTGCCGCCACCGAGGTCGAGCCCCGCCAGGGCGTTCTTGTAGGCCATCGCCCGCGAGAGGTTGAGCACGTCGGCCAGCGCGGCCTGCTCGCTCTCGTAGGGATAGAACCTGGTGCCGCCCAGGCCGGGGCCCAGGGCGGTGTTGTGGATGGCGATGATCGCGTGAAGGCCGCTGCGCTCGTCGGAGCAGAAAACGACCTGCTCGTGCCTCGCCTGGCCGCCGGTTGCCGGGCCCGCGTCCTTGTGGGACAGCCCGAAGACGTCGGTCACTGTGGTGACTCCCAGTCGTTCGTTACCGCCGCACCGTCGCGGCGGAGATCACCCTCAGCGTAACCACATGTCCGTAAAGGCACGACGTGCACGAACGTCCCATCTCAATGGCCGAGACGACCACCGCGGAAGCCGGTCCGCTGCGGACAACGGCCGGTCCTTCGTGACACGATGCGGTCGTGCTGCCCTATGCCGCGTACCTCCGCGTCTACGAACCGCTGGTCGCGTTCGCCCCGGCGGAGCGCGTCTCGTGGGCCGCCTACGCCGAGGCGGCCGACCGACCGCGCCGAGCGAGCGCCCTCCACGCCGAGCACGGCGAGGCGATGCGACGCCTTCTGGGGGTGCCACCGGCTCCGGCACCCGCCCAGGAGAGCCCCAACGCCTATCTGAGGCGCGTGGAGGAGGTCCTGTACGTCTGCCCGTGGCAGAGCAGGCTGAGGTCCTGGCTCGCCTTCTCACGCTTTCGCGGGGCGACCCCGCCCAAGCTGATGGAGCGTTTCGTGCCACCCGCCGTCGCGGAGCAGACGGCCGACGACTTCGACCGGTTCAAGCGCCGCACCGACTCCGCCGCGCTGCGCACGCACATCCGCGGTTCCACCTGGCACGTTCCGACCTCGTGGTTCGTCCCCTTCGACGGCAACGAGCGCTGGCTGGTCATCGACGGCGGCGAGGGCAAGGGGGGCACGACCACCACGCGCAACCTGATCTACGTCACCTCCATGGCCCACGCCAGGCGCCGCAGCGCCCGCGCCCTGCAGATCATCAGGAGGCAGGTGGGCGAGGTCTCGGTCACCGCCGAGGTCGAGGACGTGGCGCGCTGGCTGGAGGAGTTCCACCCGCATTCGCTGGTCGAGCTCGACTACGGCGGCATCGTCAACCTCATGGACGACGAGACGCTCCAGGCCGACGAATCCGTGGCGGAGCTCGCGGCGGCGCTGACAGGTCTGGAAAAAGGCGAGGAAGAACTGGCGTTCGCCATGTACCAGCGCGTCATCCTCCGCTGGCGATCAATACAACTTCTCGAATCGGCAAACTGAGTCGCAAATCATCCCTTCGACCTGCGTAAGTAGGTCCGTCGATGACCGGGGATGCACCTACGAACTGAGTAGTTTGCCGTTTTCACTGCGATACCACGAAACGTGTCGCTAGAATCACCGAGCGTGACAACAACACGTGCACAAGAGAGATGAGTCGCTCAAAGACTCGCCAATCGCTCTACGTGGCTGTATGGTCACATCGGGTGATGCCGCATATGGCCCAAACAGCCGCACGCAAGGGCCATAGGCGGACATCCGTGACAAGCGTCAAGTCGCAGGATCGCTGTCGCCGGTCCACATGGAGGAGAGGCCGCACAAATGTCAGCTCGTACACCCGAGGCAGAGCCGCTGCTCACCCCGGCGGAGGTCGCAACCATGTTCCGCGTCGATCCCAAGACCGTGACCCGGTGGGCGAAGGCGGGCAAGTTGACGTCCATCCGCACCCTGGGTGGACACCGCCGGTACCGGGAGACTGAGGTTCGCGCGCTGCTCGCGGGGATTCCGCAGCAGCGCTCAGAGTAAGACGGGGGCCGTCACTGACCTAGGGGGATTGGTGCGCGCTCACCCTTTGAGCGTGTAGGCCACACGGGTTTGTGGGGAGCGGCGTCGCCCGCCCGGCGCCGCCCCAGCACGTACCCCGCCCTCCGGCGCGTGCTCCGAACGACCGAGCGCGTGCTCCGAAGGGCTCGGAAGTATCTTCCAGGGGGTTTCTCTCAGCCGTCCGCCCCGGGCCTCTCCCGGTCCGCAGGGCGGCTCGATCCACCTCTGACCAGGTTGTCCAGCAACTCGCCGACCTGCGAGTCGTGCTCGGCCGCCACGCCGAGCAGCGCCACCATCTGACCGATCAGCATGCGCTCCAGCGCCGGCCGCTCGATGTCGCGGCGCTCCAGCCAGTCGAGGCCCGCGGTCTCGACGGAGGCGATCCACGAGCGCAGCGTGACGCGGAGCACGGGGCCCGGCTCCTCGACCCGCATCTGCTTCATGATCAGTTTGAGCAGCCGGTGCCTGACCGCGTCGACGACCTCCCCGGTCTCACCGCTGCTGTTGGCGGGGCCGCCCTTGAGCAGCGCGGCGAAGCCCGTCGCGTGTTCCTCGACGAAGTCGAAGTAGCGGGTGAGGCCCCCGGTCAGCTCGTCCAGCGGATGTCCGCCCTGAGGTCTGAGCCTCGCCTCCAGCTGGGCCGCGGCGCTCTTCAGCGCGGCGACGTAGAGCTCCTGCTTGCCACCGAAGTAGTGGTAGACCAGGGCCCGCGACGCGCCGGCCGCGGAGGCCACGTCGTCGATCGACACGTATTCGGCGTCACGCCTGCTGAACAGCTCCAGGGCCGCCGCCATGAGCTCCTCGCGGCGCCGGTCGACGGTGAGCCTGCGCCGCGCCGGTCGCGCGCCGCCCGCCGCGGGTTTCGCCCGTTCGGCGGCTCCGGATGTCGACCCCACACCGCGAAGCCTATCGGAGCCGATCCGCCCGGCGCCGGGGTCAAGATCGGAGTTCCCTTCCGCGCAAGCCGTACCCCATTCGGAACTCGATCGTTTTGAGTGACAGGTGCCCATCCACCATCGCGGGGGAGAGCCATGTCAGGACCGCCGGTCAACACCACCGTCACCCGAGCCCGCGGGTTCGCCGAACCCGTTCTGTCCGAGGGGGGCGGCGGGCCACGCCCGAGACCCACGATCCGCAACGTGGCCGAACGAGCCGGTGTCTCCAAATCACTGGTCTCGCTCGTCCTGCGCGGATCGCCCCACGTCAGCGAACATCGCAGGCAGGCCGTGCTCCAGGCGGCCAGAGACCTCGGCTACCGGCCCAACGCGGTCGCGCGCAGCCTGGTCGAGGGCCGCACCCACCTGGTCGGGGCGCTCGTCGCCGACCTGCACAACCCGTTCTACGCGGAGTTCCTGGACGGCCTGCAGGAGAGCCTGCACGGCGACGGGCTGAGACTCCTCATCGGCAACAGCCAGTGGGACCCCGCCTTCGAGGACGAGGCGGTCGAGGCGTTCCTCGAACTGCGCGTCGACGGGCTCGTCCTGCTCGGCATCGCGCCCACCAGCGGGACGCTCATCGAGGCCACCGGCTACACGCCGACCGTGGTGGTGGGCGAGCGCGACATCGACCTCGGCGGCGTGGACATCGTCGTCGACGACGACCAGCTCGGCGCCCGCCTCGCCGTCGACCACCTCGTGGAGCTCGGTCACCGCAGGATCGCCCACATCGAGGCCTCGGGCATCTCCTCCGGGCGCTTCCGGTGCGAGGGCTACCTGGTCGCGATGCGCAGGCACTCCCTGGCGCCGTACATCATGGTCGAGGAGGGCGAGTCCAGCGAGGAGGGCGGCGCGAGGGCGGCGCACAGCCTGCTCACGCGCGATCCCCGGCCCACAGCGATCTTCGCCGCCAACGACCTGGTGGCCATGGGCGTGCTGTCCGCGGCCGCCGAGCTGGGCCTGCGGGTTCCCGAGGACCTGTCCGTGGTCGGGTACGACAACATCCACCGCGCCGGGACCCAGCCGATCTCGCTGACCACCGTGGACCAGCCGCGCCGCGCCATGGGCCGTTCCGCCGCCGCGCTGCTGAACGACCGGATCGGCGACCCCGGCAAGACCTCGCGCCTGCGCCAGGTCGCGCCGCAGCTGGTCGTACGGAACAGCACGAGTTCCGCCGAACGCTAAAGAGCCTGCCTGGAGCGTTACAGCACGCCCAGGCAGGCTCCATGACCTCCCAAAGACCAGGTCAACATCGTGAACGGCGGCGCGCCGCCGGTGTTGACTCTGGCCGAGACGAGGGGGGTAACAATGCGTGATCCGGAACTGGTGTCATGCGCCCAGCGGGCCGCCGCCGAACTCGAGCGGGCGTGGGCGCACTGGCGGGCCGCCCGGGGCCGCAACGGCGACGCCGGGGCCGAGTCCGTGGCCAGCTACGTGGCCCATTCGATCGACCACCCCTGGGGACGGCCTCGCGTGGTCCTCGGGCTGGACGCCGAGGACGCCAGGGAGCTCGCCGCGCTCCTGCAGAAGCTGGAGGTCGGCGAGCACGCCTGGTGACGGGCCCACGCCGCCGCCTTCCGTGACGGAAAGCACATTTGACGGGAAGGCGTCTCTGACGGGGAAGCACCACACGCCTCGTGACAGGCGGGTGAGGGGAGCGCCTCACGCCTCGTAACAGGCGGGCACATATCGCGACAACGGCCGTGTCATGCCCTCAGGCCACGTAAGTTGGGTGGTCGACGACTTCCTTGGGGGCGATGAGCGTGACCGGTAAAGCACTCGCGGCGACCCTTGTCCTGTGCGGGCTCGGCGTCGCCGCCTGCGGTGGAACCGCCGCGGGCGCGGACCTCGCGCGGGAGCGCGGGCCCGTTCCTCCCGCGGCCGGAACGGCCGCGGCCCCGGCGGCCGACGGCACCGCCGGCACCCCGGCAGGCCCGGCGGCCGGCGCGGCGGGCGATCCCGCCGCGAGCCCCGCCACCGGGCGCGGCGGCGAGGGCCGCGAGTCGCTCAGCGGCAAGGTCGTGGTCATCGACCCCGGCCACAACGGGCAGAACTACCGCCACCCCGCGGAGATCAACAAGAAGGTCAACGTCCTGACCCAGTGGAAGGCCTGCGACACCACCGGCACCGCCACCGCGAACGGCTACAGCGAGGCGGCCTTCACCTGGGACGTCTCCCAGCGTCTGGCCAAGATCCTCAAGAGCCGCGGCGCGACGGTGAAGTTGACCCGCGACAGCAACTCCGGCGTCGGGCCGTGCATCACCCAGCGGGCCGCGATCGGCAACAGGGCGAAGGCGGACGCGGCGATCTCGATCCACGCCGACGGGTCGAGCACCGCCAACCACGGCTTCCACGTGATCATGCCGGAGAAGATCGGCGGCCCGGTCGACCCGGTGGTCGGGGCCTCCAGGAAGCTCGGCCTGGACGTGCGGAACGCCTTCAGGCGCGGCACCGGCCTGTCGTACTCCACCTACATCGGCAAGAACGCCCTCGACTACCGCAACGACCTCGGCGGCCTGAACCTCTCCACGGTTCCCAAGATCTTCGTCGAGTCCGGCAACATGAGGAACCCCGCCGAGGCGGCCAAGTTCCAGCAGCCGGCGTTCCGGCAGAAGATCGCGCTCTCCCTGGCCAACGGGCTGCAGCAGTACCTGGGGCGGTAAGCCCCCCGGCCCGGCCCGTGTCAGCGGCCCGGCGGGCCGTCCAGGCCCAGGGCCTCGAGGTTGTCGCGGGCCGGGTGGCGGCGCGCGGCCGGGCCCGCGGCGAAGGCGCGCAGGATGTTCCCCGTCGCCTTGCGGACGAAGGCCCCGGCCCGGTCCGTGACGCCGTGGCCGCAGCGGGCGCCCCGCATGGCGCACACCCAGCGCATCGTGCCCGAGCTGAACACCGCGGCGCCGCTCGGCACGGTGTAGTAGGCGCTGTGCGCGACCGTGGCGCGGCCTCCGCAGTTCACCGGGGACACCGACAGGACCTCCATCGGGCGTGGCACGCCCGCGCCGACCCTGTCGGTCTCCACGCCCACCATCCCGGGGAAGGTGGTGCCGCGCCGCACCCCGGTCCCCCTGAAGATCCAGTTGCCGGGACGCCTGACCACGTAGGCGGACTCGGAGGGAAAGCAGTCGTACATCGGGCCGGTCAGCGAGCTCTCCGGCCTGGCGGTGGCGCGCCACAGGATCGTCCCGGGGTCCTCGGCGGCGTCCTTGTGGCAGACGACCAGGCGGCGCGGGCCCAGGCGCCTCGCGGCGAGGCGGACCCGCCAGTAGACGGCGTTGGCGCCCAGGAAGGCGAGGTTGGTGCCGTGGTCCCGGGCGGCCTCGACGGTGCGGCGCATGCCCGGCGACCAGTACTCGTCGTGCCCCAGGGACACCAGGCCCCTCGCCCCGTCGAGAACGCGCGGGTCGCGGTCCAGGTCCAGGCTCGTGACGTAGGCGAGCGGTACGCCGCGGCGCTCGGCGAGCTCGATGGCGTCGCGTTCCATGTCCAGGAAGAGCCGTGCCCCTGAGGCGTCGTACGGGCGGTCGAAGCTGACCGCCCGGGACCTGTCCCCGAAGCCGCCGGGCCCCTCGTAGAGGCTGCGGCCGCCCCAGCCGTTGTACGCCTGCCAGGTGGTGACCGCGTTGACGACGACCAGGCGCCCCCTGGTGGAGGCGGACCTGACGGTGAGGGGGACGTAGCGCCGTCCCCCGGTGGCGGCGTCCAGCCGGATCAGGTAGGAGCCCTCGGGCCAGCCCGAGGTGTCCACCTCGGGACCGGGTTTCCAGTGGGCGGCGGTCACCGTCCCGGTGGCGGCGATCGTCCTGGGCGGCGCCTGCCTCGTGCCGGGCAGCCCGGCCGCCCGCCAGACCCGCCTGGCCCCCGCTCCGCCGTACCAGCCCATCCGGAAGGCCCTGGCGGTGTAGCGGTCGGCGGTGGTCGAGACGTACAGCCGGAAACGCTCTCCGGGCAGCACGCTCACCCGGTCGGCGAAGCCCTCGATCTCGTGCTCGGCGCCACGCCGGCGCAGCCGCCAACCGGGATCTCCCGCCCTGGCGTTCTCCGCCACGGTGGTGCCGGCCCCCTCGGCGCTCCGCACCGCGGAGGAGGACTCCGAGGGAGTGGGCGAGGGCGGGGTGGGGCTCTCGACGGTGGCGGAACACCCGGCGGCCAGCATGATCGCCGCCGGTACCGCCACCAGGACCGCCGGCGGGGTGCGAGCCGGGTGCCTGGACGCTTGGAACATGAGCAGCAGCATGACCGCGCGAGGGTTCTCCCCCGGCTCTCCCGCGCGGTACTTGGGCGGTTCTTGGTTCCATGTCCGGAGTCGCCAGGGTAAAGGGCTTATTTCTCTGGCGGTTTGGCATGATTCAAGCCATGGACCTCCTGCCGCTTCCCTCCGCTTTCACTCCTGCCAGCGGTTTCCTCGGCCTTCCCCACGGGGTCGTCGTCTCCGGTCCCGCCGAACTGGTGGACGCCGTACGCCTCGCGCTCGCCGTGCTCGATCCGCGTCCCGGCGAGGCGGGGACGATCACGGTGGAGCCCGACGCGTCGCTCGGCCCCGAGTCGTACGCCCTGGACGTGACGGACGGGGGCGTGCGGATCGCGGCCGGAGACAGGGCCGGGGCCTTCTACGCGGGCCAGACGCTGCGGCAGCTGCTGCCCGCGGCGGCGTTCCGCGCGGTGGCCGGTGCCGGGGCGGGCTGGAGCGTTCCCCTCGGCCAGGTGCGGGACGCGCCCCGGTTCTCCTGGCGCGGGGTGCACCTGGACGTGGCGCGGCACTTCATGCCCAAGCGCGAGGTGTTCAGGATGGTCGACATCATGGCGGCCCACAAGCTGAACCGTCTCCACCTGCACCTGGTGGACGACCAGGGGTGGCGGGTCGAGAGCCGCCGGCACCCGCGGCTGCACGAGGTGGGCGCGCACCGCCCGCGCACGATCACCAGCTACTACCGGGAGGAGCCGGCCTTCGACGACGTCCCGCACGGCGGCTACTACACGCTGGAGGACCTCGCCGAGATCGGCGCCTACGCGCGGGCCCGCGCCGTGACGGTCGTGCCCGAGATCGACGTACCGGGACACGCCTCGGCGATCCTCGCCGCCTATCCCGAGTTCGACGCCCGCGCCACCGGCGGGCGCCGGCCCGAGCCCTTCACCGTGCTGGAGCGCTGGGGCATCTCCCCGGCGATCCTGTCCCCGCTGCCGGAGACGGTCGACTTCCTGACCGGCGTGATCGAGGAGATCACCGAGGCGCTGGGCGAGACCCCGTACGTCCACATCGGCGGGGACGAGTGCGTGCTCGACGACTGGGCCGCCTCCCCCGAGATCGTCGCGTTCCAGGTGGAGCTGGGGCTGGAGAGCGTGAGCGACCTGCACGCCTGGTTCCTGCGCCGGCTCGCGGACGAGCTGGCCGAACGCGGCAGCAGGGCGGTGGTGTGGGACGAGGCGTTCGTCAGCGGCATGCTCAGGCCCGACACGATCGTGATGCCCTGGCGCGGGCCGGGGGTGGCCAGGCGTGCCGCCGCCGCCGGGCACGACGTGGTGCAGACCCCGGTCTTCCCGCTGTACTTCGACTACGCCGAGGCCTCCTCCGAGGAGGAGCCCTTGGCGATCGGCGACGCGATCACCGTCTCGGACGTCGCGGCCTTCGCCCCGGCGCCGGAGTCATGGACGGCCGGGGAGCGGGAGCGCGTGCTCGGGGCGCAGTTCCAGCTGTGGAGCGAGCGGCTGCCCGACGGGCGCGCGGTGGACTACCGCGCCTGGCCCCGGGGATGCGCGCTGGCCGAGGTCACCTGGTCGGGCTCGGCCGGGAACGGGTTCGACGCCCGGCTGGAGGCGCACCTGGGCCGCCTCGACGCGCTCGGCGTCGAGTACCGGCCGCTGACCGGCCCGCGTCCCTGGCAGCGGGGCGGGACCGGTCACCGGCGCCACCGCCCGGGGGTCGTCAAGGTGGAGGAGACCATGAAGCACCTGGAGAAGATGACCCACGAGGCCGACTCGACCCGTCCCAGCATGTGACCGGTCTCCCGGCCCCTGAGGGCCGGGACGGCACGGATGACGGGGTGGAGAAGGGCGGTGTCCCGGCCTCCGCCGGGCCGGGCCGGTGCGAGTGACGGGGGCGCAGAGCAGGAACGGTGTCCCGGCCTCCGCGGGACCGGTCGTCGCGAGCGGCGGGGCGCGGAGAAGGAAGGTGTCCCGCGCCGCCCCTGTCAGGCGAGAACCTCGTAGCCCGCTTCCTTGACGGCGGCGCGGACGGCCGCGTCGTCGAAGGAGTCGCCGGAGACGTCGACCCTGCCGGTCTCGAGATCGACGTCGACGCCGGTGACACCCGGGACCTCACCGACCTCCTCCTTGACCGAACTCACGCAGTGGCCGCAGGTCATACCGGTGACGGTGTATGTGGTCGTGCTCATCGTGCCTCCATGTCCTGAAGTTACCCACCCAGGGTATAAGGTGAGCCGCCTTGCGGGCCGATGGGGTGAGGAGTCGGGACCCGCCGCGAAGGTTCGGGCCGCGACGGTTCCGACCGCGCCGCGACCGGGTCAGCTCACGGGGCTCCGGCTCGCGGTACGGCCGATGATCTGGCGGAGGTCGACCACGCCGTGACGACGGAGGCGGCGGGAGAGGTCGCGGTTCACGCGGTGCGCCCAGAGGGGACCCTCGTAGATCAACGCGCTGTAGCCCTGGACGAGCGTGGCCCCGGCGAGCAGGCGCTCCCAGACGTCGTCCACGTCCTCGACGCCACCGACGGAGACGAGCACCAGGCGATCGCCCACCCTGGCGCGCAGCCTGCGCAGGACCTCCAGGGACCGGGCCTTCAGCGGACGCCCCGACAGGCCGCCGCTCTCGTGGCTGTGGTCACGGCCCGCGGGCTCCGCACAGGCCAGTGCCTGCCTGCCGATCGTGGTGTTGGTGGCGATGATGCCGTCGAGCCCGAGGTCCAGGGCCAGGTCGGCGACCGCGTCCACGTCGGCGTCCGCCAGGTCAGGAGCGATCTTGACCAGTAGCGGGGTGCGCTTGGGCGTGGCGTCGGCGACCTCCTTCACCGCGCGCAGCAGCGGGCCCAGCAGCTCCACTGCCTGGAGGTCGCGCAGGCCGGGGGTGTTGGGCGAGCTGACGTTGACGACCAGGTAGTCGGCCAGGGGGGCGAGCTCCCTGGCGCCGGCCACGTAGTCGGCGACGGCCCCCGACTCGGGCACGACCTTCGTCTTGCCGATGTTGACGCCGACGATCGCGGGGACGCCCCGTGGCCTGGACAGCGACCGGGCCGCGGCGGACGCGCCCGCGTTGTTGAAACCCATCCGGTTGATGATCGCCCGGTTTCTCACGAGACGGAACATCCGGGGTCTGGCGTTGCCCGGCTGGGCATGGGCGGTGATCGTGCCGACCTCGACGTGACTGAAGCCGAGCGCGGACACGGCCTCGACACAGCCGGCGTCCTTGTCGAAGCCGGCCGCCAGCCCGAACGGGCCGGGAAAGTGCACGCCGAAGGCCTGCACGCGCAGCGCGGGGTCGCGTGGCGCGAGGCGGCGGTGAACCAGCCGCCTGACCACGGGTGTCACCGAGAGGACGCGGAGAGCGCGCACCGCCATGTGGTGCGCGTCCTCGGGGTCGAGGCGGCGGAGGACCTGCGAGAAGACGAATCGATACATCACCGATCAGGTTAGTGCCCCGGCGGGGTGCGGCTCGCGCCGACCGCGCCTCCGGGGTGCCTGATCAGGAGGTACCGATCGAATTCCAGCAGCCGCAGCAACCGGAGCACCGGCCCTGACGGCCGCACGATGATCATCTCTTGGCCCAGGCCGCGCACGTGTTCGTCGGCCCGCAACAGGGCCCGCGCACCCGCGCAGTCGATGAAGACCACCTGGGCCAGGTCGAGTTCGACCGTCGCCGCGGTGAGCCCACCGAGGACGCGCCACAGTTCGGCGCCCTTGACGGCGTCGAGATCACCGCGAACGGTGATCTCGACCCTGTCCCCGGCGGGTTCGGGCGACGTGAGCAGGATCACCGTATTTCGCCCGCCCCCTCACCGAGCACCTCGGCCGCCAGGTCGGCGACGCGGCGGCGGGTGTCGCGGGCCTGCTTGCGCAGGCCGGTGAAGGCCTGGGTGGCGGTCAGGTCGTGCTTGCCCATCAGGTAACCGATCGCCCGCTCGATGACCACGCGGTAGTCGAGGGCGTACTGGAGCTGGTCGGCCAGGGCGCTCTTCTCCTCGGCGGCCATCGCGGCGGTGAGAAGCTGCTCGATCACGTCCGCGTAGCCGTAGAGCGCCTGGACGTCCGACTCGTCCCACTCGTAAAAATCGGCCTGGTAGACGTTCAGGGTGCCCACCGGCTCACCGCCAAGACGCACCGGCACCCCGGCCACCGCCCGCACCTCCGGGTGAAGCCGGTCGGCGAGCTTCGGCCAGCGCGGATCGACGCGCACATCACTTGAGGTCACCGCGGAATTCTCCTCGTACGCGGAAACGCACGGCCCCTGGCCGAGATGGAGTTGTGCGCCCTCAAGACTGCGTCCCCGCTCATCGGTGGCGACCAAATAGCGGAGATCTTTACCTTCTTCGGCAAACATCAGTCCCGCACCCGCATATCCGAACAGCGAGTTCACCACATCCACGGCACGCTCCAACTGATGGACTATGCCTGTGGTGGACGAGGTCGTCTGAAGCCTTCTCAGGCTCGCGACCAGCGCTTCCGGATCAATGTGAGTCATACGTGTGGCGCCTTTCAGCGTCGACCTGGTTACTTGACGTGCACACTACGGCTTCCCTGGAAAAGGAGGTCTATGAGCCATGGTCTGAAGGACCATCACCATGAGCTCGCCGAGGCGCTCTCCCGTCCGGACTTTCGCGGGCTGCCATTCATGGCTCGTCCGGTCGTAAAAATTCAGCGTGCCGATCAACCGCTCCTCCGCCCGCAGGGGCACGGAGAGCACCGCCCGCACCTCCGAGACCCGCGCGGCCACCCCGGGGAACCCGAACGGCCTGGCCGCCCTCAGGTCGTCGACCGCGACGTCCTCACCTCGGGACAGGGCCTCGATGGCCGGTCCGGCCCCGATCTGCTCCTGGATCAACTCCAGCCGCCGGCCCTGGTCGTCGGACCCTCCGATCGCCCGCAACCGGTCGTGGTCGTCTATCAGCATGAGGGCCGCCCCGTCGGAGCCGAGGACATCGGCGAGAGCGCTCAGGGTACGGTCGACGAGCCGGGAGAATTCAAGGACCTGGGTCATGGGCGGGCTTCCTCCATGTCGAGGTAGCTCCGCGGACACAAGGCGGAATGATCTGCGGATCAGAGCCTAGTGCTGCCCGGCGACTCCGACCAAGCCGCCCGGCCTCGGCCGGGCGGCCGAGGCCGGACATCACCGTCAATACATCGTTAAGCATTCGGCAAACGATGATTGGCAGGGTAGGCGTTATGAACATCCTGTCACGTTCGGCCATCGTCCGGCGACGGCGCACCCTGGCCAACCTCGTGCTCAGCGACCTGGCCGACACCGGTGACGTCACCGTCCCCGCCTGGTGGGACGAGGAGATCCAGCGGGAGTTCGGCGGGCTGGGCGGATTCCTCGCCGAGCTGAGCCGCCAGTGGTGGACGGCCTACGCCGCGCATCTGGACGCGCTGATCGAGCTGGGTCTCGACGACCCCTCCCAGGCGTGGGACGACGTCACCGAGCAGATGCCGTGGCTGCGGGCCGTCCTCGACGCCTACACGGACGACGCGGCGCTCGCCGAGGCCGAGCGGCGGCACTGCGACGTCCTGCGCTGGACGACCCGCCGCGAACCCCGGCACGCGGCTTGACGCACTGACACATGGCATGGGAGGGCCCGGAGCCCGGAGTCCCCGCCTCGGCGGCCCGGAATCCCGGCGATTCACAGCTTCCGTACCCCTGAATTCCGCGCGCTCGGGGCCCCGCCGGCCCGATCCCCCACCTGTCGTGCGAGGAATATTCGCGAGGAATCGGGTAGCCATGAACGATGGTCAGATTTGCCGAGGGTAAACCTCAACCTCACAGAAATCCCGATGATCATGCTGCTGACCTGCGCCTGGGGGTGCGCCTGACGATGGCGCTGGCGGCGGTGGCGGTCTTCACGGTGCCGTTCGTGATCCTGCTCGTGCTCGTGAGGACCTCTTTCTCCCCGCTCACGGAGCTCGACGAGGGCATCGCCCTGAGCCTGCACGCCCACGCGCTGGAGAATCCCGGCTACACCACCTTCCTCAGCGTGGGAACCGAGGTGTTCGGTCCCTGGACGTGGCGCGTGCTGGTGGTGCTGACCGCCGTCTGGCTCTGGCGCCGGGGCGCGCCGCGCCTGGCGATCTGGGCGGTCGCCACGATCACCTTCGGCGGACTGCTGAACCTCGCCCTCAAGATGATCGTCGACCGCGCCAGGCCCGCGCTGCCGGATCCCGTGGCCTGGGCACCCGGCGCCTCCTTCCCCTCCGGGCACGCGATGGGAGCGGCGCTGGGCGCGTGCATCCTCGTGCTCATCCTGCTGCCCTTCCTGCGCGGCACGGCCTCGCGGATCACCGTCTGGGCCGTCGCGGCGGTCATCATGGTGTTCGTCGCGTACAGCCGGGTGGCGCTCGGCGTGCACTGGACCAGTGACGTGATCGCGGGAGTCGCGCTGGGCGTGGCGGTCGTGGTGGGGGCGGCGGCGGGCTTCGAGGCCTGGCGCCGGGGAGAGGGCCGCAGGCCCGCCGAACCGCACATGGAAGGCGTCGAGCCCGAGGCGTTCCGAGGAGGTCGTTCGGGGTAGCTGGCGCGCCATGTCGAAAATGTCGGTGGATTTCAAAGGCGTGGCGCGCCTCATCCTGGCGCCGCTGGCCATCATGGCGGTGCTGACGATCGGCGTCGGACTCCTCATCACCAAGGTCCTGCAGACGACGACCCTCATCGCGAACGACCAGGGGGTCAACGCGCAGCTGGCCGGAGAGCGTACGGCCTACTGGAGTTCGATCACCGATGTGGTGTCGAGCATGTCCGACACCCCGGTGATCATCGCCGGCACCGCGCTGCTGGCCGTCGTCTTCCGGCTGACCTTCAAGCGCTGGAACGAGTCGATCTTCCTGGCGCTGGCGGTCTTCTCGCAGTCGGCGATCTTCCTGCTGGCGACCGTCTTCGCCGAGCGCAAGCGCCCCGCCGTCGAGCACCTCGACCCCGCCCCGCCCACCTCCAGCTTCCCCTCGGGGCACACCAGCGCCGCGGTCGCCTTCTACTGCGGCATCGCCCTGGTGCTGACCGTCCACACCCACCGCTACAAGATCCTGAACGTGCTGTGGTGGGTGGTCGGCCTCGGCATTCCCCTGGGCATCGCCTACTCGCGCATGTATCGCGGCATGCATCACCTGAGCGACGTGAGCTGGGGCTTCCTGCTCGGCGTGGTCTGCATCGCGGTGGCGGCCAACGCCTTGCTGTTCCGGTCGGTGATCGAGGAAAAAAAGAAAAAAGTTCTGAGCACGTAGCGATCCCCGGCCGTGCCGGGGCTCCGGGGGCGGCGAAGATCGCTGGGACGAGGATCGGCGGGGGTGAGAGAGGGACATTCACCACCCGCCGGGTCGCTTCACATGAGACCGTTGTGAAGCAGCACCACCAAGGTTCAACCTGTCACCTCGTGTGGCTCAAAGATCACAATGTGCTACGAAGTAAGATGGAAACCTCGCCGGGAGATTCAAGTCTTCCCGTCGGGGCACGAGCAGCCAGCCGGCCGGACCGAGAGACGTTCGACGGCTACCCTCAAGGAAGGAAGCCGGCCATGGATCGCCAGTCCGTCGTCTGCCATAAATGCACGGGCGTTCTCCTCGCCACCGACTCTCGCACCTACACGGCGCAGCGAGGCCGCCTGATCGTGACCAACGGCTACTGCACCTGCCCCGCCGAGCAGGCTCCCGTGGAGCAGGCCGCCCAGCGGCAGCAGCAGCCCCAGCCCGCCGTGGAGCAGCCCACCTCGCACCGGCAGCCCACCCACCCCCAGCAGCACCCCCAGCAGCAGAGCGCGCCCGCGGGACAGAACTCGATGGTCGTCGCCTAACGTCCGCTCGGGGAGCGGTCGCGGCGTCGCAAGGGCGCACGCGACGGCTCGGCCTCCGGCGACCGCGCGCCGCCACCGCGACCTCGCAGGCCGTCCCCTCTGACTGATCTGGTCATATTCGCCGATCAGCCGCTGTCACGGATCCGGACACCTCTTCGGTCGTCCACCCTCTCGGATCCGGACACCTCTCCGATTCTCCGATCGTCCGCCTTCTCGTGTCTCTCGATCCGGACACCTCTCCGGTCGTCCCACGAGTCCGGACGCACTCGCCGATCGGTCGCCCTCCCGGGACCTCCCGGAACCGGCCGCCGAGTCCCCGGCGACGTCACGCGGTGGCGCTCAGCCGCTCAGCCCCCAGGCCAGCACCACGGACAGACCGCTCGTCGCGAGCAGGCCGACGAGCACCACTATGGCAATCACCCGACGGTTCATGCTTGAAAGCCTAACCAGGCATCCGGGTGGTCTCGCACGCCGGCGCACCCGGGGACCACGCGGGGCCCGGGGGAGAGTACGAGATCACGACGGCCAGCCCGTCGAGGGGACCTGCCCGCTCTCGGCGCGGATGATGTGGATGACCGCGTTGATGAGCGCCAGGTGGGTGAAGGCCTGGGGGAAGTTGCCGAGGTGGCGTCCGGTCACCGGATCGATCTCCTCGGCGTAGAGACCGAGGGCGCTGGCGAAGGAGAGGACCCTCTCGCAGAGCCTGCGGGCGCGGGTGTGCTCCCCGATCTCCGTCAGTGCCGAGACGAGCCAGAACGAGCAGATCGCGAAGGTGCCCTCCTCCCCGGTCAGGCCGTCGTCCGTGCTCTTCGTCTCGTAGCGCAGGACCAGGTCGTCGGCGGTCAGCTCGTCGGCGACGGCCAGCACGGTGGCGCGGACCCTGGGGTCGTCGGGCGGCAGGAAACGCACCAGCGGGATGAGCAGGAGCGACGCGTCGAGGGCGTCGGTGCCGTAGTGCTGCCTGAAGACCCCGTGCTCGCTGACACCGTGGGCGCACACGTCGGCGTGGATGTCGTCGGCGACCGCCTGCCAGCGCGCGGCCAGTTCCGGCTCCTCCCTGAGCCGGGCGAGCCTGGCGCCCCTGTCGGTCGCCACCCAGCACATGACCTTCGAGGAGGTGAAGTGCTGGGGCTCTCCGCGTACCTCCCATATGCCACGGTCAGGCTCCCGCCAGTGCCTGATGGCGGACTCGACCTGCCGCTTCAGGATGGGCCAGATCCGCTCGTCCAGGCGGTCCCGCGACCGGGTGTGGATGTAGAAGGAGTCTAGGACGGATCCCCAGACGTCGTTCTGGCGGTGCCGGTACGCGGCGTTGCCGACCCTGACGGGCCTGGCGCCCTCGTACCCGTGGAGGTGGTCGAGGATGTGCTCGTCCAGCTCGCACTCGCCGTCGATGCCGTACATGACCTGGAGTTCCTCGTCCCGTTCCGCCACGTCGGCGATGAACCAGAAGAAGTCGTCGGCCTCCCAGTCGAAGCCCAGCGTGTACAGGCCCCAGAGGGCGAAGGTCGAGTCCCTGATCCAGGCGTAGCGGTAGTCCCAGTTGCGGTCGCCGCCCGGTGTCTCGGGCAGTGAGGTGGTCGAGGCCGCGATGAGGGCACCCGTGGGGGCGAAGGTCAGGCCCTTGAGGGTGAGGGCGCTGCGCTCCAGGTACCTCCGCCAGGGGTGGTCGGGGAAGACGCCCCTGGCGAGCCAGTGCTGCCAGTGGTGGGCGGTCCACACGAGCCGCTCGTAGGCCTCCTGGAAGGTGTACGGCGGCTTGTGCGGGGTCCACGACAGCGCGCAGAAGCGCGTGTCGCCCTCCTTGAGGAGGGTGCGCGCCGTCGCGCGCCCGGCCTCGAACCCCATCCGCATGTCGGTGGTGAGCCGCAGTTCCAGGGGCTCCCCCTCGGCCGTCGCGACGCCCTGGTGATAGCCCCTGTCGGCGTACGACCAGCGCGCGGGCCTCCGGCCGTAGTCGAAGATCGGCTCGCAGTCGAGCGTGATCTGCACCTCTCCGCTGACGCAACGCACCGTGCGGAGCAGCACGTGGGAGGCGTCGTAGTCGGTCGGCGCCCTCCTGTGCGTGTGGGAGAGCTCGTCGTGGTGGTGCCAGGGCCCCATGAGCAGCAGGTCGCGCACGATGATCCAGCCGGTGGGGGTGCCCCAGCTCGTCTCCAGGATCATGGTGCCGGGCAGGTAGCGGCGCGCGGCGGGCACCCTCAGGTCGGCGGGACCGAGCCGGAAGCCCCCCGCGCCCCGGTCGAGGATGGCGGCGAAGACGCTGGGAGAGTCCATTCGCGGCAGGCAGAGCCACTCGACGTTCCCGCTCGGGGCGACCAGGGCGGTGACCTCGCAGTCGGACAGGAAGCCGTAGTCGGCGATGGGCGGGAAGGGGGAGGGGCCGGGCAGCGCATCCGCCGTCGAATTCGGTGTCATCGGCTCTCCTTGAGCGTGGAGACCCCCGCCCTCGAACGGAGATGTCCTCGAACGGAGAAGAACGTTAGGCGCCCTTCCTACCCCGGCTACCGGGGTCAGGCACGTCTTTCCGCTGATCGGGCGTGCCCTCGCACTCTCCTCCCCTCACGAGGGGACCGTACTCCGCCACGGCGCGGGCGGACTCCCTTGACATGCCTGTCCGTCCGCGTCCGCCGTCGGTACGGGAGCGGGCTCCCCTTCTCGGCTCCCCGCCCCGGATACCCGCCGCTCAGCGAAGAATGGCGCGGTCCATTCCCGATCCGCCGCTTGACCCCATAAGTCACATTATTCCCAGCTGTACGTGAACTTTTCGGACAAGTTGCTGTCGAATCTGCTATCAAGATGCCCGACCAAGGTTCACATCAGAGAGGGTCATCGTGGGGCGCGACGATATCCAAGGACCGTACGAGGAAGATCCTCGCGAGCAGACCGGTCCCCTCGGACCGGCGCAGTACGAACCCGAACGTCCCGCCGGCGACGTGTTGTCGGACGGCTGGAACGAGATCGACTTTCCGGAGCTCACGCCGGGCGACGGGTCACAGGTGATCGTCCACGTCGACGGGTCCCGGGAGATCGTCCGGGCCGACGGGTCCCGGGAGATGGTCTACCTCGACGAGCGTCGTGACATAGGGGACACCGACATCACGTCCGACGGCCCCCTCTACCGCGAGGAGGACGAGGCGACGCCGTCGCGCGGTTTCCTGGGGTCGGGCTGGCGTGAGGACCCCGATCCCCACGAGGAGCGCCGCCGCAGGGGCAGGAGCAGGAGCAGGATCCTGCTGGCGGTCGTGGGCGGCGTCGTGATCGCCGGGGTCGCGGGCGGCTGGCTGCTCTCCGCATCCCTGGACGAGAAGACCGGCACCACGTGCTCGCCCGGCGTACGGTGCTCGGTGGCCGACCTGCCGCAGGCGCCTTCGGAGACGCCGACGCCCCTGCCCGAGGAGGAGACGGCGGGGCCGTCCGACGAGCCGTCCACGGCCGACGAGCCCCCGACCACCGCTCCCACCAGGGCTCCCCGGACCCAGGAGCCCTCCGGCCGGCCGTCGCCGACCCGCAGTACCTCACCGAGGGAGACCCGTCCGACGGCGTCCTCAGAGGACGCCGAGCAGGAGGAGACCTCGCGGCAGGACCCGGCCCCGAGCTCGCGGATCACCTCCGAGCCCGCGCCCTCGCCGACGAGCCAGACCCCCACGGAGGACGCCACCCCGAGCCAGCAGCCGACGACGGCACCGCCGCCGCAGGACACCGGGACGAACGGCGGCTCGGGCAACGGCGGCTCGGGCGGCGGCCGGGGCGGCCTGCTCGACTGGCTGTTCTGACCGTCACGGCGCAGACGTACCGTGAGCGCGACTCGGCGGCTCCGGCGGTCCCGCGGCCTCCGGTGGACCCCGGCGGGCCGCTGAGGGCTTCAGAGGGCTCCGGGGAGCGCCGCCGGCTCGGCGGGTCTCCGGGCGCGTCGACCGGCGGGCCGGGGCTCGCACCGGCCCGCCGGGACCTACCGCGCGGGCGTGCCGGCGGCGTGGTCGCTCCGGGGACCCTGGGAACGCCGGACCCCGGCGCGGTGCTCCTGGGGGCTGACGCCGCGTTCGCGTTTGAAGGCGGCGCTGAGCGCGAACGCGCTGCCGTAGCCGACCTGCGTGGCCACCGCGCCGACGGTGGCGTCGGTCTCGCGCAGCAGGTCGGCGGCCATGGCCAGCCGCCAGCCGGTGAGGAACGTCATGGGCGGCTCGCCCACCAGCTCGGTGAAGCGGCGGGCCAGGGCGGCACGGGAGACGCCGGACCCCGCGGCCAGCGTGGCCACCGTCCAGGGGTGCGCCGGGTCGCCGTGCAGCATACGCAGGGCCTTGCCCACCACGGGGTCGCTGTGGGCGCGGTACCAGGCGGGGGCGCCGGCCTCCGGGCGGGAGAACCAGGCCCGCAGGACGGCGATGAGCAGCAGGTCGAGCAGCCGGTCGAGCACGGCCTCCTGGCCCGGCTCGTCCTTGACGATCTCGTCGCCGAGCAGCGGGATGACGGGGCAGTCCCAGGCGTCCTCCGGGAGGACCAGCAGCGGCGGCAGCGCCTCCAGCAGACGGCGGCTGATCTCCCCGCGCATCTGGTAGGTGCCGGTGAGGAGCACCGTCGACCCGTGGGGGTCGTTGCCCCAGGTGCGGACGCCCAGGTGCATCTCCTGGGCGAGGCCTCGCCCGTCGAGGGTGGTGCAGTGCTGGCCCGGATGGATCACCACGTCGGGCGGTGTGGCCGGATCGTCGGCGACCGTGTAGGGATCGGGACCGAGGATGATCGCGACGTCCCCCGGACCCAGGCGCACCGGGGCGGCGTCGTCGAGGACCACCCACGCCTCACCCCGCACCATGGCCGTCAGGGCGAGCGGCGCCCGGTCCTGGATCCGCAGGGACCAGGGCGGGTTCAGGATCGAGCGGAGCAGGAACGCTCCCCTGGCCCTCGGACCGTCCAGGAAGTCGGTGAGTGCGTCCATGACTTCACCGTAGACGCTGAAATATGGAATTGCGCTTCTCGACCATGGCCCGTCTCACCTCTGGCCAGTTCACTGGTCCTGTGACAGAAAACACCCATGAGAAGAACACGGCGCCGGTCCTCGGTGGCACGGGCGAGACCGGCCGCCGCGTGGTGGAGCGGCTCACCGCGCGCGCTCTGGGGCTGACGGCAGGACTCCCCCAACGGCCGAGGAGAATGTGATGTTGATGTTCCGAGGCGTCGCGCTGGTCGCGGCGGCCATCACCACGGGACTCGTGGCAGGTCTCTTCTACGCCTACGCCTGCTCCGTCATGCCCGGTCTGGCCCGGGCGGACGACCGGACCTTCGTCAGCGCGATGCAGCGGATCAACGTGGCGATCCTCAACGGCTGGTTCGCCCTCTGCTTCGGCGGCGCGCTGGTGCTGACCGTCCTGTCCGCGGTACTCCACCTCCGGGCGGACGGGCGGCCCGTGCTGCCCTGGATCGTGGCCGCGCTCGTCCTGTACGTGGTGATGCTCGCCGTCACGATGGGGATCAACGTGCCGCTCAACAACGCGCTCGACGCCGCCGGGGACCCCGACCGCGTCGCCGACCTCGCGGCGGTGCGCGAGCGGTTCGAGGCGGCGTGGGTCCGCTGGAACCTCATCCGCACGCTGGCGTGCGTGGCCGCCTTCGGCTGCATCACCTGGGCCCTCGTCGTGTACGGGCGTACCGGCCTGCCGAACGGGTCATGACCGCGGAGACCCTGACCACCCGTCCTGACCACCGACACGCACGGGAGCCCTCCGATGACCGGGTACCGGATTCTCGCCGCCGACGACGACCCCGCGATCCTGCCGTACGCGAGCGGCCCGCCCGCCGCCCGAACCCACGGGGGAACATGAGAACGACCGGCATCACCCATCGCCTGCGAGGACCCGTCGTCGCGACGATCGCCGCGCTCACGCTGGCCGGCTGGGCGGTCCCGGCCCGCGCCCTGCCCCTGGCGGCGCCGATCCCCCTCACGCGGGCCGCGCCGGACGTCGCCGAGGCGGGCTCCTTCGACCTCGTACGGCCGTCGGCGCGCCCGGTCGAGCTGCGGAGCGCCCCGAGGCGGCTCTCGGTGACCTACGCCTACGAGGGAGACGAGCGCACGTTCGACGACTTCCTCGCGCGAACGAAGACCAACGGCCTCGTCGTCCTGGACGGCCGGCACATCGTGGCCGAGCGCTACGTCAAGGCCGATCGCGGTACCCGGTTCCAGTCCTGGTCGATGGCGAAGTCCTTCACGTCGACCGCGATCGGCATAGCCCTGCACGAGGGCCGCATCCGCTCGATCGACGACCCGGTGACCCGCTACCTGCCCGAACTGCGCGGCTCGGGCTACGACGGGGTGTCCATCCGGAACCTGTTGCGAATGTCGTCGGGAATCGCCTGGGACGAGCGCTCCGACGTGCCGAAGGTGCAGATGGCCGCGAACCGGGGCCGGCCGGTCGGGGAGCTGGCGGCACGGCAGGTGCGCGGCTGGGAGCCCGGCAGCAGGTTCGAGTACACGAGCATGAACTCCTTCGTGCTCGCCAAGCTCGTCACCCGTGCCACGGGCATGCCGTACCACCGGTACGTGGAGGAGAAGATCTGGAAGCCCGCCGGCATGGCGTCCACGGCGCGCGTCGACAAGGACTCCGGCGGCGACAGCCTCGGTTACTGCTGCTACCACGCCACCGACCGCGACTTCGCCCGGTTCGGCCTGCTCTACCTCCGTGAGGGGAAGGCGGGAGGGCGCCAGGTCGTGCCGCGTTCCTGGGTCAGGACGTCGACCACGCCCTCCGCCTCCTTCAACCCCGGCTACGGGCTGCACTGGTGGCTCGGTGACGGCGACCGGGGTGACTTCATGGCCGCCGGATTCGGCGGGCAGTACGTCTACGTCTCCCCCGAGCGGGGGGTGGTGATCGTCAAGTCGTCCCTCTCCGCGTCGGCCAACGACCGGCGCGAGGCGCTGACCGCTTTCCGCGCCGTGGCCGCCGAGGTGGCGAGAACCCGCTGACGGGCGCGGTGACAGGCGCGGTGACGGGCGACGCTAGCGCGGTTTCCCGCGCAGCAGCTCGACGACGGCGCCGATGTCCGCGTCACCCCAGCCGCGCCCGGCCGCCTCCTCGTAGCGCCGCTCGACCAGCCGGGCGATCGGCAGGTCGAGGCCGCCCGACTCCGCCATGTCGATGGCGAGCCGCACGTCCTTGGCGGCGAGCCTGGTCGTGAACCACCCCTGGTGGTCACCGCTCAGGATGTCGTCGACCCGGTTGTGCAGGGCCGGCGCGACGGTGGGCCAGGTGAGGAGGAAGTCGTGCAGCAGCGTCTCGTCGAGATCCGCCGCCAGGCCCGTGGCGGCCGCCTCGGAGAGCGCGGCGATCCCGGTCATCAGCAGGTAGTTGTTCAGCAGCTTGAAGGCGAGCGCCGCGCCGGGATCCCGGCCGCAGTAGGAGTAGGAGGCGAACACCTCCGACCACACCGGCTTCAGCACGTCGGCGACGTCACGCTCGCCGCCCATCAGGACCGAGGCCCGTCCCTCGGCGACGGCCGGCGGCCAGCCGATGACGGGCGCGGCCACGAACCGGCCCCCGGGCGCCATGTCCCGCAGCGCGCGGGCCGTGTCCGGGGCGACGGTGCTCGTGTCGGCCACGACGGGCCCGTCGGCGCCGATTCCGGTCAGCTGGGACATCACATCGCGAACCGCCTGGTCGTCGGCGAGCGACATCAGCACCCCTTCGGCCTCCCGCACGGCCTCGGCGGGCGAGGCCGCCTCGACGGCGCCGAGGCCGACCAGCTCCTCCGCCCGCCCCTGTGTGCGGTTCCACACCGTGACCGGGAAGCCGCGCACCAGCAGCCGCCGGGCCAGTGCCTGCCCCATCATGCCCATCCCGAGTACAGCGACGCGCATAGATCATCCCCCCTCACGCCATTGTGCCCCCGCGGGTCCGGGCGGCCTGGGCCGCCACGCGGGTGACCTGCGGCATCTCGGCGCTCGTACGGGCGGGAACATGGCGGGGGCCGTACGGGCGGGCGGTGCCACAGGGGTTCAGGCCGGATGGGCGTGGGTCGCGAGAGCCCGCGCCGGGTGAACGCGGGGGGCTCAGGCCGGGTAGGCGTGGGTCTCGGTGGCCTTGACGGCAGCCCAGATCCGCTGTCCCGAGGTCAGGTCGAGGTCCGCGACGGCGGCGGGGGTGACGTCGGCCGAGGCGGTGATCGGCCCCTCCAGGTGGATACGGACGTTGTCGCCGTGCCGCTCGATGCCCTCGATCGTGGCCTCCCAGAGGTTGCGCGGGGTGCCGTCCGGGCGGGTCCGGTAGAGCGCGACCGCTCCGGGACCGAAGGCGACGAACGCGGGACCGTCCAGATGCTCGGCGACGCTGAAGCTCACCTCGCCGACGGTGACCTGTCGTCCCGCGGCGAGCCCCCGGTAGAGATTGAGGCCGACCAGGCGGGCGACGTAGTCGGTGCGCGGGCGCCGGGCGACCTCGGCGGGGGTGCCGCGCTGCACGACGGCGCCGTTCTCGATGACGACCAGCTGGTCGGCGAGCACCATGGCGTCCAGCGGGTCGTGGGTGACCAGGACGGTCGCGCCGCCGAAGTCGGCCAGGTGGCGGCGGAGCCCTGAGCGGATCTCCAGGCGGGTGTGGGCGTCGAGGGCGGCCAGCGGCTCGTCCAGCAGCAGCAGGCGGGGCCCCACGGCGAGGGCGCGGGCCAGGGCGACGCGCTGGGCCTGACCGCCCGACAGCTGCCGGGGTTTCGCCGCGGCGTGCCCGGCCAGGCCGACGCGCTCCAGCCAGGCGGCGGCACCGCGCCGCGCCTCCGTTCTGGAGGCACCTCGGCAGCGGGGCCCGAAGGCGACGTTGTCCAGGGCCGACAGGTGCGGGAAGAGCAGGTAGTCCTGGAAGACCATGCCGATCGGGCGACGTTCGGGCGCCAGGGTGTGCAGCGCCTCGCCGTCCAGGGTGATCTCCCCTCCGGACAGGGCGGTGAGCCCGGCCAGCGCGCGCAGCGCGGTGGTCTTGCCCGCGCCGTTGGGGCCGAGGAGAGCGACGACCTGGCCGGCGGCGACCTCCAGTTCGATGTCCAGGTGGAAGCGGGGCCGGGTGACGACAAGGTGGGCGTTCAGGGTCACGGGCCGCTCACCCACCGGTCGCGCAGGCAGGCCAGGATGATCACCGAGACGGCGAGCAGGACGAGGCTGAGCACGATCGCGGCCTCGGGTTCGGTCTCCAGGGCGAGGTACACGGCCAGCGGCATCGTCTGGGTCCGGCCGGGGAAGTTGCCGGCGAAGGTGATGGTGGCCCCGAACTCGCCCAGCGCGCGGGCCCAGCACAGCACGGCGCCCGCGACGATGCCGGGGGTGATCAGCGGCAGCGTGACGCGGCGGAAGATGGTCCAGCGAGAGGCGCCCAGCGTCGCGGCGGCCTCCTCGAAGCGCAGGTCGGCGGCGCGCAGCGCGCCCTCGACGCTGATGACCAGGAACGGCATGGCGACGAACGTCTCGGCGACGACGACTCCGGCCGTGGTGAACGGCAGGGTGATACCGAAGGTCGTGTCGAGCCACTGGCCGACCAGGCCGCGCCGCCCCAGGACGAGCAGCAGGGCGACCCCGCCGACCACCGGGGGCAGCACGAGGGGGACGGTGACCAGCGCCCGCACCAGGCGGCGGCCGGGAAAGGCGACACGGGCCAGCAACCACGCCAGCGGTACGCCGAGCAGCAGGCACACCACCGTGGCCACGGTCGCGGTCACCAGCGACAGGCGCAGCGCCTCCAGCACCTGCGGCTCGCCGAGCCTTTCCGCCAGGGTGGACCAGGGCGCGCGCACCAGCAGCCCGGCCAGCGGCAGCGTCAGGAAGACCATGCCCGCCACGGCGGGCAGCACCAGCATCCAGGGCAGGCGGCCCGCCACTCCACCGGACGGACCACCGAAGGAACCACCGGACCGGCCGCCCGCCGCATCGCGCGGCACACCACCGGCCGGCTCCCCCGGCACGCCGCCGGAAGGACCGCGTGACACGCCGCCGGACGGACCACCCGTAACGTCACCGGACGGACCGCTCACGGCGCCGTCAACCCGTCGTGCGGGCGTGGTCGGCGATCTCCACGACCACGTTGGTGGACTTGATCACGGCGACCGCCCTCACCCCCACCTCCAGGCCCAGCTCGTCGGCGGCCTGGCGGCTCATCAGCGACACCACCCGGTACGGTCCCGCGGCGATCTCCACCTGGGCCATCACCGCGTCCCTGATCACCTCGGTCACGATCCCGCGAAGGCGATTGCGGGCCGACGAGTGCCCCGTACCGTTCTCGGACTCGATCTGGGCACGCGCGAACGCCGCCAGATCGGTGCCCTCCACCATCCGATGCCCGTGCTCGTCCCGCCGGGCCGCGAGCCGCCCGGCGTCCACCCATCGGCGGACCGTGTCGGAGCTCACCCCGAGCAGCGCGGCGGCCTCGCTGATCCGAAACGTCGTCACGAACAATCACCATACCTTCGCGTATTCACGCCCTTATGCCCCTCCTCCATGGCAGTCGCGCCGCGATCCGCCACTCCGTCGCCGCTCCTGCGAGCTCGAACGACCTGGAGGACCCTTTCCCCGCGCCGGGGACCCGCTCACACCGGCGCGCCGAAGCGCCGGCACACCGGAGCGAGGAGCGCCGCCGCGGCGAAACCGGCTCGCTCCGGCGGGACGCGCCTCCCGCCGGTGGGCGCCCGGGGCGGGAACGTCCTACTCCGGAATCCGGTGGGCGGGGGCGGGACCGGACCAGTAGGGGGTGGCGAGCCCCCGCGTGCCGACGTCCGCGAGGAAGACGCGCCCGGCGTCCGGATGGCGCGCGGCGTCCGCCGGCGTCATCCCCACGCGGGCGGACGTGATGAGCAGCGTGTCGAGCCGCGGGCCCACGAAGGCGACGCTCGTCACGTTGGGAGCCGCGACCTCCACGGTCGCGAGATGCTCGCCCCGGGGCGAGTAGCCGCGCACCTGGCCGGCACCCCAGAGCGCGAGCCACAGGTTGCCGTCGACGTCGGCGCACAGCCCGTCCGGCGTACCGTCGGAGATCTCCAGCAGCACGCGGCGCTCACCGTACGCGCCGGTGACGGCGTCGTAGGCCCTCGCCCAGATCGTTCCCGGGACGCTGTCGACGCTGTACATCGTCGACAGGTCCGGAGACCAGGCGAGACCGTTGGAGAGCGCGAGGTCGGTGTCGAGGGTCGTGACGGTTCCGTCCGCCTCGTACCGGTACAGGCACTCCTGGCCGTGCCGGTCGTCGAGGGCGAGGCTCCCCACGAGAAAGCGTCCCCCGGGATCGCACGCCCCGTCGTTGAGGCGGCTGTCCTTCCCCTCGGAAATCAGGTCGACGAGGTACGCGCGCTCGCCCCGTTCGCCCTCCGAGGCGGGCGGTCCCCCGTCCTCCGCGGCGGACGGCCGTCCCGGCCCGCCCCCGCCCGCCACGGTGAGCAGTCCCTTCCGCCCGGCGACGAGCAGCCTGCCGTCCCGGTCGCACACGACGGCGCCGACGGTCTCGCCGAACTCGTGCCTGCGGTCCACGCGAACGGAGTCACCGGCGAGCCGTCCCTCGAAGACGTGGCCGGCGTCGATGTCCACCCACAGGAGGCGCTCCCTCGCTGCGTCCCACACGGGCCCCTCGCCCAGCAGGTGCGCGTCCGCGCTCGCGACCCGCGCCTCGAAGCGCCGGATCTCCCGCCTCACGACGCGCCTCCGCCGGTCTTCCGCACGGCGGTCACGTTCGCGGCGGGGTGGACGGGCACGGCCGGACGGCCGCCGTTCCCGGGTCTCACAGGTGCTTGGGGTCGCATGAAACCCACAGTGTTCCAGATGACTGGTTCCTCCGGATACGTCCACCTCGCCGGTCACCGGTCACGGGCTCACCGCGTACTCGCCGGGTGCCCGCGGGACGCCCGCCCTTCCCGGTCGGCGGAAAGGGCGGGCGCGCGGAACCTCGTGGCGACTACGGCTGCTGGGAGATCCGGAACGACTGGGCGGCGCCTCCGTTGCAGGTGCTCTGCACCAGCTGGACGCTGTCGGCCGTCGAGGAGCCCGGCACGCTCAGGCACTTGGCGCTGAGGCGGCTGACGAAGCGGTAGTGGCCGTCGCCCTCGGACACCGCCTGCCACTGCTGGTTGTTGCCTCCGGAGTACGTCCACAGCTGGAGCGGGGCGCCGTCGGCCGTGGAGACGTCGGTCACGTCGACGACCTGGGCACTGTTGAGGCGGCTGTTGAGCCGCGCGAAGCCGCCGCTGGTCGGCTGGACCTGGAACCGCTGGGCGAGGGTGCCGTTGCAGGTGTACTGCTGGATCACGGTGCCGTTCGCCGAGGCGGCCGCGCGCGCGTCCACGCACTTGCCGTTGGCGCGGTTGGCGAGGCTGTACCACGCGGTCGGCGAGATGGTGTCCGGCGGGGGCGGGGTGCTCCCGCCGCCCAGCCACAGCAGGCCGTCGATGACGAACCGGTTCTGCACCTCGCTGGCGAACGTGGACGACAGCGGGGTGTTGTTGCTGTAGTTCATGGCGTTGTGACCGAAGTTCGCGTACAGCATCTTGTAGTTCCGGTTGGTCCACATGAGCGGGTAGTAGCCGCTGTACCAGGTCTGGTTGGGGTCCGTCCCGACCGGGAAGCTCGACGGGTCGATGGACCCGAGGATCCTGATGTTCGGGTTGTTCCTCAGGTCGTTGGCCCAGCTGTACCACTCGCTGACCGACGAGGTGAAGGTGGCGGGCAGCCGCGCCGTGGAGGCGTGCGCCCCGCCCTCCGTGCGCATGACCACCGAGGTGGGTCCCCAGGTGTTGGACCTGAACGCGCCGGTGCCGAGGAGCTCGTTGTGGTACCACGACCAGCTTTGGGCGTCGGTGTTGAACGCGCTCACGTGGAAGCCCATCCACGCCCCGCCGTTGCGCATGTACTGCTCGAACGCCGAGCGCTGGGCGGCGTTCTGCGGCAGGTCGTCCAGGAAGATGACCACCTGATACTGCTGGAGGTTGCTCGCGTTCAGCTGGCTCCAGTTGTTGGTCGCGGTGTAGGTGAAGTTGTTCTGCGCGGCTATCTGCGGGAACCAGCGGTTGGCCTCCTGCACGAAATTGACGTGGGCCGCGTCGTACGCCCCGTTGTAGAAGGCGATCACTTTGAAGCTCGGGGCGGCCGAAGCCCCCGCGCTTCCGCCGGCCGGAAGGGTGGTGAGGCCGAGCGCGAGAGCGAGCACGGCGAGTAACCGCACCCACGTCCGCGTCGAGCTGACCATGTTTTCCCTGGTCATGTGTGTTTCCTCTGTCTCGCGACGAACGACAAAGGCGAAGCCCGCCCCGCCCACGGGCATAACGGAGACCGGCGTTACCAACAACTTCGGCAAGCCGAGGACGGTTCTTGTCTGACTTAATTCAAGTTATGTGAAGAAAAAATGTCAAGAAGATCGCGGAGCCGGGAAACGTCCGTACGGGCGGCGCCCGCGTCGGCCGATGTCATCGTCCGACGGTCAGTCGGCGGCGGGGGCGGCCTCGTAGTGGAGGCCCGCGCCGAGGCTCAGCGCGAGCCTGCGGGCGAGCCCGGTGTTGCGGCGGTGGTCCAGCCGGCCGACGGCCATCTCCAGCGCCTTGCGCTCGCCGACGACGACCACCCACGACCGGGCCCGGGTGAGCAGGGTGTAGAGCAGCTTGCGGCGCAACATGACGCCCCCGGACTCGGTGACGAGCGGCGCGACCACGAAGGGATACTCGCTGCCCTGGGAGCGGTGGACGCTGATGGCGTACGTGTGGGTCAGCTCGTCGAGCTCGCCGAAGCCGTACTTCACGGTCTGCCCGTCGTCGGTGCGGATCTCGACGAGCCGCTCCTCCGGGGTGATGGCGGTGACCGTACCGGTGTCGCCGTTGAAGACGCCCTTGTCGTAGTTGTTGCGGATCGGCATGACACGGTCGCCCACCCGGAAGGCGGAGGCCCCCGACCAGTGCTCGGCGACTCCCTCGCGCGCCGGGTTGAGCCGCTCCTGGATCATGCGACCGAGCTCGGTCGTCCCCGTCAGGCCCCTGCGCATCGGGCACAGGACCTGGACCTGGTCCGGGCTCACCCCCTGCTTGCGCGGGATCGCCACCGTCGCCAGGTGCATCACCCGCTCGGCGACCCGCTCGGGATCGTCGACCTCCTCGAACCAGAACCCGCCCCCGCCGGGGATCGCGGGCACCTCGCCCGCCCTGACCCGGCGGGCGGCCTGGATGATGCCGCTGCCCTCCGCCTGGCGGAAGACCTTGGTCAGGCGCATCCGCGCGATCGCCTCGACCCGCAGCAGGTCGGCCAGCACGCTGCCGGGGGCGATGCTGGGAAGCTGGTCGCTGTCGCCCACGATCAGCAGGTGGCTGCCGGGCGGGATGGCCGCGGTGAGCCGGGTGGCCAGGCTCAGGTCCAGCATGGACGCCTCGTCGACCACGATCAGGTCGGCCTGCGCGGGCGTCTGCTCGAACAGCGTGCCGCTGTCGGGGTCGGGCCGGTGGGCCAGCATCCGGTGCACGGTCATCGCGGGCAGGCCGGTGAGCTCCGACAGGCGCTTGGCCGCCTTGCCGGTCGGCGCCGTGAGGGTCACCGTGCCGCCCATCGCCCGCACCGTCGCCGCGACGGTCTTGACGGTGTGGCTCTTCCCGCAGCCGGGACCGCCGGTGAGGATGGACACGGTGCTGGTCAGCGCCATGTTCACCGCCGCCCGCTGGTCCTCGTCCAGCCCGGGGTCCTCCTGGAACGGGCGCATGGGCAGCGTCGAGGCGGCCTCCCAGAGCCTGGTCAGCTGATCGGTCAGCGTGAGCTCCCGGCTGTGCGTCTCCTTCAGATAGACCACGGCCGTTCCCCGGCCGTCCGGCGACGCCTCGACGACCACGCGGCGGTCGGCGACGAGCGCGTCGACCATCTGACCGACGAGTTCGTGGTCCTGCTCGACGAGTTCCGCGGAATGGGCGATCAGCGCGGTCAGCCGTACGTAGCAGTGCCCGTCGCGGCTGGCCGCCGTCTCCAGCCTGTCCAGGATCGCCGCCTTGACCCGCTGCGGGCTGTCCTCGGAGACCCCCGACCGCAGGGCGATCCTGTCGGCCGTGGCGAACGCGATGCCCCTGACCTTGCCGATGAGCCGGTACGGGTCGGAGGTGAGGACCTCCCCGGAGTCGGCCCCGAAGACCTGGTAGATCTTCGCCGCGAGCAGCGGGCTGATCCCGAAGCCCTGCAGGACCACCATGAGCTCGGCGATCGCCTTCTGCTCCTCCCACGCGTCGGCGATCTGGGCCTGCCGCGCGGGGCCGATGTTGACGACCTCGGTGAGCCGCCCGGGCTCGGTGTCGATGACCGTCAGCGTCGCCTCGCCGAAGTGGCTCACGATGGCGTGGGCGAGCCTCGGCCCGATGCCGCGGATCAGGCCGGAGCCCAGGTAGATGCGGATGGCCCGGACCGTGGCCGGTACCAGCCGCTCGCACGCGACGACCTCGAAGCGCCTGCCGTGACGAGGATGCTCGCCCCACTCGCCGACGAGTCTGAGCGTCTCCCCCGGCTGGACCCCGCCCAGGGCCCGGCCGGAGGCGACGAAGCCGGGCATGCCCTCGGCGCTCATCCGCGCGATCGTGTACTCGTCCTCGCGGACGTACACCAGCTGCTCGACAGATGCCTCCACGGCAGAAAGCAACCCCTCCGTACTGGCCTCACCTCATCCTTCGCACATCAGACCAGCTCACCCGGTGTCCCCACAAGCCGTCGCGGCTCGCCCCCGGGCCGCCGTCGTGGCGTCCCGGGGGCGATGAACGGTGCCGGGCACACCGGGGTCGATGGATGTGACGTACGGTCGGCGGCGCGGGCGAACCGCCGCCCGGGGTGATGGCCGGGTCGCTACACGCCCGACCCGAGGTGCCTGCCGCCGTCGAGGCTCAGATCCCGCCGGCGGAGGTGCTTCCCACCTGGCCCGCTATCGGCCAGGCCGGCCTGGGTCCCGGGTACGGAGGCCGCGGACCCGGGTACGGAGGCCGTGGCCCCGGGTACGGAGGACGCACGCCCGGGTACGGAGGACGCCAGCCCGGGTAACCGCCCGGGTACGGAGGACGCCAGCTCGGGTAAGGGGGCCGCCAGGTCGGGTACGGAGGCCGCCAGCCCGGATACGGCGGCCGCCAGCCCGGGTACGGAGGACGCCAGCCCGGGGGGTACGCGCCCGGATAGCCGCCCGGATAGCCACTGGGGTAACCGCCCGGGTAACCACCGGGGTAGCCACCCGGGTAACCCGACGCGGGCACGCAGTCGTACTGCGGGCACGGCGTGGTGAAGCACTGCTTGGGCGAGGGGACGCAGACGCGGCCCGGACCGCAGTTGACCGCCGCGCACGGCGATCCCGGGCTGCACGTACCGGCCGCCTGCACGGCGGTGGCCGGCTGGGCCGCCGGAGCGGCCGGCGCCCTGTCCGCCCAGGCCGTGTTCGCGATGGCCGGTGACCCCGCCACCACGACCGCGGCCAGGACCGGGGCCAGTTTTCGAAGCATTTTTCCCCCAGATGTCATGATCGGTTCTGACTCTTCGACGATGCTTGCACCGGCCTTACCTGCTAACGGCAAACTGGATCCCAGCAAGTCGGATGGCTTGTCGAGAGTCGGGTGGCGACGCTGCCGCATCGATGGAATCGATCGGTTTCGCCCCTTTTTGCGGCGCCGATCCGGGGAAGACTCCTCGCCGTCGCCTCCCGTCGGCGCTGGTTATGCTGACGGCAGGGACACGGCTACCAGGGGGCGCACATGGCTCGGCCCGGGACGCGCGCGACCGTGCGCGACGTCGCGGCGGAGACGGGCCTGTCGATCGCCACCGTCTCGCGGGTCCTGAACGGGCAGGCCAATGTCGCCCCGCGCACCCGGGAGCTGGTGTTGCGGGCCATCGGCCGCCTCGGGGACCAGGCGCCCCGGCCGCGCGCCGGGCAGGAGGCGACGGCCGGCGGCACGATCTACGTGCGCTGCCCCTACCTGCTGACCGACTACTTCGGGCTCATCGTCTCCTCGGTCGGCGAGACCATCGAGCTGCACGGCGGTCAGATGATCCTGAGCACCGGGGAGTCCGCCCGGCACGCCCCGGCGATCGCAGGCCTGCCCGACCGCCCCGGCATCGCGGGCGCGATCCTGATCCTTCCCCCGGAGCCGGGCGAGGAGCTCGTACGGCTTCGCGACCGGCGGTTCCCCTTCGTGGTGATCGACCCCAGGACGCCGCCTCCCAAGGACATCGTGGCGGTGTCGGCCGCGCACTTCGCGGGCGCGCGCAAGCTGATGGCGCACGTGGTCGAGCTCGGTCACCGCCGGGTCGGCATCGTCGGCGGTCCGGTGGAGTGGCTGCCCAGCGAGGCCAGGCTGGCGGGATACACCGCGTCGCTGGCCGACGTCGGCGTCCTGCCGTCGGCCGAGCTGCTGCGCAGCGTGCGGGAACCCAACGCGGAGAACGGCTACCGCGCGGCCTGCGAGCTGCTGGACCTGCCCGAGCGGCCGACGGCGCTGGTCGCGTTCAACGACAAGATGGCGGTCGGCGCGCTGTGGGCGGCGGCCGAGCGCGGCCTGAACGTCCCCGGCGACCTGTCGGTCGCGGGTTTCGACGACCTCGACCTCGGCCGGGCGACCCTGCCGACGCTGACCACGGTGCGCCAGCCCCTGCAGGAGATGGGCCGGATGGCGGTCACGCTGCTGATGCGGCTGCTCAGCCGGCACACGCTGGAGGCCCTGCACGTCTCCCTGGGGACCGATGTGATCGTCCGCGGTTCCACCGGTCCCGTTTCCCGCTGAGGGCTTTTGTTTCATTTGTTTCATCAGCGACGGGCGCCCCGAATATCGCATGGAATGCGCTAATCCTGGTATTTCCGAACCTTGACAACCGATTTCCACGTGTGTTGTCCTGTCCTGCAACAGAAAAGTTTCTTATCTGTTACATCGGTTACAGCGACGGTTCCCCGGGGCGACGCGTGTACCCTGACGCGGACGGACCGGGGCGTCGCGGGCCCAATCGCACCCCCCGAAAGGACCCCCTGCCGTGTTCCGACCACCTCGCCGGGCCCTCACCCTCGCCCTGGCCTGCGCCGCCGCCCTGTGGGCGACGGGACCCGTCGCCGCCACGCCCGCCCTGGCCGCCAACGAGCCCGTGAACATCTGGCTCACCACCACGTCCGACGCGGGCGGCCGGACCGTCACGCGGGGTCTTCAGCAACAGTCCCCCATCGCCTTCGGCCCCGCCGGAGGCAGTGCCAACCACACCATCACCGTGAACGAGGGCACCACCTACCAGCAGTTCGAAGGCGGTGGAGCCTCGATCACCGACACCACCGCCTACCTGCTGCGCGGCGGCCCGATCAGCGCGGCCACCCGCGACGCCGTGATGCGCAGGCTCTTCCACCCCACCGACGGCATCGGCCTGTCGTTCGTGCGCAACCCGATCGGCGCCTCCGACCTCTCGCGGCCCGGCAACGTCTCGCTCGACGACACCTGCTGCGACCTCAACGACTTCGGCGCCAACGGGTACGACACCAACGTGCGCCTGCTCACCCAGCAGGCCAAGTCGCTCAACCCGGCCCTGCGCGTCAAGGGCGTGCCGTGGAGCGCCCCCGGCTGGATGAAGGACAACGGCCGGATGGACCAGATGGGCTGGCTCAAGTTCGAGCACTACCCCACCTACGCCCAGTACCTGGTGAAGTACGTCCAGAGCTACCAGAACGCCGGCATCCCGGTCGACTACATCTCGGTGCAGAACGAGCCCAACTGCTGCCAGGCGGGCAACCCGACCGCGATGAACTATCCCGGCATGAGCTGGAACTCCTCCGGACTGGCCGAGTTCACCAAGAACCACGTCTACCCGGCCTTCCGCGCCGCCGGCATCACCACCAAGGTCCTCGTCCACGACTGGAACTACGGCGACTACGCCACCATGGGCGCCGGCGTGCTGAACGACACGGGCGTGCGCAACGACCCCCTGTTCGGCGGCATCGCCTGGCACGGCTACTTCGGCGACCCGGCGGTCGGCACCCAGGTGCACAACCAGTATCCGGCCGTACGCCAGTTCAGCACCGAGCACTCGGGCGGCACCTGGATCGGCAACCAGCACAACGAGGACCTCGCCGACATCGTCAACTACGCCCGCAACTGGAGCGGCAGCCTCGTCAAGTGGAGCCTCGCCCTCAACCAGAACATGGGCCCGCACAACGGCGGCTGTGACGTCTGCACCGGCCTGGTCACCGTCCAGGAGGGCGGCCCCCGCGCCGGCCAGGTCGACAACACCATCGAGTACTACACGACCGGCCACCTCACGAAGTTCGTCAGGCCCGGGGCGTTCCGGATCGACTCCACCGCCAACGCCACGATCCAGAACGTCGCCTGGCGCAACTCCGACGGCTCCAAGGCCCTGATCGCGCACAACCGCGGCACCTCGGCCCAGTCCGTCCGGGTCAACTGGGGCGGCCAGTCGTTCGTCTACTCGCTTCCGGCCCGCACCACCGCCACCTTCACCTGGTCCGGCACGCCGAGCGGCAACCCCGGCGACCCCGGTGGCGGCGCCATCACCGGCCTGGCCGGCAAGTGCATGGACGTCGCGGGCGCGAGCAGCGCCGACGGCACCGCCGTCCAGCTCTACTCCTGCAACGGCACCGCCGCCCAGCAGTGGACCCGCCCCGGCGACGGCACGCTCCGCGTGCTCGGCAAGTGCCTGGACGTCGTCGACAACGGCACGGCCAACGGCAGCCGGCTCCAGCTGTGGTCGTGCTTCGGCGGCCCCAACCAGCGGTGGACCTACAACCCCACCACCAGGGACCTGGTGAACCCCGCCGCGAACAAGTGCGTGGACGTCACGGGTAACACCAGCGCCGACGGCACCCGCCTCCAGCTGTGGGAATGCACCGGCGGCGCGAACCAGAAGTGGACGATGTCCTGACCTGAGCGGAACACGGGCGCGAACCCTCCGCAGGGGGTTCGCGCCCGTGGCCTTCCCGGGTCCTCCGAGCTCCGGACGCCCCGGTGGCGGCGTTCTCGCCGCGGTCCGTCGACGCCGCTCCCTCAGCCTCCGCCGGTGGCCCACGACCCTTGACGTCAACTTTAAGCATCGAGGTGATTACCCACAGTGATTACGGTGCATGAGGTCACATGCCAATCAACCCTCAGCACCAACGGGAGCACCCCATGCACACCCGCACCACCGCAACGGCACTGGCCGCTCTCGGCCTTCTCGCCGCCCTCACCACCGTCGGCGCGAGCACCGCCTCCGCCTCCACCTCCGCCCCGGCCCCCTGCGCGCGGGAATATCTCGCGCTGATGAACGCCGAGGACGCCCTCACCAACGTCGAAGCCCTTCCCGAGGTCAAGGCCGCCCACGCCGCCCTGATGAAGGCCGGCGCCGCCGCCAACGTCGACCAGCTCTCCCAGAAGGCGGCTCTGCAGCAGCTCGGTGTCAAGGCACCGGGACTGGACCCCGCCGCGAAGAAGATGGTGGAGGCCTACAACGCCGCCGGAGCCAAGTACGTGCAGGTGCGCGACGCGGCTCTCCTGAAGATCGCACCGCAGCGGCAGAACTCCAGGAACACGCTCAAGAAGTGCCTGAACGCCCACTCCTGACCATGGAGATGTGACGCGGCCGGAGTTCCCGGTGCCACGACCAGGGCGGTACGCCTCCTGGTGATCGGGGACCCCGGCCGCGTCCGGCGCGGAGGACCGCGGCCCGACGACGACCACCCGGCAGGCTCGGCACGCTCAGAGAGCACGCGTTCAAAGGGCACGCGCTCAGAGAGCACGCGCTCAGAGAAGGCCGGCGTCCGGTGTTCGGCGGGGAGCGACCGCCGCCCGGACTCCGGGCGAATCCCGGCGAAGGCGCCGGCGGGATCGCCGGCGCCTTCGCGGATTCATCTGCCGAACGCGGTGCGCGTCACGACGTCAGCGGGTGGTTCAGAAGGAATCGCGGTGGTAGTTACCCCAGTCGAAGTCGCCGGAGCGGCCTTCGCCGATGCGGACGCGGAAGCCGTCGAAACCGCCCTTGGCGCTGTAGCTGAACTTCCACTCGTGGTGGCCGCCGGTGTTGAAGCGGCGGTTGTGCCAGCCACGGTCGTCGTGGTAGTAGAAATCGATGAAGGTGTTCTCCCGGTCGCGGTCGCGGTCCCAGGTGTTGATGTCGAAGTGGTAGCGGCCGTTGGAGTAGTACCAGTAGCCCTTGTAGTAGGAGCGCTCGCCGCGCGACTCACCACGGCCGAAGCTGGAGTAGCCGGAGAACCAGTGCTTGGTGTACTGCGCCTGGGCGACCGCGGCCGTACCCGCGGTGGTCGCGGTGGCGGCCTGGGCGGGGGCGGCGACGATACCGGCCGCCAGGGCGCCGGCCAGGGCCGTGCCGACAAGGACGCTGCGAAGCTTACGCATGAGGGATTTCCTTTGATCGAGGGTGTTCGGGAACAACCCGTGTGACCTGTGCCCGGTGCGCCTTTTCGGTGCCGCGCTCCGGACAGCACTGACATTAGGCAGAAGAAAAGTCCCGTTCTGCGTACAAACGCACATATAGCGCCGAGCGTGCACTACGACACACAAAACCTCGGTTCCCCGCTGGATCGGGCACCTCGCCACAACCGGACACCCTCCGGCGCGCCGCCGTTCAGAGCCGGCGGCCGGGCGCGGTGAAGGCCAGGTGGGCGGGTTCACGCGCCGGCGAGATGGCGGCGTCGAAGAGCTCTCCGGCGACGGCCGCCCCGGCGGGGAAGGTCACAGCGTCCCGTCGTCCCACCGTCGTCAGGCCGGCTGTTCCACCGACCGGGTCTCCTCGGCCTCCTCGGTCTTGCCGGTCTCCTCAGTCTCGCCGACCTTGTCGGTCTCTTCGGGCTTGCCGGCGTTGTCCGCCCGGGCGGGCAGGAGCAGGGCGGCGACGACCACGGCCAGGGACAGCACCGCGCCGATGATGAAGGCCAGCCGCATGCCGTCGAGGTTGGCGAGCGTCTCCGTGACCCCCGCGGCTCTCAGGTTGTCGGTTCGCGCGCTCATCACGGTGATCACGAGAGCGATACCGACGGCCCCGGCGACCTGTTGCAGCGTGCTCAGGATCGAACTGGCGTGGGAGTAGAGCGGCGGCGGGACCGCTCCGAGCCCGAGGGTGAACACCGGGGTGAAGACCGCGGCCAGCCCCACCATCAGCAACGCGTGCAGACCGAGAAGCTGCCAGAACGGCATGGTCATCGTGACCTGGGTGAAGCCGGTGAGCGCGAGCGTGATCCCGATCGAGCCGGGGATGACCAGAACCCGGCCACCGAACCGGTCGAACAGGCGGCCGACGGTCGGACTGAGCAACCCCATCGCGAGGCCGCCCGGCATCACGAGGAGCCCGGTCTGCAGGGCGCTGAGCCCGCGGACGTTCTGCAGGTACAGCGGCAGCAGGATCATCGAGCCGAACATCGACATGAAGGCCACCGCCATCAGGATCAGCGCGACCGTGTAGGTGCGGTAGCGCAGGGTGCGCAGATCCAGCAGCGGCACGCCGCGCTTCTGCAGCGACAGCTGGCGGAAGACGAAGACGGCGATGGCGACCAGGCCGGCCGCCACGATCGCGACGGCGACGCGGGCGTCACCGCTCTCGAACCGGCTCAGCCCGTAGACCAGGCCGCCGAAGCCGCCGCCCGCGGTCACCACGCTCAGCCAGTCGACGGTGCTGAACTGCGGCTCTCCGACGTTCTTGAGCTGCTTCAGGCCGCCCCAGGTGATCAGGGCGGCGATGGGGAGCACCACGGCGAACAGCATTCGCCAGGACCCGAACTGGAGGATCACCCCCGAGACCGTCGGGCCCATGGCGGGCGCGACCGAGATGGCCAGGGAGACGCTGCCCATCACCCGCCCTCGGTCGCCCTCGGGCACCACCTGCATCAGCGTGGTCATCAGCAGCGGCATCATCACGGCCGTCCCGGCCGCCTGGATGATGCGAGCGCCCAGCAGCACCCCGAACGACGGCGCGACGGCGGCCAGCAACGTACCGAGCAGGAACAGGCCCATCGCGGTGGTGTAAGCGCCGCGGGTGGAGACCCGCTGCAGGAACCACCCGGTGATCGGGATGACAACGGCCATGGTCAGCAGGAAGGCGGTCGAGAGCCACTGCGCGGTCTGCTCGGTGATGTGCAGCGCGCTCATCACCTGCGGGATCCCGTTGATCAGGATCGTCTCGTTGAGGATGACCACGAATGTGGCGAGCACCAGCAGCCGGATCACAGCCGGGGTGCGACCTGGGGCGGCTGTCGCGGGCTTGGCGGGTGAGTCGAGCTGTGGGCTGTGCACGGAACCTCGATCGGGGGTTGTCGGATATGACACGTGGTCATCGCTGGCGTTCCAGCCTTGGGTCTCACGAGAAGTCGTGGTCTGCAAAGAATGACCGATACCACCGACAAAACTCATCGCCCGTCCTCAGCATTCCGGCAGGCGATGTGAAACGCCACCCGATTTTCACCGGCGAACGACGATCCCCAGATCGCGCACGGGAACCTTCAAATCCCCCCTGACCTGGGCTAACACCTCGCGCACCCGCCCCGAGGGGCCGGGCACCACTGTGACGAGCGCCACGGATCGGGAAAGGTCGTCGATCCCAGGCGACCGGCTCGTTTCGGCCCGGTTCATACGTCTGAACCAGCCGCCACCACCGCGTCAGGATGCCGATCAGGCCTGGGCGACCCGCGTCCGGCGGCGCCGCTTCCAGGCCAGGGTCGCGGCCTGGATGACGAAGAAGGCACCCCCGGCCGCGGTGTACATGATCAGCGCGGTCAGGCCGGGGTCGTCGCCGACGGCGGCGGGCAGGTAGGTGAGACCGGCGATGACCGACAGGGCGCCGGCGACGAGCATCGGCCACTGACGGCCGAGCTCGGGGCCGCGGCGGCGGATGGCCACGGTCAGCTGGGCGGCACCGGAGACGATGGCCCAGAGGCCGAACACGAACAGCACCGCGCCGACACCGCTGATGGCGGCGAGGCCGAGACCGGCGGCGGTCAGGGCGCTGAGCGCCGTGTTGAACACCTGCAGCCTGCGGGCCGGAGTCCCGGGATCCTCACGGACGTCGAACAGCGAGGCGACGACGTCGATGACCGGGTACGCGATGAGCAGGATCACCGAGGCGGCCGTCAACGAGTCGTGGACGGCGGCGAAGCCGACCGACCAGGCGATCGCGATGAGGCCACGGACGAGGTAGATGCGAAGGAGTGACGACATCAGGGATTTCCGCTTTCTTTCCGGCTTCCCGGCGTTCCGGGGTACGGGAATCACTCTGACCACCCGTACCGGCCGGCCGCCCCGGGGAGAGACCCTGGGCGGGACACTGGTCCCCGGCCGCAAGGCTCACCAGGTACCCCCGGGTGGCGAGGTGCCGGTCCGCCGCTTCGGGCAGCGGCGACGGCCGTCGGCGGCGAGGCCGATCATCATGGTCTTCCGGCACGCCGGTCCGGCGTTTCGGCACGTCACGAAGTTTGGTGCCACTTGTCCGTCGGGGAATCAGGAGTGTTGTAACCTCCCCGGCAGGGGGATTACGTGCCGATCAACACCAGGACTTCCGCGCTGCGGGGGCGGCGACGCGAGCAGGAGGCACTCGACCGGCTGCTGCGTGACGTCCGCGCCGGACGGAGCCGGGTGCTGGTGCTGCGCGGCGAGGCCGGAGTGGGCAAGACCGCCCTGCTGGACTACCTTGCCGAGGCCGCGTCGGCCGGCCAGGTGACCCGCGCGGCAGGGGTGGAGCCGGAGACCGAGATCGCCTACTCGGCGCTCCAGCAACTCTGCGCGCCGCTGCTGGGCCATCTCGACCGGCTGCCCGAGCCGCAGCGGGACGCGCTCGCCACCGGGTTCGGCCTCAGCGCCGGTGATCCGCCGGACACGTTGCTCGTCGGGCTCGCCGTGCTCGGGCTGTTCGCCGAGGCCGCGTCGGAGCGGCCGCTGGTCTGCGCGGTGGACGACGTGCAGTGGATGGACCGGATGTCGGAGGTGATCCTCACCTTCGTCGCCCGCCGGCTGGACTCCGAGTCGGTCGCCCTCGTCTTCGCGGCGCGCAGCCCCGGCGACGAGCGGATCCTCGGAGGACTGCCGGAACTGCGCGTCGAGGGTCTTCCCGACGCGGACGCGCGGGCGCTGCTGGCCTCCGTACTGCCCGGCCCTGTCGACGCCCGCGTACGCGACCGGATCGTCGCCGAGACCCGCGGCAACCCGCTGGCCCTGCTCGAGCTGCCGCGCGATCTCACGCCGGCGGAACTGGCGTTCGGGTTCGGCGGACACAGCGCGAAGCCGCTGGTGAGCCGGGTCGAGGAGGGCTTCCAGCGGCGCATCGCCGCGTTGCCTCCGGAGACCCGCACACTGCTGCTCACCGCCGCCGTCGAACCGGTCGGCGACGTGCCACTGCTGTGGCGCGCGCTCGAACGGCTGGATGTCGGCACGGATGCCGCGGCACCCGCGGCGGCCGCGGGCCTGGTCGAGATCGGGACCCGGGTCCGGTTCCGGCATCCGCTGGTCCGCTCGGCCAGCCGGCGCTCCGCCGAGCCCGCCGGGCTGCGCGCGGTGCACCGGGCGCTCGCCGAGGTGACCGATCCAGAGCGGGAGCCCGACCGCCGTGCCTGGCACCGGGCGCACGCCGCGCCGGGGCCGGACGAGGAGGTCGCCGGCGAGCTGGAGCGGTCGGCCGGCCGGGCGATGACCCGTGGCGGCCGGGCGGCGGCCGCGGCCTTCCTGGAGCGCGCGGCGGAGCTCACCCTCGATCCGGCGAAGCGCGCCGGGCGCATCCTGTCCGCCGCGACGGCCCGATTCACCGCCGGAGCCCTCGCCGAGGTGCCGGACCTGCTGGCCGCCGCCGAGCTCGGTCCGCTGGACCCGGTGCAGCGGGCCGGAGTGGAACGGCTGCGCGCCAAGGTCGCGTTCGCGCTCAACGCCGGGCGGGCGGCCGTGCCGCCGCTGCTCTCGGCCGCCCGCCGCCTGGAGGCGCTGGATCCCGCCGCGGCCCGGGAGACCTACCTGGCGGCGATCGGCGCGGCCGTGAACGCGGGGTGGCTCGGCGGCGGCGACCTGCGCCGGGCGGCCGAGGCCGCCCGCGGCGTTCCCGCGGGCGAGGAGCCGGCCGGTCTGCTCCTCGCGGGGCTGACGGCGTGGATCCTGGAGGGGCACGCGGCGGCGGTGCCGCTGTTCACCCGCGCCCTGGCCGCGGTCCCCCCGGACAACGACCTGGACCTGGTCTGGCTGAACGGGATGGTCATGCACGAGGTGTGGGACGACGTGGCGTTTCTCACCAGGACCGAGCAGGCCGTCCGCCACGCCCGCGAGACCGGCGCGCTGTCCCTCCTGCCGAGCGCGCTGACCTTCCGCGCCACCGCGCTGATCTACGCCGGCCGCTTCGCCGACGCGTCGGACCTGGTCGACGAGGCCGAGGCCCTCGGGAACGCCACCGGCTCGTCCCCGCATCCGGCCACCGCGGTCATCCTGGCCGCGCATCGCGGACGCGAGGAGCCGGCGCTGGAACTCAACGAGGCTCTGGTCGGGAACGCCGAGGCGGGCGGCCTGGGATGGTTGCTCGCCGTCGCCGGATACAGCAGGGCGGTGCTGTTCAACGGGCTCGGCCGGTACTCGGCAGCGCTGGAGGCGGCCCTCGATGCGGCTCGGCACGAAGACCCCGCCGTCCTGCAGTGGACGCTCGGTGAGCTGGTCGAAGCCGCCGCACGCGCCGGGGCGGGCACCGTCGCGGCCGAGGCGCGTGACCGCCTCGCCGCCCGGACGCGTGTCGTCGGCACGAACTGGGCACGCGGCGCCCAGGCTCTCGCGGACGCGCTCGCGGTCCCGGCCGGGCCGGTCGAGAAGCACTACCGGGAGGCGATCGAGCGGTTCGCCGCGACTCGGCTCGGCCTGCAGGCCGCCCGGGCCCGGCTGCTCTACGGTGAGTGGCTGCGACGGGAGAACCGGCGGGCCGACGCCCGGACGCAGCTGCGGATCGCCCACGAGGCGTTCACCACGATCGGTGCGGACGGTTTCGCCGAGCGGGCCGGCCGGGAACTGGCCGCCACCGGCGAGACGGTGCGCAAGCGGACCCCGGGGGTACGGGAGGAGCTCACCCCCCAGGAGGCGCAGATCGCGCGTCTGGCCGTGGCGGGGCGTACCAACCCGGAGATCGGCGCCGTGCTGTTCCTCAGTCCGCGTACGGTCGAATGGCACCTGCGCAAAGTCTTCACCAAGCTCGGCATCGGTTCCCGCCGCGAGCTGTCCTCCGCCCTGCGCGACAGGTGATCCCAGGGCCGCCACCAGGGTGTCGCCCTGGGGCGAACGCCCTGCTCCGCACATGATTGTGAATGCCGGATGCCGAACGGCACCGCCGTGATCATGGAGGAGTGGGGACAATGGTGGACTACATGCTTGAGGTGATCGTGCTGCCGGTGGCCGACGTCGACCGGGCCAAGGAGTTCTACAGGCGGATCGGTTTCCGCGAGGATCTCGACTACGTCGCCGATCAGGACTTCCGGGTCGTGCACTTCACCCCGCCGGGCTCCCACTGCTCGATCATCGTGGGCAAGGGCATCGGTACCGCCGCGCCCGGGTCGACGGAGAACGTTCACCTGATCGTGCGTGACATCGAGGAGGCCCGGGCCGACCTGGTCAGCCGCGGTGTCGAGGTCAGCGAGATCTTCCACGACGAGGGCGGCGTCTTCCACCACGCGGGCACCGAGAAGCGGGTTCCCGGCTTCTACCCCGGCCGCCCCTCGTACGGCTCGTTCGCCTCGTTCAGCGATCCCGACGGCAACGGCTTCCTGCTGCAGGAGGTCACCGAGCGCTTCCCCGGCCGCTGAGGCCGGGCCATGGGCGCCGACCGGGTGACGGCGGCGACAGGCGACGCGCCGGGCCCTCGCCTGCCGGGCCGGGCGGCGTCGCCGTGAGCGTGGGCGAGTCCGGCGGGCGGGCATGGGGCGGCGGCCCCGGCGAGAGCGCCGGGGCCGCCGCGTCGTTCGGACGAGGTCAGGCGGTGACGCAGCGGTAGTTCGCGGCCGAGGCCGTGTCGCCGTGGCCGGTGTAGCGGGCCACCATCGGGTAGCGGCAGACGTCGCGCGTGACGGTCTCGCCGCCGGGGCCGGAGGCCGAGGCGGCGAGGGTGGCCGGAGCCTGGCCCTTCTCCACCCAGTTGACCAGCGCGCCCAGGTCGTCGGTCGGGTACGGGCCGGGGCCGCCGGCGCAGTGGTTCACGCCGGGCAGCAGGAACAGGCGGTAGAAGTCGTCGACCCGCTTGTTGCCGCCGAGGACCCGGTTGACCCGCTCGCGGTAGGCGATCGTGCCCTGGGTGGGGACCAGCTCGTCGTTCTGGCCGTGCCAGCTCAGCAGCTTGCCGCCGGCCTTCGCGAACGCCGACAGGTTCGGGTCGTCGGTACCGATGACGTCGTTGAACCGCAGCTGCGACGCGCGGAAGATCTGCGCGAACGACGTGTAGGTGAGCTTCGTGGTGTCGAACGACGGGTTCCGCTTCACGAAGTACTTGACCCAGCTGTCGGCGACGGTGAACGGCGTGCCGGGAGTGGCCAGGGCGTCGAGGCTCGCGCCCTTGTTCGGCCCGTACCAGAGCCTCCGGCCGGAGGAGGAGACCGGTCCGGCCCAGATCTTGCGCACCGCGTCGGCGGTGGCGCGGGAGATCGTGATCTTCTTGCCGTCACAGTCGATCTTGGTGCCGGCCAGCCGCCGGGCGTCCCAGCGGCACTCCCGCGGGTCGTCGATGATGCCGTCCTTGACCCCGTCGAGGGTGTCGCAGGCCTTGACCGCGGCGGTGTTGAACGCCGCCAGCTCACACGGGGTGGGCGCGACCTTCTCCTCGGTGAAGACGGCCTGCGACCAGAGCGTGGCGACCGCGAACCGGTCCCAGTTGATCGCCGGCGCCTTGGCCAGGATCCCGTCGAAGTCCGTCGGGTGATCCTGGGCCTCCGCGTATCCCTGGCGGCCGCCGGTCGAGCAGCCGTTCCAGTACGCGTAGCTCACGGGCCGGTCGTAGAACCTCTTCGCCACGTCCTTGCCGATGACGGCCATGTCGTGCAGCGAGCGGGAGGCGAAGTTCTCCAGCAGCGGGGTGTCGACCTTTCCGGCCGGGGTGAGCGCCCAGCCGCTGACGTCGAGCGGGTTCGCGCCGACACCGGCGTCGGTGGCCGCGGCGACGTACCCGGCCTTCACCGCGCCGACCAGCGAGGAGCCGCTGAAGTCACCGGCGAGGTAGGCGCTGCCGCCGAGCGCCTGGAACCTTCCGGTCCAGTTCTCCCTGTCCTGGGGCAGCGAGATCTTGATGTTGACGTGGTCGTTCGCGCCCGGGTGGCTCACCGTGACGGTGAAGTCGCACCAGGCCGGCACGTCGGTGAGCGTCTCCTCCTGGGGATGCAGCGGAGGAGCGGCGGGGAACGTGACGGTTCCACCGGCGTTGGCGACCGCCTTCACCGACTCCACCTTGGTGCCGGAGGGCGCGGAGACGGGAACGGCGGCACAGGTCGCGGCCACGGGGCCGCTGTCGCGGGAGACGGCGTCGGCAGCCGTCGGCGCCAGCGCCGCCACCGCCGATACCGCCGCCGCCATCAGGACGATCAAGCGTCGTTTCATGCCCGACACCCTCACGTGAGACCCGCGGGCCTCGCCCCAGGGAAACACCCTGGGGCGCCCCCTGGCCGGGACGTTCACCAACCGGCCGTCGTCGTGGCAACCGGAGACACGTTCCCCCTTGGGCGCCGCGGTCACCGGATGAGCGTCGAGGACGCTGAGCGTGACCAAGGAGGCGGCGAGCGATCAGAGCGGCTCCCGCGTCTCGGGGGTGAGCAGTCGCCGGTTGAACGCCTCGGTGACGGCGGCGGCGCGGTCCCCCACGCCGAGCTTGGCGTAGATGTTCAGCAGGTGACTTTTGACCGTGGCCTCGGTGATGAACAGCCGGGCGGCCGCCTCACGGTTGGTGTTCCCGGCCGCCACGAGTTCGAGGACCTCGAGTTCCCGCCGGCTGAGCAGTTGCGGGGCGGGTGTCCTGACCCGGCTCATCAACCGGGCGGCCACCGAGGGAGAGAGGACGCTCTCGCCCTTGGCGGCGGCCCGCGCACCGCGCAGCAGGTCCTCCCGGGGAGAGTCCTTGAGCAGGTAGCCGGTCGCGCCCGCCTCGATCGCCGGCAGTACGTGGGTGTCGGTGTCGTAGGTGGTCAGAACCAGCACGCGCGCGGCGACGCCGAGCCTGGTCAGCTCGGTGATCGCGGTCAGCCCGTCCATGCCCGGCATGCGCAGGTCCATCAGGATCACGTCGGGCTGGAGCTCCTTGGCGAGCCGCACGACCGCGGCGCCGTCCGCGGCCTCGCCCAGCACCTCGAATCCGGGCGCGGAGGCGAACATGCTGCTCAGCCCGTCCCTGACGATGGGATGGTCGTCCGCGATCAGCAGCCGGATCGGGGGCTCGGCTGCCGGCTCGGCCGTGCGATCGGTCATGTGCGGCTCCCGGCCGGCAGGATGGGGATGCAGGCCGAGATCCCGGTGCCGGCGCCGGGCTCGGACTCGATCCGCAGGCTCCCGGACAGCCCTTCGACGCGCTGTCGCATGATGGTCAGGCCGAACCCGCCGCGGGACGGCGGTTGCGACGCGCCGTTCCCGGCCGCGCCTGCTTCGAGACCCGCGGGTTCGAAGCCCCTGCCGTCGTCGCGTACGTCCAACGCCACCTCGTGTTCCAGGTAGGACAGCGTCACTCCGACCCTGGTCGCGCGCGCGTGCTTGGCCACGTTGGCCAACGCCTCCTGTGCCGTGCGCAGCAGCGCGAACTCGGTCTCCGGTGTCATCGGCCGTACCGTGCCGGTCGTCGTGACCTGGACGGCGAGCCCGTGCAACCTCGACCACCGGTCGGCGACGTCGGTGAGCGCGTCGCTCAGGCGCGCGGTTTCCAGTGGCTCGGGCCGCAGCGCGTCGACCGAACGCCGGGCCTCTGCCAGGCTCTCCCTCGCCAGCGTCTTCACGGCTTCGAAGGGGCGGTGCCACCGCTCCGGGACGTCGTGCATCTGCTCGGCGGCCTGGAGTTGCGTGATGATCCCGGTGAGTCCCTGCGCCAGGGTGTCATGGATCTCGCGAGCCATCCGCTGGCGCTCGTCGAGGATTCCCGCCTCCCTGGCCTGGGCGAGCAGCTGGGTGTGCAGGCCGGCGTTCTCGGCGAGCGTCGCCTCCAGCAGCCGGTTCGTCCGGCTCAGCTCGGCGAGGGCCTGGACGCGCCGCTCTCTCTCCTGCTCGGCGAGCTGGAGGAACCAGGCGGTGACGCACATCATGACGATGTTGACGACAACGATGATCACGGAGATCGTCAGGCCGAGAGCGGTCGTCTTGGGCACGTCGGATGCCTGTGCGACGCCGGCCACGACCGCCACGGTGGCCACGCCCAGCAGCCGCCACGGCCAGCGAAGGATGGTGAAGGCGTAGATGTAGGGGGCGGGGGTGAACAACCCGAACACGGGGTCCCGCGCCACCAGGATCGCGGTGATCACCACCAGGCCGGTGAAGAAGACCCCCATGATCAGTGGGCGCTCCCACCAGGCGGGACGCAGGGTGAACATGACGAGCATCCACCCCGCGGCCAACCCGCACAGGCCGAGATCGACGAGCAGGGAGTCGTCGCCCGCCGGCCGCTCCACGATCACCTTGAAGATGACGAGGGCGGCCAGCAACGTGTACGGCACCACGGTCACCAGCAGAAAGGGGGGCCGTCCCTGCTCCGCGTCACAGGACTCCGGCATCTGCCCGCTCACATCCCTCTCCATTCGTCCCGAGTCTATTCCCGGTGAAACCGGCGAACCGCTCTATTCCCAGCGGAACCAGCGGACCGCGATGACCGCGCACACGACCGCGTAGCCCGCCAAGGTCGCCAAGGGCTGGGCGGACGGGAAATGGCCCTGGAAAGAAGCCTCCTGGAACGCCTGCATGCCCGCGCCGAGCGGGGTGTAGTGGCTGATGTCCTGCAGCAGCGGGGGCATCTGCGCGATCGGCACCCAGAGCCCGGCGAAGAACATCATCGGGAAGAACAACACCGTGCCGATCGCCGTGGCCGGGCCACGTCCGGGCGCCAGCGCGGTGATCAGCAGGCCGATCGAGAGCAGCGCGGCGGCCGCGAGCAGCCAGCCGACGGCGAAGCCGGCGAGATTCTGCGGCAGGCGGACGCCGAAGCCGAGCCCGGCCACGGTGAGGAACAGGGTCACCGCGACGACCGCGATGGAGAGGTTGGCCACGAGCTGGGCGGCGAGCACGCGGGCCGGGCCGATCGGCGTGGTCCGCATGCGCCGTAGCACGCCGTTCTCACGGTATCCCGCGAGTATCGTCGGCAGTGCGGTCAGCGCCAGGATGGCCAGGTTGAACAAGATGATGACCGGCACGTAGAGGTCGAAGTACGTCAGGCCTCCGCCGGCCTCCATGGGCTCCCGCAGGATGGGGACGTTGCCGAGGATGACCAACAGGACCAGCGGGAAGCCGACCCCCCAGAGAGGACCGGTCTTTTCGCGGACGCAGAGTTTGATCTCGGCTTTGGTGAGCCTCCACGTTGCGGAACCGCGCTTGGCGGTGAAGGGCGCGGCCGTGTTCAGGGCTGACATGGGTATGGCTTCCTCTCTGTGGACGGGCTGCATCGGTTCGGATCGCTCGGATCATGCGGATCACGAGGTGGCATCGGGGCGTTTCCCGGTCAGCTTGACGAACGCGTCCTCCAGGCTCGCCTGCTCGACGCGCAGCCGTTCGGCCACTATCTGGTTGCGGGCCAGTACGGCGGTGACGGCGTTGAGCGCGTCGCTGTTGCCGCTGACGATGACCAGCTCGCCCCGGCGGGTGACGCCGGAGACCTCGGGCAGGCTCCTCAGCAGCTCGTCGTCCATCTGCCTGGACGGGCGGAACTGGATCCGCTGCTCGATACGGGCCCGCTCGGCCAGACCGGCCGGGGTGTCCACCGTGACGACGCGGCCCGCGTCGATCAGGGCCAACCGGTCACACAGCCGCTCGGCCTCCTCCATGAAATGGGTGACCAGCACGATCGTCACCCCGCGGGAGCGCACGCCCTCGATCAGGTCCCAGGTGTCGCGCCGTGCCTGCGGGTCGAGGCCGGTGGTGAGCTCGTCGAGTATCGCCACCTGAGGGCTGCCGACGAGCGCCAGCGCGATGGAAAGCCGCTGCTTCTGGCCACCGGACAGCTTGGCGTACCTGGTCCTCGCCTTGCCCGCCAAGCCGAGGCCGTCCATCAGCCCGCGCCAGTCGGCAGGCTTGGGATAGAAGGAGCTGTAGAGCTCCAGGGCCTCGGCGACCTCCAGCCGCTCCTGGATCTGCCCCGCCTGCAACTGCACACCGAGCCGCCGGGTCAGCTCGGCGTGGTCCCGTCGGGGATCGAGCCCGAGTACCTTGATCTCGCCCCGGTCCGGCACGCGGAGGCCCTCGATGCACTCCACGGTCGTCGTCTTGCCGGCGCCGTTCGGGCCGAGGATCCCGAGGATCTCGCCCTCCTGGACGGTGAGCGACACGTCGTCGACCGCGACATTGTTTCCGTAGCGCTTGTGGAGATTGCGTACCTCGATGACCGGTGGCATGCGCGTGTCCTCTCGGGCTCGACCCTGTCGGCGACTGGCTATGTCCACCCTTCTACGGCGGCGCTCGTTCCGACATTGACCAGTGGACGGGACCTGGCCGCCGTTCGGCGGGGGGATCGGCTCCACCGGGTGGTGGTCGCGATCCACCGATCGGTTGATCGCGACCCGGACGAGCGGAACGGGGAGACCGGCGGGACCGGTCTCCCCGAAGGTGACGGGTTCCGGCGTGACGAAGGACCGGGATCCCTCATGCCGGCAGCGTCGGAGGACGGTCTTCTCCGATCCACGGCGACGCGAATACGCTGGGTCCGTGCCGCCGTGTCTCGACGTCTACGTGTGGGTTCCAGACCCCGGCTCCGAGGTCTTCGGGCGATTCATCGACGAATACGTCAACATGGACGCCCCCGGCGACGAGCGGTTTCACGCTTTCAGGCGGGTTCGTGTCCTGGGCATCGCGAGCGACGCGGACGGCGAGGTCCTCGACGAGTTACTCCGCGACGGGGATGACGCCTTCACCCTCTACCTCAGGGCTCGCGACCACTACCAGGCCATCATCACGGTCACTCGTGACGGGGCGACGGTTCTCGGCCTCAGCGTCGAGGCCCCGGACGACCTGCCGGAGACGCTCAGGCAGGCCGAGCAGCTCATGGAACGGCTACGACGACAGTTCTCCGCCCCGGCCGGACTCGCGGGGGTTGAACTACCTCCGGCCACAGACCGCTCCGAATGGCACGAAGAAGGCCTCGTACTGCTTCGCACGGGTGAACTCCCCACACCCTGATCCGGGATCTGATCGGTGGGGAAGGGCGGCTCCAGGATGCCCCACCCCGATCACTCCTGCGCCGGATGCGAATACCGCCAACGGACGAGACCCAGGAGGGCGACACCGCCGAAGTAGGCGACCAGCACCGTCACGGGCAGGCCCACCGGTCCGTGGTAGCCCAGGCCGGCCAGAGCGAGGGACAGAAGCCCGGCGAGCACGGCACCGACCCCGGCGATCGTCAGTGCGGTGGGCCACACGCCTTTCACCGTCCCCACGAGATCGGCCCGCGGCCCCGTACGCTGCTCGAAACGCCCGAACACCGCGACGAGAAGGGCGAGAACCAGCGCCAGACAGGCGAGCCAGGGAAGGCGCAGGAGCAACCAGAGTGCCGACCCGGGCGTGGCGTCGGGCATCACCGCCGTTCCGTAGAGCACCAGGACGCCGATCACGACGGCGGTCATGTGCCAGAGGAAAAGCGTCATGATCACCAAGTTGATCGCCACGACGACGGTCCACGGGCCCGGCCGTCGCAGCCACCGGTTCCCCCGGTCACGCGTCCACAGGGCGATTCCCGTCTGGGTGACGGCCAGAGCCAGGAGGGCCAGCGTAGGTGGAGAGGTGTTCCGTATCTCCTCCCCCCCGAACCCCACCATGCTGACCGGATAGGGGCCGACCACCGTGAGCAGCACGAGGGCGATGAACCCGACCGCCGCCATCGGTAGAGCCACGCTCCGCCGGGACGGCAGGCGCCCGTCCTGCCAGGCGAAACCGAGTTGATGCACGGCCAGCCAGGCGAGCAGGAAATTCGCCTGGCCCACGTAGGGAACGGTCAGCACCAGACGGGCCAGGTCGCCCCCGCCGACCAGGACCGCCAGGATGATCGGCACGGCCAGACCCGCACGCCGGTGCAAGGCGTACATCGGCGGGGTGAGGACCATCACGGCGATGTAGGCGACCAGGAACCACAACGGGATCGAGGCCAGCCAGACCGCCACGCCGATCAGGTCGGGCTCGGCACCCAGAACCCCGGCCGTCAGAGCCGCCACCGCCAGCCCGCCCAGCAGCATCGTCGTCGGGCGCAGAAGCCGAGCGGTCCGGCCCAGCACCCAGCCCATGGCATTGCCACCCCGCCCGAGATGGGAGGTGAAGGACATGGCGTTCGCGAAGCCGCCCACCAGGAAGAACAGCGGCATCACCTGGAACAGCCACGTCAGCGGATGGGTCCACGAGGCGACCTGGAGGATGCTCGCGCCCTGGAAGCCCTCGCCGTCGCGGGTCACGTAGATCGCCAGCCAGTGCCCGACGACGACCGCCGTGATCGCGACGGCGCGCAGCAGGTCGACATGGCGCTCCCGCTGCGGCGGTGTTCGCTCGGCCAGTTGCCGCACCTGCCGCGTCATCCGATGAACGACCCGGACAAGGTGCGCTGCCATGTCACCGACGCTCGACATGATGAGAACGTTCCTCCATCCACGTCATGTCAAGCGGCTTCTCGTCCATGAGGATCGATGTGATCCACCGGCACACGGCAGTCCACGGGCAACGGCCCTACAGCGGCCCCACGGAAGGTATGTACGGCGAGGGCGTGGAGCGAGCGGCGGCGCCGGCCGGTGACGGCGCCGGGCAGAAGCGGTCTCGCCCGGGCAGTGCCCCGGTGGCGAGGAAGGAGTTCATCGCCTCGTCGGCGCAACTGCCCAGCCCGACGACGCCGTGGCCACCCTGGTCGACCGTGATCATGACGGCCCGCCGTCCGAGCGCGGCGCGCAGGCCGCGCGCGCCCGCCAGGGACGTGGAGGGATCGCGGGTGTTCTGCAGGATCAGCACGTTGCGCGGCCCGTGACCGGTGACCGTCACCGGCGGCTCCACCGGCCGGCTGTGCCAGGCCGCGCACGGCCAGAGGTTCGAGGGCATGCCCGCCGTCACCGGCCACGCCCGCCGGTCGGCCGCGACCTGCCGGGCGTGCAGCGCCACGCTGCGCGGCCAGGCCGCATCATCGCAGATCACCGCGTAGAAAGCGGCGATATGGTTGTCCGCCGGTATCCCCGCCCTCCCCGCGCCCCCGCCGACAGACCCAGGCCGGTCCAGCCGCGTCAATATGGCGGTGTCCACGGTAGAGCCTGAGACGGCGGCCGCGACCTCCTGCCACAACTCGGCCATGGAGGGGAAGTAGCCGTCGAAGTAAAGCCTCATTCGGGTGATCTCACGCAGGGCGTTGCCGTCGAGTACGAAGCCGCTCGGGTCCGGCAGGGGTCGCCGGTCGAGGGCCGCGGTCAGCCGATCGTAGGTGCGCCTGACCTCGTCCGGCGTCGCGCCGAGGTGATAGACGGCGTCCCGCTCGGCCGCGAAGGCGAGCAGGTCGGGCAAACGCGCCGCGACCGCCTCGTTCCAGTTCCGCAACATGTCCCGCCAGACCATGCCCGGATCGACGGCGCTGTCCAGCACGATCCGATCGCCGCGTCCGGGGAACAACGAGAGGTAGACCGCCCCCAGGTAGGTGCCGTAGGAGAGGCCGAAGTAGGACAGTTTCGGCTCACCGAGCGCGGCTCGGATGCGGTCCATGTCCCGGGCCGTGCTGGCCGTGGTGATGAACGGAAGCAGATCGCCGGAATGCTCGGCGCACGCGGCCGCGGTGTCTCGTGCGAAGGCGATGTTGCGCTCGATGCCACCATCGGGCGCCGGGTAGGGCAGCAGCAGCGTGAACTGCTTCACGAGATCGAGACCGCAGGTGACCGGGGCGCTGTGGCCGACCCCTCGCGGATCGAAGCCGATCAGGTCGTACTGATCCAGGACCTCGGGCGGCAGTACGACCGCCAGCCGGCTGGGCAGGTCCAGGCCGCTGTCGCCCGGGCCTCCCGGGTTGGACAGCAGGATCCCCCGGCGCGACCCGGGTCGCGCCGTGCCGATCCGGGAGATCGCGATCTCGATGTTCCGCCCGCGCGGGGCGCGGTAGTCCAGCGGCACCCGCAACGTCGCGCACTGCTGGCGTGGGTCGCGCGTGATGCCGCCGGGCGCCGTCGGCGGGCACTCGCCCCAGATCGGAGCCGCTCCCCCGGCTTCGGCCACCGCCGGTTCCGGCGCGCCTGTCCTGGGCTCGGCCGACGTGGGCGCGCCTGCCGCCACGGTGGCCACTGTCGCCGCGGCGATGAACACCGTCAGTCTTGATCGCAGAATTAATCGCACTGATACCCCTTTTCGAAAGGAACAGATGCTTTCTCGATTGCCATGAACTCGGCACCGCCGGATACGCGAGACCCTTCGCTCGATCACGCGGAGAAACGGGGACCGTGGTTCACGGTGGGAGTCGAGCGGGCGGACGCCGCCCGTGACGCCCTTCGTCCAACGATCCGGAGCCCCGCTCTGACAGGAGCCTCGCCTTGATGAGAGTCGGCCGGGAGAACGACCGATGCCATGGAGGTTTTCGTGCGTTCGGCGGCTGGTGGAGATGGCGGCCGCCACCGCTCAAACGATCCGGTCGCCACCGCCACCCGTGATTCGACCGCTCCCAGCAGGTCACGGGGCTTGACCGACAACGGAACGGTCAGTGGCGTCAGCAGGCCGACGCGGGCGGAGTCGCCGCCATCCACCGTTCCGGCCCCGAACTCCCATGGTTACGGCGAGCCGCCACCCGGATGGATCGATCGGTCAGACGCCCGCGCCTTTCACGAACCGGTTTCCTTCACGGCGACCGGAACGGGCGGCGGGGTTGGCGCGGGATTTCCGGAGCAGCCGATGCGACGGCTCGGACGCCGCCTGATCAGCCGCTACGCGGACGTCGCGTGCCCGGCGACATGACCCTCGCGGCCGGGTCGTGGTCGTGACGAGGCCGGTGCCGCCGCGCCGGAGGTCAGGGCCGCCTGGATGATGCGGATCGCCTCGCCCGTGTCGATGCCGACGCTGGCGATCACGGCCGCGTAGTCGGCGGCGGCCCGGCGGGCCCGCTCCCGGCCCTCCTCGCCGGCGGCCGACACGAACGAGCCGGCCCGCCCGCGCGTCTCGATCAGTCCCGCCTCCTCCAGCTCCCGGTAGGCCCGGCCGACCGTGTTGACGGCCAGGCTGAGGTCGGCCGCGAGGTGGCGAATGGTCGGCAGCCGGGCGCCCACGGCCAGCGTGCGGTCCTGGATCTGCCGGGCGAGCTGGGCCCGCAGCTGCTCGAACGGCGGCACCGGCGAGGCCGCGTCGATGACGATCATCAAATGCTCATGGCTCGCCGGGCCACCGTCGCACTCGACGGCATCCTGGCGTGGAGCACGACGAACGCGACCAGGCCCAGGATCAGGTAGACGAACGCGGCGGCACTCCACCAGCCGGGCGCGGTGCCGAACAGCAGCACCATGGGCAGCGACCACTGCACGCTGGGTGTGGTGAGCTCGCGGGCGTCCTCCACGCGCATGATGACGTCGGCGGTCAGCGACTCCTCGTCCTGTGCCACGACCGGGTGCCTGAGCAGGTGGCGCAGCTGCATGGCGGTGATGGCCGTCGCGCCGAGCAGGCCGATCAGCAGCACGACGGCCAGCTGCCGCACGGTGGGGTCGGGAATGGCCAGGGCGCTGCCGGCCAGCGCCATCGCACCGACGAACGTGGCGACCGCGAAGACGGCGTACGGCTGGCCGAGCACGGCCCGCCAGCCGGGCTGGATCGAATGGGCGGCCCTGCGCGACAGTGTCGCGCCCGCTTGCTGGTCGACGCGTCGCACCCACCGGTCGAGCAGTGACTGTGCCAGCAGTAGCCCGACCACCAGCGTGGCCAGGGCCAGCAGCGGCAGCGGGCGATGCGTCGGGGGGCTGCCGAAGGTGGAAGCGGCGGCGAGCGAGCTCGCGAGGATCAGCACGGCCAGGAGGATCTGAGCGATGAGGCGAGCGCGTCTGCGGACCGCCAGCCGGATGGCCAGCAGCGGGGTCGGGTGAGCGTCGGCCAGATCGTGGCGAGCCAGCCACTCGCCCGCCAGTCGCAGATCGGCCGCACGCGCCGACGGGCCGGCGTCCGGTAACGGTTCATGGGTCATGGCGCCTCCTTTGTCGCAAGCTTTGTAGCAACATGGTGCGTCATACCTTGCGACAAAGTCAACGCCCCGTGGGTTCTCGTCGTCCCGCGGGCTCTCGCCGTCCCGTGGTGCGAGCCCCGGCTCAGCGGCGGGTCGTCGCCGTGGAAGGATCACGGGCTCGTCCTCCCTCTCGCCGCGGTACGCCCATGGAGCCGGACAACCTGCGACGGAGCTGGGCGGAGATCCGCGCCACGGCCGGCCTTGGAGCCGTACGGCTTCACGACAAAAAGCGCCCCGGCCATAAGTGGCTCGGGGCGCTTGTGCTGCTCAGCTGCTGTGGTCAGGGGCCGGGTCGAACCGCCGACCTTCCGCTTTTCAGCCAGGCGGAGCGATCACCCTGCTCCTCTCGACGGACACAAGGCCAGAAGGCGGTGGACGGTTGCCAACGCGTGCTCGCGGTGGCCGATGTTGTCGTCAGCCCCACCTCTCGTAGCCGGCGGTGGAGGCTCGAAGCATTCAAAGACTCTGCGGTGTCAACCCCACCAGCTCATGCCGGCCGCGAAAGTGCGAGTTGCTGGTCTACTTGTCGTCGTCTGTGGTCGTTCCTAGCCGCTCCTCGGCGCGGCGTATCCTCGTTGTGCCTTTAGGACTGTCTGCCAAGGAACCGCTCCTCACCCTGATCTTGTCGGTCTCGTCGTGAAACTTTGAAACGATGGCTGTTTGGGGCCGCACAGGTTTCACGTCACTCTCCACATACCAGAGTTCCTCTCGGACCTGCTGGCGGATTTCCCCTGCCAGTCTAATCTGAGCCTCATAGTCGTCCTTATCGGCGCTGAGACGCCACGCCTCGGTTAGTTCTCGCGCCTTCGCACTGCCGAAGACTTGAACCCCGATGATGGCCTCCACATGCATTTGAATGCGTTGCCCCTGGGCCGGAATTTTTCGACCTCGGCCAACTTCTGATGCTTGTCTTGCTGCTCGCAGCGCTGGCGGCGTAAATCCAAGTCGATGACCTTCAACGCATTCAAATAGGCATCTCTTCGTTCCTTGAGCCTCCATACATGCAGTTCTTCGTCCCTGGCCTTCGAGACCATACGTTCCATGTGCGCTTGCGCTCCAGCGAACCACGTGAAGAAGACGCCAACGACTCCAGAAGTTCCCGCCACAACCGGTGCCCCCATTCCCAAGCCATGTGAGAAATCTTCCCCTGGAGGGCTTGGCCTGGCCAGATTGAACCGCGCCGGTTTGTGTGGAGACCATTGGCGATACTTCTTATGCGGTCGATGCGGCTGAACGGTCTACGAACACTATTTGGGATTGTCAAGCGAACTAGCTGGTCAGCCGCCTCAAACCCGTTAAGACAAGGAGGGCGACCGCAGCCACCGCGCCGTTGAATCGCCGGGCGGTCCATCAGTCGCGGAGACGCACGCGCGAGGAGTGGATGGTCCTGGGACCTGTGGGGCGGGTCGTCGCCGCCGTGGAGGCTCAGATAGTGGCCGGCGAGAAACCGTTGGTGCGGCGTTCATGCTGGCCGCCGGGCGCGAACGGCGTCCGGCGCGATGTACGGAATAAGGCACCCGAGTCGTGCAACGGTCGTGCGGGGCAATCGTCTGCTCGACGCGTCTTCGTGATCGCTGTCGTACGCGACAGGCAGCCGACATCCCGTACATGGCACCCGGTTCTCTGGCCTCATCGTCACGCCCAGGCCGGTGCGCAAGCGCTGTGGTGGTGGGCTCATGCTGCCGTGGATCATCGCCGCAATCTCCGAGTCGGTTAGGACTCCGTAGCCGGCATGAGAGTGGCCAGATGAGGCCAGATAACGGCGCCGCTTACGGTGTCTCCTTTCGGTGCCGGTGGGGCGAAAGCGGCAGATGTGTCTTCGGTGGGATCAGAGTGTGACGGGTGAACCCTTACCCTCGCCCTTGGACCTGCGGCTTCACTTCCAGTCGAACAAAAGGGGATGTGGACGGCATCCGGTTGCACTGGGGAAGTCAAAGGGGCGAACGAGGTAGTCCGTAACGAAATCGGGTGTTAGTGCTGTTTGTTTCGGTCTGACCTGACGTATAGCGGTCATTGTGGGTATCGGAACGGTCTCTTAGCGTCAATGGGTGTGGGCCCTCAAGGCCCGGCCAGGAGGCGCACACGATGGGGTTCATGCGGGCCGAGACCACCGGATTCTCCGCGGTCGTCATGAATTTGGGCAACCGATGGGTGATGTGGTTCCCTGCGCGGGGAGGAGGCCGCTCGGATCGACGCACAGGCGTTGCAGTGCAGAAGCCGCTCACCGAAGCGTTCAACGGAGCGTTCGCCAGTCTGCCCGAGCCGTTTGCCAGCTGCAGCGACGGCGCGTTCGACCTCAGCAAGAAAGGGACCGGGTACACGGTCTTCCTCACCGGTGACCAGTGCCTGAAGTGGCAATGGGGCATCGAAGCCCTCTACCAGGGGCCGATCGACACCGACACCAGCATCGAACAGCTCGGCGCGGTCGTGGCCACCACCCTCGACCCCACCACCGACGCCGGCGTCGACAACATCACCCTGAACGAGACCATGCGCCGCCTGGCCCACGCCCACACCCACGCCGGCGACCTCAAGGAAGCCGACATCGTCCTGGACCAGCTCGTGGAGACCTTCCGTGACAAGGACGTCCCGGAGCCGGTGCTGGCCACCATCGTCGAGCAGGTTGAAGCCGCCCGCACCGAGCTGCACAACCAGGCCTGACAACTCCCCGGGCTTGCACCGTCCCCGCGGGCGGCGCAGGCCCACCAGGCGGCGACGACCTCGCCGACCTCGATGCCCCCCTCTCTGGCAAGGCGCCGGCTTGCGGAGAGGTGATAGGCGCTCCTGAGAGGTACCGACCGACTGTCCGAGGGTGGACAAAGGCGGCATCCGGCGGATTCAACAGGCGGCAGAGCTCCACCCGCCGCCTGTGTGAATCCGCGATGGGCAGCGAGCGTGACCGCCCGGCGTCCCCACCACCGTTCGAAGGATGTCTCATGACAGGAACCCGGCCCGCCCTGCCCGACGCCACCACCCCGGAGTTCCAGGCCGAAGCGCTCGCCGAGGCCAACGCCTACCGCACCAAGCACCACGCGCCGCCTTTGGTCATGGACGCCGAACTCAACGCCTACGCACTGGAGCGGGCCCTGTCCCGTTCCGAGCAGGAAAAGCTCGCGGCCGGCCACACCGGCCTGCGCGCACAGACGGGCGAGAACATCTTCTGGGCCGGCGACGCCGAAGCCCTTCCCGGATCCAGAGCGGTCAATAAGTGGTACGACGAGATCACCGCCTACGACTTCGCCGCCGCCCAGTTCTCCCCCAGCGCCGGCCACTTCACCCAGCTGGTCTGGAAGGCCAGCACCAAGGTCGGCATCGCGCGCGTCGCCGGCCAGCCCGGTGAGTACTTCGAGACCTACATCGTGTTCGTCTTCGAAGAGCGCGGCAACATGCGCGGCGCCTTCGCCGACAACGTGCTGCCCGCCTGACCAATCCCCACAACGCCGTCCTGCCCACCTGAAAGAAGGCACCCGGAGCCGAACGCTGGCGTGGATCCCCGCACCACGCCAGCCGGAGCTCCACACCTAGGAGCTGTTCGAGGTTCGGATCATGTGGTTGAAGTGAGGAGTTTCAGCCACATGATCGAGCCTCGGAGGTGGA
>NZ_JBRIQO010000030.1:0-122818 GCF_052983175.1 Streptosporangium sp. G12 | reverse complement strand
CGGAAACGGGGAACGCTCCGGCGCAAGCCGGAAGCTGCCTGAGAGCGCGCTCACCACAGCACACTCACAAGCAACGGTATGTCGTGACCGCATCTATATGCGCAGGCCCGCCGACCTGGGCGCGCACACTCGTCATGGGATGGCACGATGGAAACCATCCCAACCAAAGTCAGTCGCAAAGGAGCGGATTGGCTGTGGCCACCGTGCCGAGTGTGTCGTACTCCATCACCGTGCGCCTGGAGGTGCCCGCCGGCGGCAATGCCGTCAGCCAGCTCACCCACGCCGTAGAGTCAGCAGGAGGTGTGGTCACCGCGCTCGACGTGACCACGGCCGGCCATGAAACGCTGCGCATCGACGTCACCTGCGCCGCGCGTGACACCGATCACGCGCAGGCGATCGTCGACAAGCTGGAGGGCGTCGAGGGCGTCGTCATCCACAAGGTCTCGGACCGGACCTTCCTCATGCATCTCGGCGGCAAGATCGAGATGCGGTCGAAGGTGCCGCTGCGCAACCGCGACGAGCTCTCGATGGCCTACACGCCCGGCGTCGCCCGGGTCTCCATGGCCATCGCCCGCAACCCCGAGGACGCCCGCCGTCTGACCATCAAGCGCAACACCGTCGCCGTCGTCACCGACGGCTCGGCGGTGCTCGGCCTGGGCAACATCGGCCCGGCCGCCGCGCTCCCCGTCATGGAGGGCAAGGCCGCGCTGTTCAAGCGGTTCGCCGACATCGACGCCTGGCCGATCTGCCTGGACACCCAGGACGTCGACGAGATCGTGCGCACGGTGCAGATCATCGCCCCCGGCTTCGGCGGCATCAACCTGGAGGACATCTCGGCGCCGCGCTGCTTCGAGGTGGAGCGGCGGCTGCGCGATCTGCTGGACATCCCGGTCTTCCACGACGACCAGCACGGCACCGCGATCTGCGTGCTCGCCGCGCTCACCAACGCGCTGCGCGTGGTCGGCAAGGACCTGGGCGAGGTCCGCATCGCCCTCGCGGGCGCGGGCGCGGCCGGTACGGCGGTGCTGCGCCTGCTGCTCGCTGCGGGCGCCCGCAACCTGGTCGTCTGCGACTACCTGGGCGCCGTGCACCGCGGCCGCCAGGACCTGGACGACTCGCTCCAGTGGATCGCCGACCACACCAACGCCGAGGGCTACTCCGGCGACCTGCGCGGCGCGGTCAAGGGCGCCGACGTGTTCATCGGCGTGTCCGCGCCCGGCATCCTCAACGGCGACGACATCGCCACGATGGCCAAGGACGCCGTGGTCTTCGCGCTCGCCAACCCCGAGCCCGAGATCTCGCCCGACGACGCCCGCGAGTACGCCGCCGTGGTCGCCACCGGCCGCTCCGACTACCCGAACCAGATCAACAACGTGCTGGCCTTCCCCGGTGTCTTCCGCGGCCTGCTCGACGCCCAGGCCACCGTGGTCAGCCAGGAGATGCTGCTGGCCGCGGCCAAGGCGCTGGCCGCCGTGGTGACCGCCGAGGAGCTCGGCCCCAACTACATCATCCCCAGCGTGTTCCACCCGGACGTGTCGGGCGCCGTCGCGGCGGCCGTGCGCGAGTCGGCCGGTGGCCGGGCTCGTACGGGCATGACGGAGGCGTGACGCGGGCGCAGACGGTTACCCACGGCTCCCGTCCCGCTCCGGGGAGTGCGCTCACCCGCGTGTCACGTGACACCGGGTGAGGCCCGAACCATCGGAAGAGCGGGTGGAGCAGCGCGAAAGGGGGTCCACCCCTCATGATGGAGGTATGGCGGAGGCGATCTACGTCGGTGGGCTTCTGGTGGCGACGCCGCAACTGGAAGATCCCAACTTCCGGCGCAGCGTGGTCCTGGTGCTGGAACACGACCTCGACGGCGGCACCCTGGGCGTGGTGCTCAACAGACCGAGTGACATCTCGGTGACCCAGGTGCTCCCCACCTGGGACACCATGGTCACCGGCCCGTCCGTGCTGTTCCAGGGCGGCCCCGTCCAGACCGACAGCGCGCTGGCGCTGGCCGCCGTCCCGAGCGGCCAGGAACCGCTCGGCTGGCGGAGGCTGCACGCGGGCACCGCGGCCGTCTCCAGGCTCGGCACCGTCGACCTCGACGCGCCGCCGGAGATCCTCGCCGGGGAGATCGCCCAGATGCGCATCTTCGCGGGGTACGCGGGATGGTCGGCGGGCCAGCTGGAGAGCGAGATCGGCGAGGGCGCCTGGTACGTCGTGGACGCGGAGCCCGGTGACACCTTCCACCACGAGCCCGAGTCGCTGTGGCGGGCGGTGCTGCGCCGACAGCGGGGCGAGCTCGCCTACGTGGCCACCTGTCCCGACGACCCGTCGATGAACTAGCCGGACGGCCGCTTCCGGACGGCCGTCCCCAGGCGGCCGGGCCCGCGCGGGATCCCGCCACCCGGGCACCGGGCCGGTCGGAGGGGCGCCGGGCCGGTCAGGGGCGTCGTGCCCGCGCCGGTGGCCGTGCTCGCGACGGCGGTCGTGCCCGCGCCGGTGGGAGGTGTTCCGCGACCCACCGGCCGCCGGTGCCCCGAGCGCGGTGGTACGGGCATAAAATCGCCAGGGTGAGTACGAAGATTCTCCCTGAGAGCGACGTCCGGCCGGACCTGTCGCACGGCGACGGCGACCACGAGCGCTTCGCCCACTACGTCGAGAAGAACAAGATCATGGAGAGCGCGCTGAGCGGGACCCCGGTCCGCGCGCTCTGCGGGAAGGTCTGGGTGCCGAACCGCGACCCCCAGAAGTTCCCGGTCTGCCCGGAGTGCAAGGAGATCTACTCGGGTCTGCCGAAGGGCGAAGACAGCAACAACGAGTGAGTGTTGCTCATGGGTGATCGCCACAGATGAGGCTACGGTCGGGATGCCGCCGGGGGGCGGCGAACGACCAGCGTCTGGGATCTGTCGGGGGAGTCCATGTTTCGGCGTGCGATCGCCGTTGTGTCCGCATGCCTGTTCACGGTGGGCGCCTCTCCTCCCGTTCCGGCCCTTCCCGGCGGTACGGCCGCGCCCGGTACGGCCGCGCCCGGGCCACCGGGGTGCGCCCACGCCTCCCGGCTCGCCCGTCCCGTGGCGGCGGAGCACGCGTCGGTGCCGCCTGTGTCGTCGGTGCCGTCCGCGCCGTCACCCGCGCGCGCCGGCGGGCGGCGCGGATCGAGCCCGCTCCCGCGCCTGCTCGCCATCACCGTGCCCACCTGGGTGCACGTCATCACCGACGGCCGCCTCGGCGCGCCCGACGTCGCCGTGCGCGCCCAGATCGCCACGCTCAACGCCGCCTACTCCGGGCGGTTCGGCGGCGCGGACACCGGGATCCGGTTCAGGCTGGACGGCGTCACCCGTACCGCCAATGCGGCCTGGTTCCGCGAGCCCGTCACCCACGAGCGGGCGATCAAACGGGTGCGCAGGGGCGGCCCCGAGACCCTCAACCTCTATCTCGCCCAGCTCGGCGAGCTGGTGCTCGGCTACTCCACCTACCCCCACGGGTACGGTAAGGAGCCCGGCCTCGACGGCGTGGTCGTCGACTGGCGGAGCCTGCCCGGCGGGGCGATGCGCAGCTTCGACCGGGGGTACACCGGCGTCCACGAGATCGGGCACTGGCTCGGGCTGCTGCACACCTTCGAGAAGGGCTGCGATCCGCCGGGCGACGGCGTGGCCGACACCGAGCCCGAGGGGCAGCCCACCGAGGGCTGCCCGCTGATCAAGGACACGTGCAAGGGCGGCGGGCCCGACCCCATCCACAACTTCATGGACTACTCCGACGACCGCTGCATGTCCGGGTTCACCCCTGGTCAGGCCGCCAGGATGCAGGAGATGTGGGCCGTCTACCGAGGCCGGGGAGCGGACACTACCCTTGACGGGTGACAGCACCGAAGACAGCCGACGCTCCATACGAAACCCCCCGGATCTTCGGTCCCGAATACCGGACCGCCTCCCTGGGCATCCTGCTCGTCGTCACGCTGATCGCCTTCGAGGGCATGTCCGTGGGCACGGTCATGCCCGCCGTCTCCGAGGACCTCGACGCCCTCGACCTGTACGGGGTGAGCTTCTCCGCCTTCCTCATCGCCGGTCTGTTCGCCAACGTCGTCGCCGGGCTCTGGTCCGACCGGCGAGGGCACGCCTGGCCGTTCCTGCTCGGCGTGGGGCTGTTCACGGCCGGTATGGCCATGGCCGGGGCCGCCGGATCCAAGGAGCTGTTCATCGTCGCGCGGGTCGTGCAGGGCCTCGGCGGCGGCGCCGTCATCGTGGCGATCTACGTGATGATCGCGCGGGTCTACGTCCCGGCGACCCGGCCCCGGGTGTTCGCCGCGCTGTCGGCGGCCTGGGTACTCCCCGCCCTGGTCGGGCCCGGCCTCACCGGCCTCATCGCCGAGACCGCGGGATGGCGGTGGGTCTTCTACGGCATCGTGCCGCTGGTCGTCCCCGCCCTCGTGATGCTCCTGCCCGCGTTGCGCATCGGCGGGCACTCCCCGGCGCCCACGCCCTCCACGGGACCCCGCTCCAGGCCGCTGGCGATGACTCTGGCCGCCACCGCCACGGCGTGCGGCGCCGGCGTCCTGCTGTACGGGGCGAGCCACCTTCACGAGGCGCCCGTGCCGGGCGGGATCGCCACCGTCGCCGGGCTGGCCGTCCTCGCCGCGGGCCTGCCGAGGTTGCTGCCGCCCCGGGCCCTCAGGTTCGGCCGCGGCCTGCCCACCACGATCATGATGCGCGGGGTGCTCGCCTCGGCGTTCTTCGGGGTCAACGCCTTCATCCCGCTGCTCCTCACCAAGGTGCACGGCTTCTCCGTCGCCGAGGCGGGGGTCGCGCTCACCCTCGGCGCCCTGGGCTGGACCACCGGCTCCTACCTGCAGACCCGCCGCTCGTACGACAGGCCGCTGCTGGTACGGATCGGCGCCATGGCGATCACCACGGGCATCCTGATGACCCTGCTCGCCCTCGTGCCCGGGGTCAGCGGCTGGGTCACCGTGCCCGCCTGGGTCGTCGCCGGGTTCGGCATGGGCATCGGCATGACCAGCGTCAACGTCACCGCGATGCGCCAGTCGCCCGACGCCGAGCAGGGCGCGAACTCCGCCGCGCTCCAGGTCGTCGACACCCTGGGCAGCGCGATCACCATCGGCTTCGGCGGTGTTTTGATCAACCTGATCGGCCACGACGACATCGCCACCGGTTACACCACGATCGTCGTGTTGATGGCCTCCATCGGGCTCTTCGGAACGGTCGTGGCCCGGCGCATGAAGGACATCCCATGACTCATTGGTCACTCCCGTAACAGCGATCACCCATAGCCGGGTCACGCCGCGGGATGCGTGGTAGGACGGTAGGACCGTCGCCGCCGGGAGGAGGTCCCGTGCACGAACGACCTCGCCGGTCGGACCCGCCCGACGAGTCCGGCCGTGGCGGTGGGCGCAGGTCCCGGCGGGCCCGCAGGGCCGCGCGGGCGGCCGAGGACGAGGTGTGGCCGCGCTCTGATCCGGACCTCGACGACGAGCGCCGTCCCTGGCCGGCGCCCGAGGACGACGAGTACCGCCCCTGGCCGCCGCCGGAGGACGAGCCGTCCGACGCCCGCTCCGGCCTGACATGGCCTCCCCGCATCCCCGAGCCCGGCGACGACCTCCCGCCCTCGGCCCGCTGGTACGGCACGCCCATCGCGCCTCCCGAGCGCCGTCCGGGGCGCCTGCGGCGCGTGCTGCTCGTACTGCTCGCCCTGGCCGTGGGGGGCGGCGTCATCGCCGGGGTGGTCGTGCTGGCGCTGCGGGCGCTGCCCTCCCCGCCGCCGGGGCGGGTGACCGACCCGGTCGCGGGGGTCAGCTACCCGCTGCCCGACCGCTGGCTCGCGGGTACGGTGCCACCGGTCACGGACTTCACCTCGGCCGCGGGCGACGGCGTCAACACGACCGTGATGGTCATGCCCGCGGAGCCCGTGACCGACGTGCGCGCCACCACCGCCGAGCTCAGCGACCTGTACGCGCGGCTCCTGCTCCACGGCGACGAGGTGAAGGTCGTGGACGACACGGAGATCACCGTGGGGGCGCGCACCGGGCACACCCGCTCCCTGCGCGCGGAGTACCTGGACGTGGTGAACCGGCCCGCGTACCTGCGCGTGGTCTTCCTCACGGGGGCCGGGACGCGCCCGGTGGTCGTGGTCGCGATGACCCAGCCGGACGACCCCGTGTCGAGGGCCGAGATCGACACGGTGATCGCGGGCCTGCGCTGAGGGGGTCTCGCGCGGTTCCGGCACCGCGAGTCCGGGGTTTCCGGCTTCGCGAATCACCGGCACGAGTCACTAGCACGAGGAGACGACCTTGGCGAGGATGTCGGCGGATCGGCACGTCTTGTCGGCGGCGCAGATTACCCTGGGGACACTGTGAGCACTTTCGCCGCATCCCACCTCTCGCCCTCATATCCGGACCGTGCCGCCTGGGGCACCGCGCCGAAGCTTCGCGCGTGGCAGCAGGAGGCCTTTGACCTGTACTCCAGCCGTGAGCCGCGCGACTTCCTCGCGGTCGCCACACCGGGTGCGGGCAAGACGACCTTCGCGCTCCGCATCGCCAGCGACCTCCTGTCACGAGGCATCATCCGGGCTGTGACGATCGTCACACCGACGGAGCACCTCAAGCAGCAGTGGGCGGACGCCGCGAGCAAGGTCGGCATCGCGATCGACCCGGAGTTCAAGAACAGCCAGGGCGCCACCTCCCGCGACTACATCGGGGTGGCCATCACCTACGCCCAGGTGTCCATGCACCCGGCGCTGCACCGCGCCCGCACCGAGGCACGCAAGACGCTCGTGATCTTCGACGAGATCCACCACGCGGGCGACGCGAAGTCCTGGGGCGACGGCGTGCGGGAGGCGTTCGAGCCGGCCGCCAGACGCCTCGCCCTGACCGGAACCCCCTTCAGGTCCGACGTCAACCCGATCCCCTTCGTCACCTACGCCGAGGACGGCGACGGGGTCCGGCGCAGCGTCTCCGACTACTCCTACGGGTACGGCCCGGCACTCGCCGACGGCGTCGTCCGGCCGGTCATCTTCCTCGCCTACGCCGGTGAGATGCGCTGGCGGACCCGCGCGGGCGACGAGATCGCCGCGACCCTCGGCACCCCGCTCACCAAGGACCAGCTCGGCCAGGCCTGGAGGGCCGCGCTCGACCCGAAGGGCGAGTGGATCCGCCAGGTCCTCCGGGCGGCCGACCGGCGCCTGACCGAGGTGCGCAGGGGCGTGCCCGACGCCGGGGCCCTGGTCATCGCGACCGACCACGAGACCGCCCGCGCCTACGCCCGCCACATCCGGACCATCACCGGGGAGGGCGCCACGGTCGTGCTCTCCGACGACCCCACGGCGTCCAAGAAGATCAAGGAGTTCTCCGCCTCCGAGCAGCGCTGGCTGGTCGCGGTCCGGATGGTCTCCGAAGGGGTCGACATCCCGCGCCTGGCCGTCGGCGTCTACGCGACGAGCATCTCGACCCCGCTGTTCTTCGCCCAGGCCGTCGGCCGCTTCGTCCGCGCCCGCAAGCGGGGCGAGACCGCGTCCGTCTTCGTGCCCTCCGTGCCGACCCTGATGGGCCTGGCAGGGGAGATGGAGGCCGAGCGCGACCACGTGCTCGACCGTAAGCCTCCCGAGGAGGGACTGGACGACTTCCTCCTGGAGGACGCCCAGCGCAAGAAGGACAACCCCGACGTCGTGGGTGACGAACTGCCGTTCGAGACCCTGGAGGCGGTCGCCACCTTCGACCGGGTCCTCTTCGACGGCGGCGAGTTCGGCAGCGCGGCGGAGACGGGTTCCCCCGAGGAGGAGGACTTCCTCGGCCTGCCGGGCCTGCTGGAGCCGGACCAGGTCCGCACCCTGCTGAGCAAGCGCCAGTCCGACCAGCTGAAGGCCAGGCGCAACAAGCCCGAGCCCAAGGAGCCGCAGCTCGCCCCGCACGAGCTGATCGCCAATCTCCGCAAGGAGCTCAACGGCCTCGTCGGCGCCTGGAACCACCGCACCGGCCAGCCCCACGGCGTCATCCACGCCGAGCTCCGCAGGGCCTGTGGCGGGCCCGCCATCGCGCAGGCCTCCGCCGAGCAGATCCAGGAGCGGATCGGCAAGATCCGCCACTGGGCCACCCAGCGCTCCCGCTGACCGGGTCACCGGGCCGGGCGGATCGCCACCCGGCCCGGCGGTCCCGCCGGGCCGGGTCACCGGAGCGTGGACGGCTCCTCCGGTATGCGACCCGGCCGGATGAGGGCGATCGGCCTGCCGGTCCGCCCGTCGATCGCCCTGAAGGCCCCCGTGTCGCGCACCGGCACCGTGAGCGGCACCTCCAGGGAGGCCACGCCACCGGCGACGCTCACGGGCCACGTGGTGGCGCCGGACGAACGGTTCTCCGCCTCGTCCTCGCGCATCCAGACCTTGATCGTGCGCTTCCTGTGGTGCAGGACCACGGTCGCGGTGTCGCACTCGTCCGCCCTGGCCTTCCAGAAGAGCGTCACGCCGCGCGGCGCGCCCTGGCGGCGAGCCAGCCGCACCCGCTCGGGGGCCGGCATCCGGCCGCGACAGGACGTGTCCCGCGCGCCGGAGGCGCCCCGCTCGCCCGGCTCACCCTGTACGAGCCGCTCTCCCCGTCCCGCCTGTGCTCCCCGTGCGTCCCGCGCGCCCTGCTGGGCCGCCTCGGGGGGCGGCGTCGGCGCGTGGGCCGCCGGGGACGCCGGGTACGCCGGGTACGGAGCCCGGATCTGCGGCTGGGCCGCCGGGGCCGGGGGCGCGGCGATCGGAGTCCGCGCGGGAACCTGGACGACCGTGGTGGCCCAGATCGTGGCCGCTTCCAGCGCGACCAGCGACAGCACGCTCGTCAGCCGTACCAGCGTCCCTCCGCGAAACAGGTTCCACAGGCACAGCGGGGTCAGGATCAGCCAGGAGACGCCGAGCACGAACATAGAGGTCACCACCGGTAGTAAGAAGTCTCGACTCCCCGTGATACTCCTGTCGCAACCGGTGATGGTTCTGTTTACCCATCCATGCCGATCCGGTAATCGTTCGGATGCTCAGAGTGGTCGTTGTTGGTAATGTGCCGTCGTGACCATCCCGGGCCCTCCGCCGGGTTCCCCCTGTGATGCACCCAAAGAGGACAAGTGTTGGCCGAGATGATCCGTACCGAGATCATGGAGTACGTGGCTCCTATGTTCGAGCAGATCATGGCGAGGATGGACACCCTCGCCACCAAGGAAGACCTCGCCGAGGTCAGGCAGGAGGTCGCGAAGTGCGCGACCAAGGAAGACCTCGCCGAGGTCAAGGAGGATGTGGCCGGGCTCAAGGTGGACATGGCCGAGGTCAAGGAGGATGTCGCTGGCCTCAAGGTGGATGTGGCCGGGCTCAAGGTGGACATGGCCGAGGTCAAGGAGGATGTCGCTGGCCTCAAGGTGGACATGGCCGAGGTCAAGGAGGATGTCGCTGGCCTCAAGGAGGATGTGGCCGGGCTCAAGGAGGATGTTGCTGGGCTCAAGGTGGACATGGCCGAGGTCAAGGAGGATGTGGCCGGGCTCAAGGTGGATGTTGCTGGGCTCAAGGTGGACATGGCCGAGGTCAAGGAGGATGTGGCCGAGCTTCGGGTGGAGGTCGCGAGGTGTGCGACCAAGGAGGACCTCGACGGGGTCAAACAGGATGTCGCGGTCCTGGCGGAGGACATGGTCGGGGTCAAGCGCGACATGAAGGCCATGGCGTGCGACATCGGCGAGCTGAAGGAGAACCACCGGACCATGGACGGGAAGCTCGACCGGATGATCCTTTTTCTGGGGATGCCGCAGAGCTGAGAGACGTCAGGCCGGGCGGACCACGGGTGTGCCCGCGAGGCGGGCTCCGGCGGAGCGGAGTTCGGCGAGGGCGGCCTCGGTGGTCGGGGCGGACACCCCGGCGGTGAGGTCGAGGAGCACCTGAACGGACAGGCCGTGCGCGACCGCGTCCAGGGCGGTGGCCCGCACACAGTGGTCGGTGGCGATCCCGACGACGTCCACCGCGTCCACGCGGCGCTCGCCGAGCCAGTCGGCCAGGCTCGTACCGTCGGCGGTGACGCCCTCGAAGCCGCTGTAGGCGCCGCTGTGGGCACCCTTGCTGAACACCTCCTCGACGCGTGCGGTGTCGAAGGCGGGGTGGAAGCCGGCCCCCGGGGTCCCGGCGACGCAGTGGGCGGGCCAGGTGCTCACGTAGTCGGGTTCGGCGGCGAAGTGGGAGCCGGGGTCGACGTGATGGTCACGGGTGGCCACGACGTGGTCGTAGCCGTGTGAGGCGGCGTGCCTGGAGATGGCGGCGGCCACCTCGGCGCCGCCGCCGACCGGAAGGCTGCCGCCCTCGCAGAAGTCGTTCTGGACGTCGACGATGATGAGTGCGGTTGGCATGCGATCAGTCAAACACGGTGGGGATCGCGGCGTAGCCACGGGACAGCTGGTGGGCGTTCGAGGGCAGCTCGGCGACGGCCTCGCGGTGCCGTGCGCGGGCCTCGTCCAGCTTCTCGCGCCCGACGATCTCCCCCTCCCTGAGCAGCGGAACCTGCAGCGGGCGGGCGTCCGAGGGGCGCTCGCCCGAGACGGTGACCAGCTCGGCGACCGCCGTGCCACCGGCGTCGAGCTCGCGGAAGGCCTCCTTGCGCCCGCCCCGGCTGGGCTTGCCCACCGACTTCTTGGCCACCGGCCGCACCACCCCTTCGGCGTCCTCGCGGGCGACGAGCTTGTAGACCAGGGCGGCGGTGGGCGAGCCGGAGCCGGTGACCAGTGACGTGCCGACGCCGTAGCCGTCCACGGGGGCGGAGGCGAGCGCGGCGATGGCGTACTCGTCGAGGTCGCTGGTGACGATGATCCGGGTCTTGTGGGCGCCGAGCGCGTCGAGCTGCTCGCGGACCTCGTGGGCGACCTGGCCGAGGTCGCCGGAGTCGAGGCGGACCGCTCCGAGGGAGGGCCCGGCGAGTTCCACCGCGGTCCGTACGGCCTGGGCCACGTCGTAGGTGTCCACGAGCAGCGTGGTGCCGGGGCCGAGAGAGGCGATCTGGGCCTGGAAGGCCTGCTCCTCGGAGCCGTGGAGCAGGGTGAACGCGTGGGCCGCGGTCCCGGCGGTCGGTATGCCGTACTCGCGGCCGGCCATGAGGTTGGAGGTGGAGGAGAACCCGCAGAGGTAGGCGGCCCGCGCCGCGGCCACGGCCGCCGCCTCGTGGGTGCGCCGCGAGCCCATCTCGATGAGGGGCCTCGTCCCGGCCGCGCGGATCATGCGCGTGGCGGCGGTGGCGATCGCGCAGTCGTGGTTGAGGATCGACAGGATCACGGTCTCCAGCAGCACGGCCTCGGCGAACGTGCCCTCCACCGTCATGATCGGGGAACCGGGGAAGTAGCACTCGCCCTCGGCGTAGCCGTCCACGTTCCCGGAGAACCGGTATCCGGCGAGGAACTCCAGGGTGGGCTCGTCGACCACCTCGTTGTCCCGCAGGAACGCCAGGGACTCCTCGTCGAAGCGGAAGGACTCCAGCGCGTCCAGCACCCGGCCGGTTCCCGCCACGACCCCGTAGCGCCGCCCGCCGGGCAGCTGGCGCGCGAACACCTCGAAGACCGCCCGTCTGGAGGCGGCCCCGCTTCTCAGCGCCGCCTCCAACATCGTCAGCTCATAGTGATCGGTAAGCAACGCGGTGCTCATGCTCTTTGTCACGAGTCGAAGACTAAGCCCGGGGTAGGGCAGACTGGTGAATGTGGGTAGCACCGCTCCAACGGAGGTCGAGCGTCCGTCAATCGACGTAAGACCCGATCTGCCATGGTTGACGATCGTCTGGAACGACCCGGTCAATCTGATGTCCTATGTGACGTACGTCTTCCAGTCCGTTTTCGGATACTCCAAGGAGAAGGCCGAGAAGTTGATGCTCGACGTGCACCACAAGGGCAAGGCCGTGGTCTCCAGCGGCACCCGCGAGGAGATGGAGCGCGACGCGCAGATCATGCACTCGTACGGGCTGTGGGCCACCGTCCAGCGGGATTCGTGAGCGCGCGGGCGGCCCGGCGTCACTCGTCGCGGCGCGGCGGGCGGCCGGGCTCGAAGCCTTCGGGCACGGAGCGCCGAGGTCCGGAGCGCCGAGGCCCCGAGCGACGGCCGGGCGGCGGGTGGCGGGCGGATCTCGGGTGGAGTCCGCGAGGAATGGTGGGCGAGAGATGAGTTCGGGGTTCAAGCCGGGGCGCGAGGGCGGCGTGATCACGGGTTTCGACGCCGCCGAGGTGTCGATCCTGCGCTCGCTGGTCACCCAGATCCTGGGCCTGATCGAGCCGGGGGAGACGGGTGACGACCCCCTGGAGAAGGCGCTCGGCATCGGCGCCTCCGAGCAGTCCGACGACCCGGTGCTGGCCCGGCTGTTCCCCTCGGCCTACGAGGACGGCGAGGCGGCCGCCGAGTTCCGCAGATACACCGAGGCGACGCTGCGCGAGGGCAAGCGGGCCGACGCCAAGACGATGCTCGACAGCGCCGAGCCCGGCCGGGTCGAGCTGACCAGGGAGCAGGCGCAGGCGTGGATGCGCGCGCTGAACGACGTGCGGCTCGCGCTCGGCACCCGGCTGGAGGTGACCGAGGAGGTGCACGACGAGATCGCCGACATGTCGGAGAGCGACCCCCGCTATCCGGCGTACGTCATCTACGACTGGCTGACCTACCTCCAGGACACCCTGGTCCGTGCCCTTTGGTAACTTCCAGTCATGCTCACGATCTCTCGGGAACTGGTTGACAGGATCATCGCGCACGCTCGGGCGGATCATCCCGACGAGGCCTGCGGCGTGATCGCCGGCCCGGTCGGCTCCGACTCTCCCGAACGGTTCGTCGCGATGGAGAACGCCGAGCGGTCGCCGACGTTCTACCGGTTCGACTCGCTGGAGCAGCTGCGCGTCTGGCGGGAGATGGACGACCGCGACGAGGAGCCGGTGGTCATCTACCACTCCCACACCGCAACCGAGGCCTATCCCTCCCGTACCGACATCTCCTACGCCTCCGAGCCGAACGCCCACTACGTGCTGGTCTCCACCCGGGAGGAGCTGGGGGAGAAGGCCGAGTTCCGCTCGTACCGGATCGTCGACGGCGTCGTGAGCGAGGAGGAGGTGACGATCACCTCCGGGTGACCGTCACCGTCCGGGTCTCATGTCCGAGGCCTCACGTTTCCGGGCGACCGTCACCGTCCGGGTGGTGTCCCGGATTCGTACGGCATCGGTGCCCGGTACGGCCGTGAGGCGAATGGTCCCTTTGGGTAAACTGGCGAGCATGCTGACCGTCGCCCCGAGCCAGGAGGACGTCGTGCTCTCGCGTCCCGGCCCCCGGGCGCGGCACGCGGGTGTCGCGTCCGTACAGAACTTCCTGTTCGCGCACACGCCCTCCGTCGTCGTCTACGACTGTCGCTGACCGGCTTTTCTGGAATCCTCCGGTGCTCGCCGGTGTTCTGATCCGGTGGGCTTTACTCCCATGACGACGCAAGGAGATTGACCCGCGATGGCCATCGAGGTTCGCATTCCGACCATCCTGCGCACCTACACCGACGGTGCCAAGGCCGTCGACGCCAAGGGCGCCACGCTCGAGGAGCTCATCGGCGATCTGGAGGCCCGGCATCCCGGGCTGAAGGAGCGCCTGGTCGACAAGGGCGCGCTGCGCCGCTTCGTGAACGTCTACCTGAACGACGAGGACGTCCGCTTTCTGGGCGGGCTGGAGACGCCGGTCGCCGACGGCGACACGGTCACCGTCCTGCCCGCCGTGGCCGGCGGCTCCCGCTAGCCGCGCGGCGCCGCCCGTCCCGCGAGACTTCGTGATCTCCCGAGAGATCCGGCGAGGTCCCGCGGGGCGGGTGGCGTACGCCGCGGTTCCAGGGCCGTCACCGCGAGGCAAAGGTCTGTCACCACAAGGTCAACCCGAGGCGGAAGCCGTACACCATGCGTTTTGACTCACTGATCGAATCAGTCGGCCGGACCCCGCTGGTCGGCCTGCCCAGGCTCTCGCCCTCGGAGGACGTGCGGATCTGGGCCAAGCTCGAAGACCGAAACCCGACAGGTTCGATCAAGGACCGTCCGGCACTGTGGATGATCGAGCAGGCGGAGAAGGACGGGCTCCTCCAGCCGGGCTGCACGATCCTCGAACCCACGAGCGGCAACACCGGCATCTCGCTGGCGATGTCCGCCAGGCTCAAGGGCTACAAGCTGATCTGCGTGATGCCGGAGAACACCTCCGAGGAACGCCGCCAGCTGCTGCGCATGTGGGGGGCGCGGATCATCTCCTCGCCCGCGGCGGGCGGCTCCAACGAGGCGGTCAGGGTCGCCAAGGGCCTGGCGGAGGAGAACCCCGACTGGGTGATGCTCTACCAGTACGGCAACCCGGCCAACTGGCGCTCGCACTACGAGTCGACGGGGCCGGAGATCCTGGAGGACCTGCCGTCCGTCACCCACTTCGTGGCCGGTCTGGGCACCACGGGCACCCTGATGGGCGTCGGCAGGTTCCTGCGCGAGCACGTACCCGACGTGAAGATCGTCGCCGCCGAGCCGCGGTACGGCGAGCTGGTGTACGGACTGCGCAACGTGGACGAGGGCTTCATCCCCGAGCTGTACGACGCCGACGTCCTCACCACGCGTTTCTCGGTCTCCTCGGCCGACGCGCTCCGGCGCACCCGGGAGTTGCTGGCCGGGGAGGGCATCTTCGCGGGGGTCTCCACCGGCGCCGCCCTGCACGCCGCGCTCGGCATGGCGGCCAAGGCCGTCAAGGCGGGCGAGCGGGCCGACATCGTGTTCGTGGTCGCGGACGGCGGCTGGAAGTACCTGTCCACCGGCGCCTACGAGGGGACGCTGGACGAGGCAGAGGAGCGGCTCGAAGGCCAGCTCTGGGCCTAGTCCGGGTAGGTCCCAGGGGGCTTTCTCGCGGTGGCGGGATCTGCGGTCGGGAGAAACCGCGACGGCGAATGGCATGTCGATGACGAAGGGCGGGCGTCCCGGTGGGACGCCCGCCCTCGCCGTCCCCGGGCGGGGACGATCCCCGGCGGGCCGGAGCCCGGCCGGGGATCTGGGGAGGCCTGATCGAACAGGATCAGGGAGCCGGATGGATTAGGTCGGTCAGTTGAACAGGAGCCTCAGCGAGAAGGACGCCTCGCTGCCCGACTGGGTGCCGCTCATGCCCACGGCGCGGAGCACCTGGAGGTTGGCCTTCTCCTCGCCCTGGAGGCCGCTGAGATAGAGGTTCTCCACCTTGTCCAGGTCGGCGTAGAGGGCGAAGGTCGCCTCGCCGGCGTTGGGGATCGCGAGCTGGAAGGTCTCGCTGTCGCCCAGGGTGCCGTCCTTGTTGAGCAGGGCGGCGTAGTCCTGCGCGCTGGCCAGGACGAAGACGCCGTCACCGGGAACCTTGGCGAGCTGCGGGACGGCCGTCCCGGAGTCCGCGAGGAACTTCTCGATCTTGCCGACGACCTCCTGCGCCTTGGCCGGGTCGGTGACGATCTTCGCGCCGAACTTCGGCTGGCTGGTGTTGAGGCCGCCGGAGTCGATGGCGAGGGTGATGTTCTTGCCGAGCAGCGTCACCAGGTCGTCGGGGAGCGCCAGGCCGTACCTCTGCTTGGCCTGGTCGGCGAACTGCTGGACGCCGCCGCCCGCGGCCTGGTCGGCCGACTTCATGACCTGCGCCCACTGCTTGCCGATCACCTCGCCGAGACCGGAGATCGAGATCGCGCCGGCGGTGGAGGCCGGAAGCGTGCCGATCTTGGAGGCCTCGGGAGTGCCCATGTCCAGGCTCTCGGCGCCGCGGCTGATGCCCGCGAGCTCGACGTACTCGCCGTCGAAGCGAAGGGCGCCCGCCACGCGGACGTTCTTGATCTGGGCGAGGGCGGTGGGGTCCTGGGCCGCCAGTTCGGGAGCCAGTCCGGCGATCTTGCCCGCGTCCGCCCAGAAGGACAGGACGCCGGTCTCGCCAAGGGCGCTCAGGTCGTCGGAGAAGTTGGCGTTCCCCGACAGCGGCTCGGCGGCGACGGCCTTGTCGGCCTCTGCCTGGGTCGGTGCGAGCAGCGCGTAGTCGTCGCGGAACGCGATGCCGTACTTCTCCTTGCCCATCAGCTTGGCGATGCCCGCCGTGGCCTTGTCCTGGTCGGTGACCTGGACGGCCACCACGGCGCCGGGCTCGGCGCCGGCCTTGGCCGGGGGCAGCGCGGCCACGCCGACGCGGACGCCGAGCCACGGCTCGATGTCGGCGGCGTAGTCGACCTTGCCGAGGCTGTCGGCGTCCTTCTTGATCAGGTCGAAGATCGCCTGACGCGGGTCCTCGCCGGTGAAGGAGTCCTTGGTGACCGTGAACTTCCTGGCGATGGTGAACAGCGCCACCTTCTGGTTCGCGGCAGGGTCGAGGTCGAGGCGCACGTAGCCGATGGCGTTGCCGGGCAGCACGTCGTGCGGCTGCGCGCCGCCGCCGCTGAGCAGGTTGACCGCGAAGAAGCCGCCGCCGCCCACGAGGGCCACGACCAGCGCGGCGATCGCCGCGAGCAGCCAGCCCTTACCGCCGCTCTTGCGCGCGGGGGGACCGGCCGGCGGCCCGGCGCTCAGGAAGTCGGGACCCTGCTGCCAGTTCCCGCCCTGCTGCGCGTACGCCTGCTGGCCGTAGTTCTGCTGCTGTTGCTGCTGGTAGCCGGGTTGCTGCTGGCCGTACGGCTGACCGGCCTGCTGGCCGTAGCCCTGCTGGCCCTGCTGGCCTTGCTGGCCGTAACCCTGCTGGCCGTACGGCTGCTGCTGCTGCTGGTAGCCCTGCTGGGGGTTCTGCTGCGGGTAGGGCTGGCCCTGCTGCGGGTAGGGCTGCCCCTGCTGGTAGCCGCCGGAAGGCTGGGGATATCCGGGCTGGCCGTTCTGCGGATAGGCCTGTGTGTGCGGCTGGTCGTTGTGCTGCGCGCCCTCGTTCCATCGGTAGGCGATCGTCCTGTCGGGGTTCTGACCCGGCGTGGGCGACTGGTCGGGGGGATTGTTGGCAGGCATGATCACTCACAAAGTGGGCTTAGCGGATAGGGAGAAGTTAGTGCACATTGCTAGCAACCCGCTTGCATTGAACTAACTATGTGATTGGTGCATCTAAGCGGGATCAACCCCTGTTCAGCGGTGCTTTATAGACCGTTGTCTGCTTTGTCGGTCTATTCCCGCAGGTCGCTGCTGTTTCTTCCGCCCCTCCGCCCCCTGTGCTTCCCATGGACTCCGATGTCCCGGCCGGTTTCGGCTCCCTGGCTCGGGGCCGGTCCGGCTCCGGCGGGCGGGCCGTCCGGGGCCGGGGGAGGCGAAGGTCGTACGGAATGGGTAAAGTGGCCTTTCTAGAACAAGGTTCGGGAGCGTGAATGACGAAGTTCGACGAGGCGACAGCGGCCATCAGGGTGGACGAGACCACCTACGACGTGTGCCTCGACACCGGATACTCGATCGGCGGCCCCCTCAACGGCGGTTACCTGATGGCCGTGCTGCTGCGCGCGGTCGTGGACGCCTCTCCCCACGAGCATCCGGTGACCACGGGTGTCCAGTTCCTGCGTGCGGCCAGGCCCGGTCCCGCGCAGGTGCGCCTGGAGCAGGTCAAGACCGGCCGCACCGCCACGATGACCCGGGCGACCCTGGTCCAGGACGGCACGTCCTTCATCGAGGGGCTCGTCACGACCGCGACCCTCGGTGACGCCGCGCCCGACTGGACGGACGAGCCCTCGGTGGCGATGCCGCCGATCGAGCGGTGCGTCTCGCTGCCCGCTCCCAAGGCCGAGTCGAACATGACGCTCAACGCCCAGATGGAGCTGGTCTTCGACCCTCCCACCATCGGCTGGCTCGACGGCAGGCCCACCGGCAGGCCCGAGGCCCGCGCCTACTTCCGGCTGGCCGAGCCGCAGGACCCCGACCCGTACGTGCTGGCGCTGGCCGTGGACGCCCTCCCGCCGGTGGTCTTCTCCGCCGGAGAGCGCGGCTGGGCGCCCACGGTCGACCTCACCTGGCACCTGCGCGCCCTGCCGGCCCCCGGCTGGCTCACCCTCATCGCCGGAGGCCGTCTGATCAGCGACGGCTGGTTCGACGAGGACGTCGAGGTCTGGGACTCCACCGGACGCCTGGTCGCCCAGTCCCGCCAGCTGGCCCGCGTCGGGCGGGGCTGACGTCCCGGGTCGCGTCCCACGGACGACCCCTGGCGTCCGTGCGGCGCCGCGGGGCTCGGCAGGGCTTCGTGCGGGGCCGTAGGACTGGCGGGACCTCGTGCGGCGCCGTGGTCCCCGGCAGGACCTCGTGCGCCGGGATGTTACGAAAAATACATGGCTGAGCTGGTAATCGGCGTTGTGAGGATTCTTACCGTGATCGGCCGTCCCAGGTCGCCTAGCCTTGGGAACTGTGTCGCAAGCGAGCATTGGAATCTTTGACAGTGGTGTCGGTGGTCTCACGGTGGCCCGGGCGATCATCGACCAGTTGCCCAACGAGTCGATCTTCTATGTGGCGGACACGGCGAGGCAGCCGTACGGCCCCAAGAGCATCGCGCAGGTCCGCGCCTACGCGCTGGAGGTGATGGACCACCTCGTCGAGCACGACGTCAAGATGCTGGTGATCGCGTGCAACAGTGCCAGCGCGGCCGTGCTCCGCGACGCCCGGGAGCGCTACGACGTCCCGGTCGTCGAGGTGATCCAGCCCGCGACGCGCCGTGCCGTGCGGGCCACCCGCAACGGCAGGGTCGGGGTGATCGGGACCAGGGCCACGATCGCGTCGATGGCGTACCAGGACGCGTTCGCCGCGGCTCCCGACGTCCGGCTGACCGGGGTGGCGGCGCCGCGCCTGGTGGAGTTCGTCGAGCGGGGGGAGACGATGAGCGACGAACTCATCGACGTCATCCGCGAATACCTGGCGCCGGTGCTCGCCGACCGGTGCGACACGCTGATTCTGGGGTGTACGCACTACCCGCTCCTCGCCGGGCCGATCTCCTATGTGGTGGGAGACGGCGTCACGCTGGTGTCCAGCGCCGACGAGACGGCCAAGGACGTCTACCGCGTCCTGCACGACCGGAGCCTGGCCGCCGTAGGGGGCGCGCCCAGGCACCGTTTCCGCGCCACCGGTGACGCGGGCCTCTTCGCCGACCTCGGACGACGGTTCCTCGGGCCGGAGATCCAGGCGGTCGAAGTGGCGGTAGTAGGGGATGTCCCGCACAACGGGCATCGCGTGTGACGGTGCTCAGGCGCTCCGTAGGGGGAGCAGCCGGGAGTGGCGGACGAAGGGGGGCGGATACCGGCCACCGGCGCCCGCGCCGTGACACGCGGCGCCGCACAGTAACCGTAGGAGGCCGCCGTGAAATTGACGATCATTGGATGCTCGGGGAGTTTCCCCGGGCCTGACAGCCCTTCCTCCTGCTATCTGCTGGAGGCGGAGGGGTTCCGCATGCTGCTCGACTTCGGGAACGGCGCGCTCGGCGCGCTCCAGAAGTACATAGGCCTGTACGACGTGGACGCGATATGCCTGTCGCACCTGCACGCCGACCACTGCCTCGACATGTGCCCGTACCACGTGGTCCGCACCTATTCTCCGCAGGGCCCGCTGCCCCGGATACCGGTGTACGCGCCCGCCGACGCGCGCAGGCGGCTGAACTCCGCCTACGCGATGCCGGACGAGCCGCCGCTCGACACGGCCTTCGACTTCGTGGGCCTGACGCCGGGAACGTTCGAGGTCGGCCCGTTCGAGGTGACGGCCGCGCTGGTGAACCACCCCGTGGAGACCTACGGGTTCAGGGTCTCGCACGGCGGGCGCTCGGTGGCCTACTCCGGCGACACCGGTGAGAGCGCCGAACTGGTCAAGCTCGCCTCGGGTGTCGACGTGCTCCTGTGCGAGGCGTCACACATCGACAAGCCGGGCCTGCCCGCCGGTCTGCACCTGAACGGCCGCCAGGCGGCCGAGCACGCGGCCAAGGCGGACGTGGACACCCTGGTACTCACCCATCTGGTGCCCTGGAACGACCGCGACCGCGTCCTGGAGGACGCCTCCCGCGGCGGGTTCGGCGGGCGCATGGAACTCGCACGGAGCGGGGTCCGGTATGACCTAGGGTGAGTTTCATGGCTCGCGCAGATGGACGTTCTCCCGATCAACTCCGCCCCGTCACCATCACCCGCGACTGGCTCGCGCACGCCGAGGGTTCGGTGCTCGTCGAGTTCGGCGGCACCAAGGTGCTCTGTGCCGCCTCCGTGCAGGACAGCGTGCCGCGCTGGCGCCGGGGCAGCGGTCAGGGCTGGATCACGGCCGAGTACGCCATGCTGCCCCGCGCCACGAACACCCGCAACGACCGCGAGTCGGTCCGCGGCAAGATCGGCGGCCGTACGCACGAGATCTCCCGCCTGATCGGCCGCTCCCTGCGCGCCTGCGTCGACTACAAGACGCTGGGCGAGAACTCGATCGTCATCGACTGCGACGTGCTCCAGGCCGACGGCGGCACCCGCACCGCCGCCATCACCGGGGCGTACGTGGCACTGGTCGACGCGGTCGCGTGGATGCGCAAGCGCAAGATGTGCGGCGGAGACCCGTTGATCGACTCGGTCGCGGCCGTCTCCGTCGGCGTCGTCGGCTCCACGGCGTTGCTCGACCTCTGCTACACCGAGGACGTCGCCGCCGAGACGGACATGAACGTGGTGATGACCGGCTCCGGCGAGTTCGTCGAGGTCCAGGGCACCGCCGAGGGCAAGCCGTTCAACCGCGCCGCCCTCGGCGAGCTGCTCGACCTGGGCGCGGCCGGGTGCGCCGAGCTCACCCGGCTCCAGCGGGAGGCACTGGCATGAGCGGGTCCGGTGCGAACGAGACCGGAACGGCCGGGTCCGGTGCGAACGAGACCGGCCAGGCCGGGTCCGGTGCGAACCGGGCACGCGTGGTCCTCGCCACCCGGAACGCCGGGAAGATCGCCGAGCTGCGCCGGATCCTGGCCGACGCCTCGATCCCGGTGGAGATCGTCGGGCTCGAGGAGTTCCCCGAGATCGGCGACGTCGCCGAGACCGGCCTGACCTTCGCGGAGAACGCCCTGCTCAAGGCGCACGCGGTCGCCCAGCAGTCCGGCCTGCCCGCGATCGCCGACGACTCCGGCCTCTGCGTCGACGCCCTGAACGGGATGCCCGGCATCTTCTCCGCCCGCTGGTCGGGAAGGCACGGCGACGACCGGGCCAACCTCGACCTGCTGCTCGCGCAGGTCTCCGACGTGCCCGAGGGGCACCGGGGCGCGCACTTCGCGTGCGCGGCGGCGCTGGCACTCCCGTCGGGGGAGGAACGGGTGACCGAGGGAGCGCTGCACGGTGTGATCATCGACGCTCCGCGCGGCAGCGGCGGTTTCGGCTACGACCCGATCCTCGTCCCCGAGGGCGAGACCCGGACCACCGCCGAGCTGTCCGCGGTGGAGAAGGACGCCATCAGCCACCGGGGCCGCGCCTTCCGCGCGCTGGCCCCGATCATCGCCGAAGTGATCGCCTGAGGACGCCGGTGGATCGCCGGACGGTGCCCGCGGGTGGCCGGAGGGCGCCCGTGACCGGCGCGGGACGGTGCCTGTAATCGGCGCGTAAGAACCTGCGGTCCCGTATGGGCGTAGCGTCGGGGTCATGCAGAGCAACAGGCGCATGCCCCTCTGGGCCTCGGCGCTGATCGGCCTGGTGTCCGGTGCGGTCGCGGTGGGGGTGTCACTGTTCGCCGCAGGTCTGGTGAAACCCGCGGCCTTCCCTGTCGTCGCGGTCGGCAACTCCGTTGTCGACCTCACCCCGGCCCCGCTGAAGGAATGGGCGATCCGCACCTTCGGCGAGAGCGACAAGACCGTGTTGCTCGCCGGGATCCTGCTGATCCTGGCCGCCGTCGCCGCCGCGCTGGGAAGGGCCGCCGTCCGCGACCTCCGGTACGGGACGGCGGGGCTGGCCGTGTTCGGCCTCATCGGCGTCGCCGCCGTGCTGACCCGTCCCGGCTCCGGGCCGATGGACGTCGTCCCGACGCTGGCCGGGGTCGGCGCCGCCATGCTCGCCCTGCGATGGCTCGTCCGCCGGGCCCTCGTACCCGCCGATGACCCGGCCGTCTCGTATGGAGGTGTGTCCGGTGCCGTGGGTGCGGCGGGGGCCGCGCTCGGCACCGGGCCGGCACAACTGCGACCGGTCACGCCCGAGTCCCCGCCGGAGGCAGGGGAGCACCTCGAGCCGTCGACGCCGTCCGTCATGCGGGCGGGGAACGACCTGCGCGCCTTCGACCGCCGGGGCCTGCTGACCGGCGCGGTCGGCGGCGTGGCCCTCGCCGGGGTGGCGGGACTGGCCGGGCGCGCGTTCTCGGGGCGGGCCGAGGTGAGCGCGGCGCGCGGCTCCGTCACGCTGCCCCCGCCCGTGAAACCCCTCCCCGCGCTGCCCGCCGGGGTCGACCTGAGGATCAAGGGACTGTCGCCGTTCGTCACCCCCAACAACGACTTCTACCGGGTCGACACCGCCCTGGTGGTTCCCCAGGTCGACCCGCGCGACTGGACCCTCACCATCCACGGCATGGTCGACAGGCCCGTGGAGCTCACCTTCGCCGACCTGATGAAACGCGCCGTGGTCGAGGCCGACGTCACGCTGTGCTGCGTCTCCAACGAGGTCGGCGGCCCCTACATCGGCAACGCCCGCTGGCTGGGCGTCAGCCTGGCCGGGGTGCTGCGCGACGCGGGGGTCCGGAAGGACGCGGACATGCTGCTCAGCACCTCCGCCGACGGCTGGACCGCCGGAACCCCGGTCGACGTCGTCATGGACGGCCGCGACGCCCTGCTGGCCTTCGGCATGAACGGCAGGCCGCTCCCCGTGGACCACGGCTTCCCGGTCCGCCAGGTCGTCCCCGGCCTCTACGGCTACGTCTCGGCCACCAAGTGGGTCACCGACATCAAGGTCACCCGTTTCGACCAGGACGAGGCCTACTGGACGCCCAGGGGGTGGTCGGCCAAGGGCCCGATCAAGACCGAGTCGCGCATCGACCTGCCCAGGGACGGCGCGACCGTCCCGGCGGGGAAGACCGTCGTCGCGGGCGTCGCCTGGGCCCAGCACAAGGGCGTGGACGCGGTAGAGGTCCGCGTCGACCGGGGCCAGTGGCGCCGGGCGCGCCTCGCCGAGGCCCCCACCGCCGACACCTGGCGCCAGTGGGTCCTCGACGACTGGGACGCAACCCCCGGCAGCCACACCATCGAGGTCCGCGCCACCGACGCCACCGGTTACACCCAGACCGGCGACCGCGTCCCCATCGCCCCGGACGGCGCCACCGGCTGGCACACCATCACCGTCGAGGTCGCCTGACCCGGGCCGTGATTTCGTCCCCCGCGCGGTCTGCGACCGATGCGGGGGAATCGTGTTCCCGCCTGTGCGGGACGGCCGCCGGCGGACCTGGCGGCCGTCCCGGGTGAACGGCGCGGCCGTGCCGCGGATCGGCGCTTGGCCGAGGTTCGTCTAGGGCTTGCGGGCCAGGCCGCCGTAGTAGGTGTGGTACAGAAGGGCGTTCTTGACGAAGAAGCTCGGCTCGTCACGCCACTCGGGGAGCGGGACGAGGCCCGGTTCGACCAGCTCGAAGTCGCCGAAGTACTCCGTGATCTCGTCCATGGTGCGCCAGCGGCCGGTGCCGAGGTTCTCGTTGAAGAGCTTCTCGATCGTCGTGGCCTGCTGGGACGCCGCCGGGTGCACCTCGCCGGGATTGCAGAAGTGCGAGATCGCCACGAAGCTGCCGGACACCAGCGGGGCGCGCAGCGTGGCCGCCACCCCCGCGGGATCGTCGTGGTCGTTCAGATGGTGCAGGATGCTCAGCATCAGCAGCCCCACCGGCTCGCTGAAGTCGATGAACTCCTTGACCTGGGCGTTCTCCAGGATCGACCGCGGGTCGCGTGCGTCCGCCTGGATGACCGTCGTGCTGTTGTCGGCGGCGAGCAGCGCCCGCCCGTGGACCAGCACCATGGGGTCGTTGTCCACGTAGACCACCCGGGCCGCCGGATCGACCTCCTGCGCCACCTGGTGCACGTTGCCCTGAGTGGGCAGGCCCGATCCGATGTCGATGAACTGCCTGATCCCCGCCTCGGCCACCATGTGGTGCACGACCCGCTGCAGGAAGGCCCGGTTCTGCTGCCCGGCCTCCTGGGCTCCCGGGGAGATCTTCAGGGCCGCCTCGGCGACCTGCCGGTCGATGGCGAAATTGTCCTTCCCGCCCAGAAACCAGTCGTAGACCCTCGCGATGCTGGGCTTCGTCGTGTCGATCTCCGCGGGAAGCCGACCCTTGTTCGGCATCGCCCCGTCCCCATCCTCGCCGCGCTCGGACACCTCGCCACCTTCGTTCCGATCGGGGCCCCGCTTGATCGCGGGGAACTGGGCAGATAATAACCCTGAATATCAGGAGAAAGGGGGAAGATCTGAGCCAGATTCCCGCGTTTTTGACCTTCCGCCCAGTGCGAGGCCCGTACCGCTGAACGGCCCCAAACCACTGTCCCCGTCATGCGGCGGCTTCTCCGCCGCCCCGTCCCAGGGCGGTCGCCGGGCTGTAAATGGTCAACTCTTCCCTGTCGCGGAGAGGGCCGCCCTACTATCTGGCTCCCAGGGGATGGTGACGGGGGAGCCGTGAACGAGTGGAGTTTGCCCGCGGGGGTCTACAACCCCGTGGTGACGGTGGACGGGCAGCGGTGGCGGGACTTCGAGCTGGAGGTCCAGGTGCCGGTCGTGGCACCGGCGCCGCGCGAGCGGGAGCGGGAGCGGATGCGCTGGGGTCCGGCGCGGCTGGACCAGTGCAGGCCGTACGGGGTGGCGGGCGGGTTGGCCAGGCCCGATCCGCAGACCGAGGAGGACATGCTGCGGGCCGTCCCCCTCACCGAGCAGGGCACCCCGCGCCGCTTCCCCGACCCGCGCGGCATGTGGATCAGGCTGATCAACGGGACGGGCCCGGCGGACGACCCGTTCCGGGCGACCAACGCGATCGACTGCGCCCTGTCGGTGCTCTCCACCTGGTACGGCACCCCCGCGGTGGCCGCGCCGCGCAGGCCCGAGTACGACCGGGTGGGCAAGCCGCTGCTCAGCGGCGAGGCCGGGGGAGTGGCCAGGGCGGAGCGGTGGCTGGGGCAGCGTTTCCAGTACGTCGGGCAGGGCCGTCACTCCTACCTCCCGATCGCGCAGGCGCTGCTGGCCGGGGGGCACGGCTCCTCCGCGGTCATCATCAACCGCTGGCCGGCCGGGGGCAGCCACGCGTGGAACGCGGTGAACTTCGACGGCGAGGTGATCTGGATCGACGCGCAGCGGGGTCACATGGCGGTGGAGCCGCCGTACGAGTCGGTGACCGGCGTGTTCTGCGTCGTGATCGACAGGGAGGGGCGGCGGCTGTGACGCCTTCCCCGGTGCCTTTCCCGATCCCGGCGCCCTCCCCCGCGCTGACGGGTTTCCGCGAGACGAGCAAGACGAGCGAGACGAGGAGAACAGGGTGAACCCGGACCAGGCGAGGGCGGTGGCGGAGGAGTACTTCAACGGGGTCCGCGGCCCCGGCTCCGCCGTCGAGATCAGGATCTACGCCTTCAACGAGGGCTATGTCGCCTGGTCGAACGAGCCCGAGTCCGACGATCCCAGCGTGCTGCCCGACACCGTCGGCTCCGGGTGCGTGGTCATCGACAGAGCCACCGGCGAGATCGTCATCCGGCCGCTGCTCAACCCCGAGACCGTGGCCGAGCAGTGGCCGGGACGCCGCCCCCGATAGCGAGACGTCCCGGCCGGCCCGGCCCGGGTGCGGTCGGGCCGGGCCCCGGCGGGCCGGGTGCGGTGCCACCCGGCCCCTCCGGTCCGGGATGCGAGCCGCTCGCCCCTCCCGGTCCCGCTGCGGGGCGGGGCCCGGCCGGGGTCAGCCGCTCGCGAGCGCGCCGACGACCGAGGCGCGGGCCGCGCGCCGGGCGGGCAGGACCGCGGCGACCACCCCGGCCAGGCCGGACAGGACCACGAACGACAGGATCTGCGGCACCGGCAGCTGGAAGATGACGTTGTCGGTCATCGTCTGCGCGGCGGCCCAGCCGAACGCGACGCCCAGCACCACGCCGACCAGCGCGCCGATGAGGCCCAGGACCAGCGCCTCGACCGAGAGCATCCGCCGCAGCTGGGGCCGGGTCAGGCCGAGCGCCCGCAGCAGCGCGGACTCGCGGGTGCGCTCGTGGACCGACAGGGAGAGCGTGTTGGCGATGCCCAGCAGGGAGATGAGCACCGCCAGGCCGAGCAGCCCCGTGATGATCATCAGCATCATGTCGAGCGCCTCGTCGAACTGACCCCGCATCGCCGTCGAGCTGGCGACCTTCGCCGTCGGGTAAGGCTCCGTCGCCGCCTCGACCGCCGCGAGCGCCCGGTCCGGGTTCACGCCGTCCCGATGCTTGATCATCACCCGGTTGTCGCCGACCTCACCGAAGTAGCGGTCGAAGTCCCGCTCCGGCACCGTCAGGCTGGCGAGGCTCGCGTCGATGTCGGAGAGACCCACGATCGTCAGGCCGACCGCGCCCGCCTTCGCCGTCCGTACGGTGATCCGGTCGCCGACCCCCAGCTTGAGCCGTTCGGCGACGCGCTCGGCGACGAGCGCGGTCCCCGGCCCGAGCCGGTCGAGCGAGCCCGCGTCGAGCGGCGGGTTGAAGCCCGGGGCCGGGGTGAAGGTCCCCACGTCGTACTTCGCGGTCCCGGTCGCGAGCCTGGCGGTGGTCTCGCGGAAGGCGATGACCGAGGCCAGCTCGGGACTGGTCCGGAGGTTCTCGGCGATCGCGCGGGGCAGGCCCGAGTCGCGCTCCTGGGTCTGCACCATGTAGTCGAAGGGGAACTGCTCGTCGAGCTGCTGGGTGTACGTCACCCGCACGGTGCCGGTGACGACGGAGATGACCGTCATGAGCGTCACGCCCACGGTGAGCGCCACGGTGGTGGTCGCCGACCGCTTCGGGTTGCGCCGGGAGTTGTCCACGGCCAGCCTGCCGGGCACGCCGAAGATCCTGGCGGGCACCCACCCCGCGAACGCGGACAGCGGCCTGACGATCACCGGCCCGAGGACCAGCACCGCGAGGAAGACGAGCGAGCAACCGGCCATGACCACCACGAGGGCGGTCTCGCCGGGCTTCATGGACATCCCGGCCACCGCGGTGCCCACGCCCGCGACCAGGAACAACCCCGCGAAGATCATCCGTACCAGGCCGGTCCTGAAGGTCTGCTCCTCGGCCTGCGAGCGCAGCGCCGCGATCGGCGCCACCCGCGTCGCCGCCCGCGCGGGCAGCAGCGCCGCGACGACCGTGACCGTCAGGCCGATGACCAGGCCCAAAACGATGGTGCGCGGCGCCAGGGTGACGGCGGCGTCCAAGGGCATCGGCGCGTCGAACATCGCGAGCACGGCGAGCGCCCCCGCGCCCAGGCCGTAGCCGAGCAGCAGGCCGAGCACCGACGACAGCAGGCCGACCACGGCCGACTCCAGCACGATCGACCCGAAGACCTGCCCGCGCGTCGCCCCGATGCACCGCAGCAGCGCCATCTCGCGGGTCCGCTGGGCCACCAGGATGTTGAAGGTGTTGTAGATGACCAGCGCGGCCACGAACATCGCCACCACGCCGAACAGCAGCAGGCCCAGCATCAGGAAGTCGCCGTTGGCGCCGTTGGACCTGGCCAGGTCCGCCGCGTACCGCTCACCGGTCCTGACCTCGTGACCCGCGCCCACGGCCGCGGCGACCGAGCCGCGCAGCGCCTCCTGGGTGACGCCCTCGGCGGCGGCGACGTCGACCTCCCGGTACCCCTTCTGCCCGGTCATCTTCCTGGCCGTGTCCGTGGTGTAGCCGACCGCGCCGAAGTATCCGAGCTCCTGGTCCAGGCCGATGTCGAACAGGCCCACCAGCGTGAACTCGTGCCGGACGTTCTTCGTGTCGAGCACCGCGATGACGTCACCGAGCCTGAAGCCCCTGGTCCTGGCGGTGTCCTCGTCGAGCACGGCCTGCGTCGCGGTCCTCGGGGCCGCACCGCTCACGATCGAGGTACGGTTCAGGTCGCCCTCGGGCAGGGAGATCCCCGCGGTGGGGAAGTCACCGGCCGCCTTGCCGTCCTTGCCGAGCAGGGCGGACGTGCCCCGCACCAACCCCTGGGCGTCGGCCACGCCGTCCACGGCGCGCACCTTCTCCAGGGTCGCCTCGGAGACGGCCGGCGTCTCGTCGCCGTTCCCCCCGGCCAGGGGGGTCACGGCGACGTCGATCCGGTCGGCCGCCGCCGCGAACCTCTGGGTGAAACCCGCCTCGATGGTGTCGGTCAGCACGAACGTCCCCGCGATGAAGCCCACCCCCAGCGCGATCGCCAGCGACGTCAGTACCAGTCGCAGCCGATGCGCCCGCAACCCGGCCAGCGTCGTCCTCAGCACCTCACGCCTCCAGCTTCATCAGCGTGTCCAGCACCGACTGCGGCGTCGGCCCGGTCAGCTCGCTGACCACCAGGCCGTCCCGCAGGAAGACCACGCGGTCGGCGTACGAGGCCGCCACCGGGTCATGGGTGACCATCACGATCGTCTGGTCGAGCTCGCGCACCGACGTCCGCAGGAAGGACAGCACCTCGGCGCCGCTGCGCGAGTCCAGGTTGCCGGTGGGCTCGTCGGCGAAGATGACCTGAGGCCTGCTGATCAGGGCGCGGGCGACCGCGACGCGCTGCTGCTGGCCGCCCGACAGCTCCGACGGCCGGTGACCCAGCCGGTCGCGCAGGCCCACGGTCTCCACGACCAGGTCGAACAGCGCGGGGTCGGCGAGCCGCCCGGAGATCTCCAGCGGGAGCCGGATGTTCTGCTCGGCCGTCAGCGTCGGCAGCAGGTTGAACGCCTGGAAGACGAAGCCGATCCGCTCGCGGCGGAGCATGGTGAGCTGCCTGTCGTTGAGCCCTGTCAGCTCCACGTCCCCGATGCGCACCTGACCGCCGCTCACCGTGTCCAGCCCGGCCAGGCAGTGCATCAGCGTGGACTTCCCCGACCCCGAAGGGCCCATGATCGCGGTGAAGGCGCCCGTCGAGAAGGAGACGTCCACCCCTCGCAGCGCGTGCACGGCGGTGTCCCCCCGGCCGTACACCTTGGTGAGACCTCTGGCCGTCACGGCCGGCGCCGCGCTTCCCCGCGCGTCCCACGCGCCGACCTCTCCGGTGATGGTCACGGCAGCTCTCCTTCAACAACGTATGGCGTTATGACGGACCAAACGTTATTGACGGGGAAAGAGGGATCCATCAGGCGTTAGGCCTGACTTGGGGTGCGGGGAGGGGGTCCGGAGAAGGACGGGCACGACCTCCGCCGTAGCACGGGCCTCGGCCATTCGGCCGAGGCGGCGCTACCTTCGCGGGTATTTGATCTTGAGGCTGCCCATGCCGACCTTGCCGGTGACGCGCAGCACCGGCGCGTCCGGACGGCCCGGGTCGGTGGCCTTGTTGCTGATCGTGCCCATGTTCGTCGTCACCGATTCGATCCGCACCGTCCACCCGCGCGGCACGATCACCAGGATGCCGCCCATCCCGCAGGTCGCCTCCAGCAGCACCTCGCGATGCGAGCACACCGCCTCGGTGAAGTCGATCTTCACGTTGCCCGAGGTGCAGCTCGCCACGATGCGCGCGGGCACCACCCAGTAGTCCTTCTGGCGGACCTGCCCGCTCTTCGTCCGCAACTCCAGGACCCCGCCGACATCGCCCGGCACGGCGAGTGTCCCGTCGGTCCGCGGCAGGTCGGCGGTAAGGGCTCTCAGGTCGTCGTACGTCCTGGCGGCCTGAGTCCGCTCGATCCGCTCCTCCAGCTCCTCCAGGGTGAGCCGCCCGTCTCCGGCGGCCACGCGCAGCTGCTCGATAACCACGTCCCGGTCGGCGTGCGACGCGCGAAGCCGGCCGTCAGGATGCGTCATGAGATCATGCTAGTCGGCCGAATGCGGAGTCACGATCCCTGATTCATAGGCGTACACGACGACCTGTGCCCGATCCCTCAGACTCAGCTTGGCCAGTATCCGGCCCAGGTGCGTCTTGACCGTCGCCTCCGCCAGCTCCAGCCGACCGGCGATCTCCATGTTCGACAACCCCCTGGCCACCAGCACCAGCACCTCCCGCTCCCGAGCGGTCAACCCGGACAGCACCGCGGGCTCGGCCGCCCCCGCCGAGGGAAGATGCACCGCGAAACGCTCCAGCAACCGCCGCGTCGTGCTCGGAGCCACCACCGCGTCCCCGCTGTGCACCGACTGGATCGCGCTCACCAGATCGGCGGGCGGCACATCCTTCAGCAGGAACCCCGACGCACCCGCCTTCAACGCCGCGAACGCGTACTCGTCCAGATCGAACGTGGTCAGGATCAGCACCCGAGGCCCGCCGGCCGCAGAACGGATCAGCCGCGTCGCCTCCACCCCGTCCATGACCGGCATCCGCACGTCCATCAGCACCACGTCGACGGCGACCGTCCGCACCGTCTCCACCGCGGCCGCCCCGTTACCCGCCTCCGCGACGACCTCGATCCCGGGATGGGCGCCGAGAACCATCCGGAAACCGGTGCGCAACAACTCCTGATCGTCGACCAGCATCACCCGGATCACCTGGTCACCCACCGCGCGCTCCGTCAAGCCGCCCGACCCGCCCCGGTGTCGCCGATCGGCAACCGCGCCACCACCCGGAACCCGCCACCCGGAACGGGCCGTGCCTCCACGCTCCCGCCGAACAGCGCGACTCGCTCCCGCATGCCGACCAGGCCGTGCCCGCCCTCACGCTCCGGCGTCGCGGCCCCGCGACCGTCGTCGGTCACCCGCAAGAGCAGCTCCCGCACGCCGTACTCCATCTCGACCGTGGCCCTGCTGTCCGGACCGCCATGCTTGAGGGTGTTGGTGAGGGCCTCCTGCACGATCCGGTAAACCGTGAGCTGCTCCCCCTCGGGAAGCTCCCGGGGAACGCCGGACACCCGCAACTCCACCGGCAACCCCGACTCCCGCACCTGCGCCACCAGACCGTCCAGCTGCGACAGGCTCGGCTGCGGAGCGTACTCCTCCTGGACACCGTCGGCCCGCAACACGCCCACCATCCGCCGCATCTCCGCCAGCGCCCTGCGGCCCGTGGCCGAGACCGCCTGCATCGCCCTGCGCGCCTGCTCGGGATCGCTGTCGATCGCGTACCCCGCCCCGTCGGCCTGAACGATGATCACACTCACGTTGTGCGCGACCACGTCGTGCAGCTCACGGGCGATCCGGGCCCGCTCCGCCGCCGCCGCCAGCCTGGCCTGCTGATCGCGCTCCCGCTCGGCCCGCTCGGCCCGCTCCTCCAGACCCTCCAGGTAACGGCGGCGGGTGTTCGCGTAGATCCCCGCCATCCAGACCGCGACCGCGAACGCCGAGGCCGTGGCGAACGCACTCGGGTCAAGGCCCTGAGGCACCCGCCCGAACACCAGGAACAACCCCAGCTCCACCACCAGACCCGCCCCCACCGCCCAGCGCAGCGGGCGCCGCGACGCCACGCCGTACATGGCGACGAGCACGGAGATGTTGAAGACCAGGGGTTGCACCCCGAGAAGCCACTGGAGGAAGGAGGCCAGCGAGATGATCGCGAAGACCGCGACGGGACGCTCGCGCAGCCAGAACAGCGGCACGAACAACAGCAGCGTCAGCCCCGCGAACCCCCACGGCCCAAGCCTCTCCGCCCCCCAGGCCGCCAGGTCGATCCCGACGGTCCAGACGTTGAGCAGCGAGACCAGCAGGAACGGAGCCAGCCACAGGGAGTCCGTGATCCTGGGATGGCGCCCGCTCCAGGCGCGTAGTCTGCCGAACACATCACCACGATACGTATGCGCAGATCAGCGCCCTTCCCCCTCAAGGGGGAGTCCGGTGTACGACTCAGGTCGCACATCGAGCCGCACATATGGCACGGCTTACGCGGCCTTTACGGTATCTGGGGCACCATGGTTTCCGGGAGCGCCCTCTGGGGTGAGTAAAGGGAGATAGTTTGTGGTGATCGATCACAACGACGCCGGGTCGCGCGGCCCCGAGGACGGACCGCGCGACCTGACGTTTCTCCCGCACCACGCCGGATAGCCGCCACGCCGGACAGCGCTGCCCGCTCGCTCGGATGTTTCGGTGACCTCACCCGCTCACCCGCGCGGATTCCCGGAGGTTTTCCCGTCCAGGGGTGGACATCGCGCCATTCCGGACGAGGCCGGACCCTACGCGGGCGACTCGCCGGAGTCGCCCCGCACGGCGCGGCCAGGCGAACCCGTGTCACCGGTCTCGACGGACGCGGCGGCGCGCTCCTCTCCGAGGACGGACTCGCGTAGCAACTGAATGGCCCTGCGTATGACCGCGGATCTCGACGCGAAGCGTTTTTCGCTTCGACAGTATTCTATGAAGAATGAATCCTGGGCCGATATCGTTACGCCGGTGTCTATGAATATTATATCGACCGTATGATTTTGATTGAATTTTTTGTAGGGCCGTCGGGATTCGAACCCGAACTGTCACGGACCTAAACCGTGTGTCTCTGCCGTTGGACTACGGCCCCTTGATTTTCCTGCGAAATTCTCTGTCTGTGAATGGCAGTTCGGGCAGAGAAAGCGCAGATTTTCTTTTCTATTGTCCAGCCAGTTGCCATTGATGTGGTCAACGTGCAGTATCAATGCCTGGCCCTGCCAGACGTTCCCGATCCTACATCCCGTGCAGCGGTACGGCACCCCGATCGCGATCATGCTGCGCCTGAGCTGCCTCGGATGTGGGCGAGAGCTACTCTCTGGTCGTACGGTCAGGACCTGTTCCGGGCCGCGTCGCCTCGGCGAGGACTGTCCTCGCCGAGGCGCTTGGCCGAGGAAGTGCGATGTGTCGATTCCGAAGCGCTTCAGCCGGCGGCTGACGTGGGTGTAATTGCCGCCCGCGATGGTGATGTCGAGGCGGCGGAGGACGTCGGCGATGCTGAGGGAGTCGGCTGCGGCCTCCGCCGGCATTTCTGGGGTGTATTTGTATTTGATGGGCACGCCCCAAGCCCAGGCAATGGGACTGACAATTCTTGGGGCATGCTCACGTCGTATTAAATGGCGAAAAAAGGATTGAGCCATTTTCATCCTGGCTGACGGGCGGTCTCGGTGACGTGCAGGACGAGGACGACCTGCACGATCGCGGTCGCGCGGCGTGGGCAGCAGCGCAGCTTGGCCAGGATCTCCCATGTCTTGAGCGTGGCGGCGGTGCGTTCGCCGAGTGCCAGGGCCGTGGCGTGGAGGCCTTTGACTCATTCCCGGTGCGGCAGGTTCCACAGGTGGAGAGTGGTCTGGTCCTTGGAGACCGTGTACCAGGCGCCCTGCCCCGCCGATCGGGGAGGTCCCGAGACAGGGAAGGGGTAGGCGATCCGGCCGCGCAGGGCCATCGTGTGCGGGTCGACAAACCAGTGGCGGGGGTCCTCCGCGGAGTCCTCGGTGCCGACCACGGCGGTGTCGTCGTAGGGGAACGCCGCCGCCTCGTAGTCCCACCGAACGCGGTCGTCGTCCGAGCTTGCGGGAAAGGGCACGGCTTCGTCGGCGTCCAGATGCCGCAGTTCGATGCCATCCTCCGCCCGGTGCAGGTAGAGGGTCCACTGCCCCAGGTCCGTGGTCAGGAAGTGCTTCCCGGACGGACTCACGGCGAGGAGGACCTCCTCGATGAACCGCTGGACGGTGAGGTTCGCGCCGTCCCAGTGTCCCCACAACACGGGCGAGTTCTCCTCGCCCTCGCCGACCGTCAGCCCCATGTAGGCCGGGTTCGGATGGGGGAAGTGGAGGGAGCCCGATCCCACGGTCATCGTGTCGGCCCGGGTCAGTACCGTGCCGTCGGCGGGGTCGAGGATCAGCCATTCCTCGTTGACGTCGCGCCCCTCGCGGTTGCGGACGTGTGCCCACAGGAGCTTGCCGTCCGCGGAGATTGCCGCCGAGCCGACGTCCGCGTGGCCGTGGTGGTAGTCGTCGGCGTACTCGGAGAACGAGGCATGGGCCCCGGTGCACCCGGCGGGGGACCAACAACCATGCCGGATCTCCCACCGCACGGCACCGGTCGAATCCACGGCTCGCAACGCGTGCACGCCGGCGAACACGGCAACATCACCCGTGGGCGAGACTGTCACCGAGCCGTACCGGCGAGGCCAGGGCGCGGGGAAGCGGACCTCTGTCCCCTCCCCGTCCAGGTCGCGGACGGCCAGCTCGGTGTCCCCGCGCTGCACCAGCAGCCTGCGCCCGGGCCAGTGCAGCACCTGGGGGGCGTCCGCCGATGCGGGGTCGAGCGGGGCTGCGGCAGTGGCCACGAGACGGGCAGCGACCTGGACGGGACCGCCGTGAAGAGCATCGTTTGGCATCGTCGCATGCTTTCACACTCGTCGGATGGTGCAGCTGACCTGAAATCGCCCGCTTTGACCAGCTTCTTGCATCGGGTCTTCGGCCTTACTTTGTGAGCCCCGGCATCCGGTACGTTGCCGCGAGCAGGGGCCGGTTCACCTCGAACAGCGCCGCCAAGGAATCACTGAGCCGTCTTCATCCTGAGTAGCGGCTGGTCTCGACGCGGTGCAGGACGAGGACGGCCTGCACGACCGCGGTCGTGCGGTGGGGGCAACAGCGCAGCTTGGCCAGGATCTTCCATGTCTTGAGCGTGGCGATGGCCCGTTCGCCGCGAGCCCGGACGCGGGCGTGTGCGCGGTTGACGGCCTTCTGCCGGCGGGACAGTTTCGGCCGGTACCGGTGGCGCTTGAACGGCGTGCGCACGCTCCCACCGGCTGCCTGGTAGCCCTTGTCTGCGAAGGTCATCACGTCGGCGCTGGTCAGCGCGTCGATGATGCCGTGACGCGGGCGGCGCTGAGGTCGTGGGTGGCGCCGGGCAGCGCTGGCGAGGCCCAGACCAGGCGACCTACTGCGTCCGCGATGACCTGCACGTTCATGCCGTGCCGCTTATGTTTTCCGGAGTAGTAGGGCTTCTGGTCGGCTACACGGTCGATCGGGATCAGTGTGCCGTCGAGGATCGCGTACGCCAGCTTGAGGATACGGTCCATGACGGTGGCCAGGTCGTCCGCGGCTGCGGCGAGCAGGTCGACGGCTTCACGGACGTAGCGTCAGGCGGTGGCGACGCCGATGCCGAACCCGGCTGCCAGGCGCGTGTAGGTGTCGCCGTTGCGCAGGTGAGCGAGGGTGAGCAGGGCCTGTCGGCCGGGGTCGAGGCGCCGCCACCGGGATCGACGCTGGTGGCGGTGGTTGCGGATGCGCTCGGCAAGGTGGTTCAGGGTTCGGCTGGACAGCGGGATCGTGGCGGGGTAAGACAGCACGGCGAGACTCCCGGTCGGGGCATCGGATCTTGACCGACTGCTGTCTTACCTGGAGCCTCGCCCTCATCGATCTCTGGGTCCCCGACGCCCACCGTGACCAGTATGATCACGATGAAAAGGGCTCCGTCTTCCTCGCCATGTGTCAGGGAACCTTTTTCATCCTCTGGCGGCCTGTGCGACGCGGTGGTTTTGAAGGACGGCGATGGCCTTGCACAGGTGGCCGGCCTTGGCGGGGCTGCAGCGTAGTTTCCGGAGGATTTTCCAGCTCTTCAGCTGGGCGTTGGCGCGTTCGCCGGGTCCGCGGAGCTTGGCGGGGGAGCGGTTGGCCTGTTTCTGTGACGCGGGCTTGTTCTTGCCCTTGTACGGCGTGGCGACCGGGCCCTCGGCTCCCTGATACGCCTTGTCGGCCAGGGTGATGATTCCGGCCTGCTCCAGCGCACGCAGGATGCCCCAGATGCGGGCGGCGCTCAGATCATGCGCCGTGCCCGGCAGGGCTCCAGAGGTCCACAGGATCGTCCCGTCCGGCGAGGCGATGACCTGGACGTTCATTCCATGCACGCGGTGCTTGCCGGAGAAGTACGGTCGATCGGCCTTGATGCGGTCGGTGCGGATCAGCGTGCCGTCCAGCACCAGGTAGTGCAGCCCGTTCCGCTGGGCCTTGCGCAGCGCCTGGCCGAGCTCGGGCGAGCGCGCCGACAGCAACGCCACCGTCTCCTGCACATATCGCCACGCGGTCGCCGTCGACACTGCGAACCCCGCGCCGAGTTCGACGAACGTCTCGCCCTTGCGCAGGTAGACCAGTACCAGCAGGGCCTGTTGTCCGGGGTTGAGCCGCCGCCAGGCCGACCCGATCGCCTTGCGGTGCCGGCGGATCAGGCCGGCGACGTAGTTCAGCGTTGAACGCGACACATCGACGGCAGCACGATAGAACAGCATCCGAAACCCCTGGTTGTGACGGTGATGGTTGTGGTGATCAACCCGTCTACCAGGGGTTTTTCTATGTCGTTAGGCGAACACCGGTCTTTCGATCATGCTGTGTCCAGCAGTCCGCTGCCAGGGGATGAAAAAGACTCAGTGCCCCGTCCCACCGGCGAAGACAACCGCGATCACCTCATAGCCGACCGGCTCGCGTGCCCGTCGTTACGCTGACGTTCCAACCTGAAGCCCTTCGGCGGAGTTATTTCTCTACATGGACCGCTACGAGGGGTTCCACGAGTTCGTGCACGCTCGCCAGCAATCGCTGATGCGGACGGCGTACCTGCTCACCGGGAACCCCCACCTCGCCGAGGACCTGTTGCAGACAGTCCTCACCCGCCTCGCCTCCCACTGGACCAAGCTCGCCAAAGGCGGCAACCCCGAGGCCTACGCCCGCAAGGCCCTGGTGAACCAGAGCATCTCCTGGCGCCGGCGCAAGCACGTCGAGCTCCTCGGAGCCGAAGCGCCGGAACTCGCCGAGTCCCGGCAACCGCACGACGAGGCGACCGTGCGCCGCCTGGCCCTGCTGCACACGCTGGCCCAGCTCACTCCGAAGCAGCGGGCGGTGATCGTGCTGCGCTTCTACGAGGACCGCTCCGAGCACGAGACCGCGCAGCTCATGGGCGTCTCGATCGGCACCGTCAAGAGCCAGACGCACTACGCGCTGTCGAAACTGCGCGCGATCACCCCTCAGGAGGTGTACCGGTGAACACACTACGTGAGGACCTGCACGCGCTGGCCGAGCAGGCGCCCGCCGTCGACCTGGCGGCCCGGGCGGTGCGGGGGGCGCGCAGGAGGCGCACGACCCGCCTGGTCATGGCGGCCGCCGCCGTGACCTGCCTGATCGCGGGCGGTGGCGCCACGCTGCTCCCGCAGATGCACCTTGCCCCCCCGGTGGTGCTTACCCCGCCAGAAACGACGGTGCTCCCGCTGCCCGCCAAGGGGGTCGGGCCGGTCGAGCAGGCGTACAGGCAGAGCTGCCCGATGACCGGAGATCCGTGCGCCAGGCGCGCCTGGCGGATCGTGACCGGCGGGGGCGACACCTACGAGCTGGCCGAGGCGTTCGAGAAGGGGCCGCTGGAGGTCACGGCGGACGGCCGCAGGATCGCCTACTACAGCTCGGAACATCGCGCGATCGTGGTGCGCGACCTGGCGAGCGGCAGGACGTGGAAGGCGCCGCTGAAGCAGCCCGCAGAGGACTTCGCGGTTGAGTACGCCCTGCGGCTGTCTCCCGGCGGGCTGCGGTTCGTCGTGTCGGGGTGGGGCGGGCGGCGAAAGCCGAACAAGCTGGTGGACGTGCAGCGGGGGACGGTGACCGACCTCAAGCGCGGGTGGTGGCCGGTGAGCGTGTCGGACGGGTCTGGACCCGTCGTGCTCGCCAAGCCGTACGACATGACCAGCCAAGTGTGGGTGCTCGGCCATGACCCGATCACCATCCGGGACTTCACGTACGACTACAGCGCTCTCGCGTCTGACGGGCGGACGCTCGCCCGGCTGGGGCAGACCGTCGATCGGGACCGGCAGCCGATGGTGCGGCGGGACGGCTCAATCGTCGTTTTCGACGCGGTAAGCGGCGGCCGGGAAACCCGCATCCCGATATCCGGCATCTCAGAAGGGCTCTACCCCTTACGGCTCGGTGGCTGGCTGAACACCACGGAGGTGACCACGCTGGCCGCACCGGAATCACCGGACAGGCCATCGGTGGTTTACGCGGTGGACATACGGACGGGCAAAAGCAGGGAACTGTTCACGCTCCGCGAGGACGGGGTGAAGGTGGTACCGGGCCTGGTGCGCTGACCGCGTAGTCGGCCCTCTACCAAGGAGCCTTTTCCATCCTGCCCTGCACAGGCTCCAGAACAGCGACGGAGCAACTCCCTCGGGTGCCATCTGAGCGCCGCATGGCCCGCATCCCTGCGGGCCATGCAGCCTCGGTCATCCGCTCACCGCCTGTTGACCTGCGACAACAAGTTGAAAAAGGTTCATTTTAGTCGATGCCGAGTTCGCGGCGGAGGCGGGCCACGTGGCCGGTCGCCTTCACGTTGTAGAGAGCCTTCTCGATCTTTCCGTCGGCGTCGATGACGAAGGTGGAGCGGATGACCCCGACGGTCGTCTTGCCGTACATCATCTTCTCCCCGTACGCGTCGTAGGCCTTGTGGACCTCGAGGGAGGGGTCGGACAGGAGCGGGAAGGTCAGGGCGTCGTGCTCGGCGAACTTGGCGAGCTTGGCCGGGCTGTCCTTCGAGACGCCGAGCACGGCGAATCCGGCCGCGGTCAGCGAGGCGAGGCTGTCGCGGAAGTCGCAGGCCTGCTTGGTGCAGCCCGGGGTCATCGCGGCGGGGTAGAAGTAGAGGATGACGCGCCGACCGCGGTGTGTCTCCAGCGACACGGTGGTGCCGTCGGCGGCGGGAAGCGTGAAGTCCGGGGCGGCGTCGCCCGGCTCGAGTTTCATGGTGTTCCTCCGAGGAATGGTTCCCCGGTCAACTTACCGGCCTGTCCGAAGTGCCGTGGGTGGGCAGGACCTGACAGACTGATCAATGTCAAGGAGTAGGGGAGGAGCGCCATGGCGGACACCGATCCCGCGGAGTTGGAGCGGCAGATCGAGCGCACGCGCGCGGAGTTGGCTCAGACGGTGGACGCCATCGCGGACCGGGTGAGCCCCAAGCGGGTCGCGGCACGCGGTGTGGCCAAGGTCAGGGCGAACGCGGAGCATCTCGTCACCCAGGTCGGTGACATGGTGGGCGTGACGGGACCGAAGCCGGTCAGGCTCGCCGGCGAGCCCGAGGATCTGTGGGCGGACGACCGGCCGGACCTGGCGCCGATCCTGATCGGGGTGGGGGCGGTGCTGGCGCTCGGCGCGGTGGTCGTGTTGTGGCGGCGCCGGCGTCGCTGACCGGGGGTTCCGGTGTCGCCGACGACCGGTCGGCGGCCCCGAATTGAGTAGGGGTTTACTCATGTGACCTTTTTCCCGCTCGCGGAACATCGCGGGTAGGTGAAAGGGAGGGGTAAATCCATGAAAAACATCATTCGCGCCGCGATCGCGGTGGTGGCGACCACGGGTCTCGTGCTGACGGTGGCTCCGGCCGCCTTCGCCGCGACACCGGCGTCCGCCTCGTCCGCGTCGGCTGTGTCCTCGGCGTCCTCGGCGTCCTCGGCGCGTGACGTCGACGACAGCTTCGAGCAGGAGTCCAGGAACGGCCTGGCCACGCTGGAGGCCGAGTACTCGGTCAGGGGCGACGAGGAGGACGACAACACGTTCAGGCTGCGGGGCGAGCTGTACGACGGTGACAGGCGCACGTTCCGCCAGGGCGGTCGCTGCGCCTACGTCGAGGTCCAGGTCGTCTCGTCCGAGGACGAGGACTGGGACGTCGCCAAGCGCGACAGGCTGTGCAGCTACGACGACACCAAGCGCTTCCGCGTCACGGCGCACGACGTCAGCGAGGTGCGGGTCAAGACCTGTCAGGTCAAGTACCGGAGCTGGTCGACCCACAGGTGCAGCAGGTGGGAAGAGCTCGACCTGGGCTTCTGAGATCCCCCTGAGGTTCCTCGGGAGCGCGGTCTCTCCGGGCGCGGAGCGCCGGGGGCCGTAGTGCCCGGGGGAGGGGCAGAGGTGTGGCAGGAACGGGCACCCGCCGCTGGAGCGGCGGGTGCCCGTTCCTCGTGCCGGGGTCCGCTCCCGTGTTCCGGACGGGGCCGGGTCCGGAAGGGACGCCGCTCTGCCGGAGTTCCAGCCGTGGATCCGGGGAGGAGACAGGGGCGGCGGGTCAGAGGAAGGTACGGCCCTCGCCCCGGTAGGTGGGGACCTCGTCCACGACCTCGTCCCCGTCGATCAGGTGCAGGCTCGCGAAGCGCTCGCAGAGCTCACCCGCCTTGGCGTGCCGGAACCAGACCCGGTCGCCGGCGCGCAGGTCCTCGGCGGCCTGCCCGACGAGGGGGGTCTGCACCTCTCCGGCTCCCTCGTCGGCGTCGTAGCGCAGCCCGCACGGCAGGTAGGGCTGGGGCAGGCGGCTGTCGCCGGGAGCGCCGGAGGCGGGGTAGCCGCCGCCGAGGACGGTGACGACGCCCGGGGCGGGGCGGCGTACGACGGGCAGGGCGAACAGGGCGGCGGGCCGGCCGGTGAATCCCCGGTAGAAGTCGAACAGGCGGGGGTGGAAGAATCCGGATCCGGCGGCGATCTCGGTGACGGCCCTCTCCTTGGCGGTCTTCTCGATGCTGCCGGTGCCGCCGCCGTTGACGAACTCCAGGTCGGTGATCTGGCGGACGGCCTGGACGATCCGGCCCCTGCGCGTGATCAGCTCGCGCCGGGACCGGGCCTGCATCAGGCGGACGGCCCGGGTCAGGACGGGGTTGCCCGGAGGGTCGTCGCCGACTCCGGCGATCTGCGCCTCGTACGCCATCAGGCCCACGAGCCGGAATCCGGGCCGTTTCGCGATCTCGGTGGCCAGGTCGGCGGCCTGGCCGATCTCGCGGATGGGGGAGCGGCGGACCCCCGCCCTGAACCGGCCGCCGAAGGCGAGGTAGCCCGCGTCGACGTCCAGGCAGAGCCGGATCTCGTGGCGGTCGTGGACTCCGGAGACGGCGGACTCGATGAGGTCCAGGTGCTCGGCGTGGTCCACCGTGATCGTGATCTCCCGTGCCGCGACCGGGCCGGCGGCCAGCTCGGCGAGCGCGGCGCGGTCGACGGTGGGGTACGCCACGAGCACGTCCCGCATCCCGGTGGAGACGAGCCAGAGGGCCTCGGGGAGGGTGAAGGCCATGATGCCGGTGAAGCCGTCCATGGCGAGGACGCGTTCGAGCACGGCCCGGGACCTGATGGACTTGCTGGCGACCCTGATCGGTTTGCCCCCGGCCCGGCGGACCATTCCCTCGGCGTTGGCGCGCAGGGCGGGCAGGTCGAGGACGGCGAAGGGGGGTTCCAGGTGCGCTGTGGCCCGGTCGTAGCGCTGGCGGTCGTCCATGTTCGCAGGATAACCCGGCCCCCACGAATATGAGCAATATTCATGTTGCTGGACGGGTGGTCAATGCTCCCGCCAGGAGGGCCTCAAGATCACGCAAGTGGGTGGTTGATTCCTGGCTCGGCCCTGCCCGAACGCGCACACTTGACATCCTCCCCTCCCCGAAGGGAGGGGATTCTCACGGTCGCCCGTGAGGGTTCCTGCTTCACTGCCAACTGCCCGCCAAAGAGGACTCTCCTTGAGGTCTTACATCAGCTCCACAGGCGTTTTACCTGTCCGCCAGCCCGGCGGCCAAGATGTTCTTCGCGGCGTTGACGTCCCGGTCGTGAACGGTGCCGCAGGCACACACCCAGTCTCGGATGCCCAGCGGCATGGACCGATGGATCGTGCCGCATGCCGAACACAGCTTCGACGAGGGAAACCAGCGGTCAACGACCAGCAGTTCCCGCTCGTACCACTGCGCTTTGTACTCCAGCATTTCCCGCATTTGACGCCAGGAGGCGTCGGAGATGGCGCGGGCCAAGCTGCGGTTCTTCACCATGTTCCGCACGGTGAGGTCTTCCACGGCGATCACTTGGTTCTCGCGAACAAGCCGTGTGGTGACCTTGTGCAGATGATCGCGGCGCCGATCCGCGATACGGGCATAGACGCGGGCGACCGCGAGCTTCGCCTTGGCCCGGTTCGCAGAACCCTTCTTCTTACGGGCGAGGTTGCGCTGAGCCTTGGCGAGCTTGCGGCGATCGGCCCGCTCGTGCCTCGGATTGGTGATCTTCTCTCCAGTGGAGAGCGTGGCCAACGCCGTGATGCCCGCGTCCACCCCGACCACGTTCGCGGCCGCAGGAAGCGGGGCGATGCGGTCTTCGCACAGGATCGACACGAACCAGCGCCCTGCCGCGTCCTTCGACACGGTTACCGTGGACGGCTCCGCACTCTCGGGCAGCGGACGCGACCACACGACATTCAGAGGCGCGTTCATCTTCGCGAGGGTGATCTGACCGCCCCGGTACTTGAACGCAGATCGCGTGTACTCGGCGCTCAGCCGGGACTTCTTGCGGGACTTGAACGCCGGATACTTCGCCCGCTTGGCGAAGAAGTTCGTGAACGCTGTTTGAAGGTGCCTGAGGGCCTGCTGGAGCGGGACCGACGACACCTCGTTCAAGAAGAGGAGGTCGTCGGTTTTCTTCCACTCGGTGAGCGTGGCCGACGACTGCACGTAGGAGACTTTCCGGCCTTCGATCGTGTAGGCGCGGGTGCGGTGTTCGAGGGCTTTGTTGTAGACGAGGCGGACACAGCCGAACGTCCGGGCAAGCTCTTCGGCTTGCTCGGGGGTCGGGTAGAAGCGGAACTTGAACGCCCGCTTCACGGTCTGCGCCATTCCTCACACAATATAACAAGATCAGTTGAGTATCGGCTGGAGTGGGTCGCGCGGGTCCAGGCACGCTCAGGCGCCACAGCCCTTTCCCGCTCCCGCTTCCTCCCCGGCCTGAAGGCCGGAGTATCCACGGGAGTTATTAGATGACGACTACTCTCCAGGACATCCTGGCGGGCTCGGGAGGCACCGGCGGCGCGGGGACCACCACCGGCGGCTCGGGAGGCAAGGCGGCGGCCGAGCAGTTCCAGGACGTCCGGCGCAGGTCGGTGCGGTTGCTGCGGCCGGGAAGGACCCCCGCCGGTGTTCCCGCGGCCCTGACGGTGTCCGCCGTGCTGGTGGTCTCGGCCTCGGTGACGGTGGGCCTGCTCATGGAGTCGCCGGTCGCGCGGGTGCCCTACCGGCGGCTCGTCAACGGGGCCGGCGCGTGGAACTGGTCGGATCCCGCCACGTTCGCCGCGTCGACGCTCGCCATGGCGGTGGGCCTGGTGATGCTCGCGCTCGCCGTGCTGCCGGGCCGGGCCCGGCTGGTGCCGCTGGAGTCGGGAGACCCGCACATGGTGATCGGCATCACCAGGTCCGGGCTCCGCCGCACGCTGCGGGAGGCCGCCGAGGCGGTGGACGAGGTGAACGGGGCCCGGGTCCGGCTCACGTCGCGGATCGTCGAGGTCACCGTGTTCACCGACGCCGAGCGGACCGGGCCCGTGCTGCGCCGGGTGGGCGCGGCGGTGGGTGACCGGCTGTCCGGGCTGGGCGCGATGTGCGCGGGTGACGTCGTCGTACGGCTGCGCAGGAAGAAGGCGCGATGAGGCCCTATCTGGGCAACCGGATCGGTCTGGCCGTCACCGGGGCGGTGCTGGTGTGCGCGGGACTCTACGCCTTCCTGCGAGGACGCGGTGACATTCCCGGCCATTCGCCCGGGGCCAGGCTCGTGCGCAAGGGGTTCCCTGGCTGGCTGGCCGCGCATCCGTGGCTGGGCTGGCTGGTGGCGCTGCTGCTGGTGGCGCTGGCACTCCTGGCGGTGCGGTGGCTGCTACACACCCTGGGATGGGGACGGTGGGGCAGGCGGTCCGGGACGGGGACCGCCATGCTCGGGGTTGCTCTTAAAGAAGTCGAAGGGCTCACCCGTGTCCGCGTCAGGTACATACGGCACGAGCGGCTGCGCATCGGGGTGGGCTGCGCGCCCGCGACCGATGTCGGCAAACTCGTGGCCCGGCTGAACAGGGACGCGGTGGGGAAGGTCCGACGAGCGCTCGGGGAGGTAGAACTCGGCGTGGTGGTTCGCCTGCACGTCCGCCGCCGCTGACCCTCCGGACACCGGCCGCTCGCCCGTCGCGCCGTACGCCGCTCGCTCGGCCGTTCCTCCGGACCCCGGCCGCCCGCCCGTCCCTCCGGACACCGGCCATTCGCCCGTCACGCCGTACGCCGGCCGTTCGCCGGTGACGCCGTACGCGGATCGCTCGCCCGTCGCGCCGTACACCGGCGGCTCCGTCGTGCCCCCGTACGCGGTGCTTCCGTACGCGCCATCCCGGTGCGCCTGCTCGTCGTACGACCCCGGCCCGTACCCCGACTCCCCGACGGGGCTCGCGTACACCGGCCGCTCGGCCGTCGTGCGGTACGACGGGTCCTCGTCGCCGGGGCCCTCGTACGGCGGGTCCTCGTCCGGTTTCCCGTCCACCGCCTCGGGTTCGTTCTCCTCGTGCCTGACCCCGAAGGCCAGTCCGGCGGCGAGGCAGGCCAGCGGGAGGGCGGGGATGACGTAGCGGTGGTCGAAGGCCGCGATGAAGGGCGGCAGGACCAGCAGCATGGTCCCCGCCGCCCAGGGCAGCAGCACCGCGCCGCCGAACCGCCGCAGCCGCATCAGCACCCCGACCAGGCCGACCAGCAGGATCACCGCGAGGTACGGGCCCCGCACGAAGGCGTACTCCTGGTAGCCGCGCAGCCAGCCCGCGTACGGCTCGACCATCACCGGCGCCCCCGACGAGCCCTGGTAGGCCACGGTCAGCTGCTCGGCGGTCTTTCCCTGCGAGGCCGCCCCCGAGGAGAAGGGCCGTACGGTGTCGGGGAAGACGTAGGCGCTCTGCGGCCCGGGAGCCGGGTAGACGCGCCGGTTCCAGTCGAAGATGTGGGCCGCGTCCGCCAGGCCCGCCCGCAGGAAGTCGAACGGCTGGGCCATGATCGCCTGGGTGGCGAAGGCGCCCGCGAGCGCGTCGCGCTCCGCCCAGCTGCCCTTGACCTTGTTCAGCGGCGACCCGCCGTCCCAGATGTAGACCGGCGGGGCCGCGCGCCGCCCGAGCGGCTCGACGGGGCACAGGGCCGCCTCGGGACCGGCCGGGTGGATCCTGGAACAGTCGGCGAAGGTCATCGTCCGCGCCCAGAGGAAGGCGTTCCCCCTGGTCAGCCCGTAGCTGCCGTGCTCGGCTCTGAACCAGGCCGCGTACGAGCCCAGGCCGATCGCGGCGGCCAGCGTCGCGGCGACGACCGCCCGCCATCCGGCCCGGCGGATCAGCATGCAGGCCAGTGCCACGGCGATCAGCGGCAGCCCGATCGTGCGGGTGACGGTCGCCGCGGCCAGCAGCGCTCCGGCCAGTGCCGCGACCCACACCGCGGGGCGCCGCCGCCACAGCAGCAGCGTGACCGCCAGCACCGCCAGGAACTGGAAGAGCAGGTCCGCCATGACGAGGTGTTCGAGCTGGAGCTGGTAGACGTCCAGCAGCACCGGCAGCGTGGCGAGCGTCGCGCCCCACCCCGGCAACCCGCCCAGCCTGCGCAGCAGCAGGTAGACGCAGACGGCCACGGCCAGTCCGAGCAGGTGCTGCACCGCGACCACCGCGGGGATGCTCGACAGCGGCTTGAGGATCCACAGGAACAGCGCGTAGCCCGCCGGGCGGGACTCCAGGGGGCGGGGGTCGAGCCCCGCGTTCAGGTAGACGAAGGAGTCGGCCCAGAACCACAGGGCGGGCCGGTAGCCGAGCATGGCGAGCAGCCGCAGGCCGCCGCCCGCCAGCAGGGCGGTGATGAAGAGCCAGTGCGACCCGAGGAAGCGGAGCACCCGCAGGGGGCGGGAGGGGTTCGCGGGGCGCTGGGAGCGACGGGAACGGCTTGCCGGGTGCGTTCCCGTTACCACCGCGACCTCCCGAGTCCCGCGCACATGGCCACCCAGCATAGGCGTGGGCTCGGGGGGTCTTGCACGTGATGCGAAATTTGATAGGGATTGAGGTCAGCACTCGATGACGTTGACCGCGAGCCCTCCCCGGCTGGTCTCCTTGTACTTGTCGAGCATGTCGCGGCCGGTGTCGCGCATCGTCTTGATCGCCTTGTCCAGCGAGACGAAGTGGCGGCCGTCGCCGCGCATCGCGATCCTGGCGGCGGCGATGGCCTTGATCGAGGCGACCGCGTTGCGCTCGATGCACGGGATCTGCACCAGGCCGCCGATCGGGTCGCAGGTCAGCCCCAGGTTGTGCTCGATGCCGATCTCGGCGGCGTTCTCGACCTGCTCCGGGGTGCCGCCCATCACCTCGGTGAGCCCGGCGGCGGCCATCGAGCAGGCCGAGCCGACCTCGCCCTGGCAGCCGACCTCGGCGCCGGAGATGGAGGCGTTCTCCTTGAACAGCACGCCGATCGCCCCCGCGGTCAGCAGGAAGCGGATCACGCCCTCGTCGTCGGAGTCCTTCGTGAAGCGGTCGTAGTAGGTGAGCACGGCCGGGATGATGCCCGCGGCGCCGTTGGTGGGCGCGGTGACGATGCGGCCTCCGGCGGCGTTCTCCTCGTTGACCGCGAGGGCGAACAGCGAGACCCAGTCCATCGTCTGCAGCGAGTCCTTCTCCGGCGACTCGCTCCGCAGCTGCCGGTGGAGCTGGTGGGCGCGGCGGCGGACCTTCAGGCCGCCGGGCAGCACGCCCTCCTTGCCGATGCCGCGCCGCACGCACTCGCTCATGACCTGCCACAGCACGAGCAGCTGGGCGCGGATCTCGGCCTCGGTGCGGCCGAACGCCCGCTCGTTCTCCAGCATCAGCCCGGAGATCGACAGCCCGGTCTCCGCGCACTGGGCGAGCAGCTCCGCTGCCGTGGTGAAGGGGTACGGCAGGACGGTGTCGTCGGGTTTGATCCGGTCGGCACCAGTGGCGTTCTCGTCGACGACGAAGCCGCCGCCCACCGAGTAGTAGACCTTCTCGCGGATCGTCTCGCCGGACTCGGACAGCGCGGTGAAGCGCATGCCGTTGGGGTGGCCGGGGAGCGAGATCTTGCGTTCGAAGACGAGGTCCTCGCCGATGACGAAGGGGATCTCGCGGGAGCCGTACAGGGAGAGGGTGCCGGACTCGCGCATGGCGGCGAGCCGCTCGTCGACCGTGTCGACGTCGACCAGCTCGGGCTTCTCGCCGGACAGGCCGAGCAGCACGGCCTTGTCGCTGCCGTGGCCCTTGCCGGTCAGGCCCAGCGAGCCGTACAGGACGGCGCTCACCCGGGCGGTCTTCTCCAGCAGCCCGTCCTGGTGGAGGCCGCGGGCGAACTTGTGGGCGGCGGACATCGGGCCGCCGGTGTGCGAGCTGGACGGGCCGATTCCGATCTTGAAGAGATCGAAGACGCTGATCGTCATCTGAATCCTTCCAGCGTGGACGGCCACGCGCGCCCTCCGGACGCGCGTGGCCGTGACGCGAGGGGGGAGAGGCTTAGGACTCACCCGAGGTGAGCGCGGCGTACTCCTCCGGCGACAGCAGGTCGTCGGCGGAGCCCTCGAGGCGTACGCGGAACAGCCAGCCGTCGCCGTAGGAGTCACTGTTGACCAGCGAGGGGTCGTCCACGACGGCCTGGTTGACCTCGACGACCTCGCCGGAGACCGGTGCGAAGATGTCGCTCACCGACTTGGTCGACTCGACCTCGCCGACCGCGTCGCCGGCGGTGATCGTCGAACCGACCTCGGGGAGGATCTGCACGAAGACCACGTCGCCCAGCGCCTGGGCGGCGTAGGCGGTGATGCCGACGGTGAGGGTCAGGCCGTCATCGATGCCGGAGATCCACTCGTGTTCCTTGGTGTAGTGCAGTTCCTCGGGAATGCTGCTCATTTTTTCCTCCTGTAGAAAGGCAGTGCGACGACCTCGACCGGCTCGTGGCCGCCCCTGATGTCCACGGCCAGTCCTGACGACAGGCCGTTGTCCACGTAGGCCATGGCGATGGGCCTGCCCAGTGACTGGGAGGGCGCCCCGCTGGTGACCTCGCCGACGACCGTGCCGTCGCCGGCGACCACCACCGGGTACCCGTGCCGGGGCACCCTGCGGCCGGTCGCGATCAGACCGACCAGGCGGCGGGACGGCGGGACGTCCTTGCGTGATTCGAGGGCGGCCCGGCCGACGAAGTCGCCCGGCTTGTCAAACCTCACCACACGGCCCAGCCCGGCGTCGAACGGGGTCAGCCCGGCCGACAGCTCGTTGCCGTAGAGCGGCATCCCGGCCTCCAGGCGGAGGGTGTCGCGGGCGGACAGGCCCGCGGGGATCAGGCCGTGCGGCGCGCCCGCCTCGGTGAGGGCGGCCCAGACCGGCTCCGCGTCCTCGGCCGCGACGAACAGCTCGAAGCCGTCCTCGCCGGTGTAGCCCGTACGGGCGACGAGGGCCTCGCGGCCCGCGACGACGGCGGGCAGGCCGGCGTAGTACTTGAGCCCGTCGAGGTCGGCGTCGGTGAGCGCGCCCAGGATCTCCGCGGAGCGCGGGCCCTGGACCGCGACCAGCGCGTACCGCTCTGAGCGGTCGTCCACCGCGGCGTCGAAGCCCTTGGCGCGGTCGGTCAGCTCGGCGGCCACCCGCGGGTAGTTGGAGGCGTTGGCGACGACCATGAACTCGGCGGGGGCGAGCCGGTAGACGATCAGGTCGTCCAGCACGCCGCCCTCGGCGTCGACGATCATCGTGTAGCGGGCGCGGCCGGGCTCCAGCGCGGACAGGTGGCCGACCAGCGCGTAATCGAGGGCTTCCGCGGCCTGCGGCCCGGTCACGAAGATCTCGCCCATGTGGGAGAGGTCGAACAGGCCGGCCGCCTGGCGGACCGCGTTGTGCTCGGCCGACTCGCTGCCGTAGCGGAGCGGCATCAGCCAGCCCGCGAAGTCGGTCAGCGTCGCGCCGAGGGACTCGTGCACGCCGCGCAGCGGCGTAGGTCGGGACATGTGCGCACCTCAGACAAGGGACAGATGAGAGCATCCTCCCCCTCTGTCGTCGGTGCCTGAGAGTTTCATCCGGGTTTTACCGGACTTTCACCTTCGGCGAGGCCGTGGGACCTGCTTTCCAGAGGGCACCTACCCGCACGGTCCTTTGCCTTGAGAGGTTCGCGGGGAGGGCTTGCTCCTTCAGGGGTCCTGGCCTGGGTGTCAGGACGCTCTCCCGCACGGGGTTCATCGGTGTCAGCGGCCAGCCTAACCGCCCGAACCGGCCGAGCGAAATCCCCTCGCCGCCCCGATCCGCGCCGGTCAGGGGATGGCGTGGCGTACCAGCGCCTCGAACAGGGCCGACTCGTCGTCGGTCTCGGGGTGCCACTGGACGGCGACGGCGAAGGGGTGGTCGTCCACTTCCACGGCCTCGATCGTGCCGTCCTCGGCGTGGGCGGTCACGGTGAGGCCCGCGGCCGGCCGGTCGAGGGCCTGATGGTGGTAGTGGGCCACGTCCGCGGTCTCGGCCCCGAAGATCTTCGAGGTCCGGCTGCCGGGGGCGAGCCACACCGGCATCCTGCCGTAGCGGCCGGGAGCCGGGGCGTGCCCCGGGTGGCCGACCACGTCGGGCAGGTGCTGGTGCAGGGTGCCGCCCAGCGAGACGTTCAGGATCTGCATGCCTCGGCAGACGCCCAGGAAGGGCAGGCCCCGCTCCAGCGCCGCCCGGACCAGCCCCAGCTCCGCGTCGTCGCGGAACGGCCGTACGTAGCCGGTCCGCTCGTGCGGCTCCTGTCCGTACCGCTCCGGGCCGACGTCCCCGCCGCCGGCCAGGATCAGCCCGTCCAGGCGTCCCGCCAGCGTCGCGGGGTCGCCCGCCGGGGGCAGGATCACCGGCTGCCCGCCCGCGCGGGCCACGTGGTCGACGTAGTCGTACGGCAGGAGCGCGGTGGTCGTCTCCCAGACGGTGAACCGCGCGGGTTCGACGTAGCAGGTGATGCCGATGACGGGACGGGACATGGTCTCCTGTTTCGCCGTGCTTGCACCGAGGTCCCGGCACCGTGTGCCCATCCCGGCGCCCTCCCGCACGTTACCGGCCCCGACGAGCCCCGGTGCCGCCGGGGTACGGGCGGGGCGCCGCCGGGGTGCGGGCGGAGCCGCGGCGGGTGGCGGGGGTTAAGTGGTTAAGCGGATCCGCCGCCGGGGAGGTGGCGAAGCCGCCGCCGCCGGTGTCGCCGCGGGCATGGGCGTTCCGCCGTGGTCCGGCGATCACCGCGGGTCACCGGCCGCCGTGGAGAGCGTCGGAGGGTGAGACGAGCGTAGTAGGGTGCGCAGCGGAAAAGCGTCGAATAACCGGTTCAGGTGGGGGTCTCGTGAAGCGACCGACGATCGCCGACATCGCTCGTCGCGCGGGGGTGTCCAAGGTCGCGGTCTCCTACGCGCTGAACGACCGGCCGGGCGTGTCGGAGGCGAGAAGGAACACCATCAAGGCCATCGCCAGGGAGATCGGCTGGCAGCCCAACAGCGCGGCGCGCGCGCTGAACGGGGCACGGGCCCGCGCCGTCGGCCTGACCGTGTGCCGCCCGGCGCGGTTCCTGGGGATGGAACCGTTCTTCATGGAGCTGATCAGCGGCATCGAGGGCGAGCTGTCGGCCCGCTCCTACGCCCTGCTCCTGCAGGTGGTGACCGGCCACGCGCAGGAGGCGGAGGTGCACCGCAGGTGGTGGGGAGAGGGCCGCGTCGACGGCGTCATCCTGGTCGACCTGCACTTCGACGACCCGCGCATCCCCGAGATCGAGGAGCTGGACCTGCCGGCCGTGGTGATCGGCCATCCGTCGGAGACGGGCTCGCTCGCCGCCGTCTGGTCCGACGACGGCGCGGCCATGCGGGAGACGGTGGAGTATCTCGCCGCACTCGGCCACCGCCGGATCGCCAGGGTCGCCGGGCTGCCCGCGCTGGTGCACACCGTCCTGCGCGATCAGGCCTTCACCGCCGCGTGCGACGAGCTCGGCCTGGCCGGTCACTCCATCGTGCACACGGACTACACCGGCGAGGAGGGCGCGCGGGCCACGCGGCGGCTGGTCAGCGGCGCGAACCGGCCGACGGCGATCGTCTACGACAACGACATCATGGCCGTCGCCGGGCTTTCGGTCGCGCAGGAGATGCGGCTGGAGGTGCCCGCGGACCTGTCCCTCGTGGCCTGGGACGACTCGCCCCTCTCCCAGGTGGTGCGACCGGCCCTGACCGCTCTCGGCCGGGACATCCCCCACTCCGGGGCGCAGGCCGCGCGGAGCCTGCTGGCGCTGATCGCCGGTGAGCACGTCACCGGAGTCCGGACCGAGACGGCCCGGCTCACGCCACGGGGCAGCACGGGCGTGCCGGGACGCCGGTGACCGACGCCGTCACGGGGTGGCGGACGGCACGGGCGTGCCGGGGACGCCGGTGACGGGCGTCAGAACGGGGTGACGTACGCGCCGGAGATGCCGCCGTCCACCAGGAACTCCGAGCCGGTGATGAAGCTGGCGTCGTCCGAGGCGAGGAACGCCACCGCGGCGGCGATCTCGGACGCCTCGGCGAACCGGCCCACCGGGATGTGCACCAGGCGGCGCTGCGCCCGCTCGGGGTCCTTGGCGAACAGCTCCTGCAGCAGCGGCGTGTTCACCGGCCCCGGGCACAGGGCGTTCACCCGGATGCCCTCGCGGGCGAACTGCACGCCCAGCTCGCGCGACATGGCCAGCACCCCGCCCTTGGACGCGGTGTAGGAGATCTGGCTGGTCGCCGACCCCATCACGGCCACGAACGACGCGGTGTTGATGATCGACCCCTTGCCCTGCCGCCGCATGTACGGGATGACGTGCTTGCAGCACAGGTAGACCGAGGTGAGGTTGACCTCCTGGACCCGGCGCCAGGCGTCGATGCCGGTCTCCAGGATCGAGTCGTCGTCCGGCGGCGAGATGCCCGCGTTGTTGAACGCGACGTCCACGCTGCCGTAGGTGTCGAACGCGGTCCGGAACGCGCGGGCGACGTCGTCCTCGCTGGTCACGTCGGCCCGCACGAACAGCCCGCCGACCTCGTCGGCGGCCGCCGGACCGGTCGTCTCGTCCAGGTCCACGCACACGACGCGGGCGCCCTCCTCGGCGAACCGGCGCGCGGTGGCCAGGCCGATCCCGCTTCCGGCGCCGGTGATGACGGTGACCCGGTCCTGCAAACGCAGCATCGCTACTACTCCTCGGAAATGAAGACGTTCTTGATCTCGGTGAACGCTGACAGGGCGTCGGGGCCCAGCTCGCGGCCGAGGCCCGACTGCTTGAAACCGCCGAACGGGGTCCAGTAGCGGACGCTCGAATGGGAGTTGACGCTGAGGTTGCCCGCCTCGACCGCCCTGGCCACCCGCAGCGCCCGGCCGACGTCGCGGGTCCAGATGGACCCGCTCAGGCCGTACGGGGTGTCGTTGGCGATCCGCACGGCGTCCGCCTCGTCGTCGAACGGCACCACCGACACCACCGGCCCGAAGATCTCCTCGGTGAACGCCCGGTCGTCCGCCGACCGGGGCGTCAGGACCGTCGCGGGGAACCAGAACCCCGGCCCCGGCGGGCACGCGCCCTGAAGGTGGGGCGGTTCGGTGACGAAGGAGGCCACCCGGTCCCGGTGCTCGGCGCTGATCAGCGGGCCCATCTCGGTGGCCTCGTCGCGGGGGTCGCCGACCCTGACGTTCAGCACCGCCTCCCCGAACCGGGCCAGGAACTCGTCGTGGACCGAGCGCTCGACCAGGATCCGGGAGCGCGCGCAGCAGTCCTGGCCCGCGTTGTCGAACACCGCGTAAGGCGCGGTCGCCGCCGCCCGCTCCAGGTCGGCGTCGGCGAAGACCACGTTGGCGCTCTTGCCGCCCAGCTCCAGGGTGAGGCGCTTGACCTGCCCGGCGCAGGTGGCGGCGATCTCCTTGCCGACCTCGGTCGAGCCGGTGAACACGATCTTCGCCACGCCGGGGTGCTCGACCAGCCGGGCGCCCGCCACCTCCCCGGCCCCGGGCAGGACCTGGAAGACCCCTTCGGGCAGGCCGGCGGCCAGGGCCAGCTCGGCCACCCGCAGCGCGGTGAGCGGCGTCCACTCGGCGGGCTTGACGATCACCGTGTTGCCCGCGGCCAGCGCCGGGGCCAGCCCCCAGGTCATGATGACCATCGGGAAGTTCCACGGCACGATCACGCCGACGACGCCCAGCGGCTCCCTGAAGGTGACGTCCAGCCCGCCGGGCACCGGGATCTGCAGGCCGTGGTTGCGCTCGGGCGCCCCCGCGTAGAAGTCGAGCACGTCGGCGACGTTGCCCGCCTCCCAGCGGGCGTTGCCGATCGTGTGCCCGGAGTTGGCGACCTCCAGCAGGGCCAGTTCCTCCGCGTGCTCGCGCACCAGCGAGGCGAAACGGCGCAGCAGCCGGGCCCGGTCTCCCGGGCCGACGTTCCGCCAGGTCGCGAACGCCCGCCTGGCACGCTCCACGGCCCGGTCGGTCTCGGCGGCGTCCGCCATCCCGACCTCGGCGACGACCTCTTCCGTCGCCGGGTTGATGATCTTCATGTTCACATCCGTTCGAATCCCCGGAAAAGCTCCCAGTCGGTCACCGCCGCGTCGAAGGCGGCCAGCTCGACCCGGGCGTTGTTCGCGTAGTGCGCCACGACGTCCTCGCCGAAGGCGGCCGTCGCGAACCCGGAGCCCTCCCAGAGCTCCAGCGCGTGCCGCAGCGTGCTCGGCACGGTCTCCGCGCCGGACGAGTAGGCGTTCCCCGTGAACGCGTCCTCGAGCGGCAGCTCGTTCTCGATGCCGTGCAGGCCGGCCGCGATCAGCCCCGAGACCGCGAGATAGGGGTTGACGTCGCCGCCGGGCACCCGGTTCTCGATCCGCAGCGAGGGGCCGTGGCCGACCAGGCGCAGCGCGCACGTCCTGTTGTCCACGCCCCACTTGACCGCGGTGGGGGCGAAGCTGCCCGGCACGTACCGCTTGTAGGAGTTGATGTTCGGCGCGTACAGCAGGGTCAGCTCGCGCATCAGCGCGATCTGCCCGGCGATGAAGTGCCGTCCCACGGCCGACAGGCCGTGTGACCCGGAACCGGCCATGACCGGCTCCCCGTCCGCGTCCCGCAGCGAGATGTGGATGTGGCAGGAGTTGCCCTCGCGCTGGTTCGGCTTGGCCATGAAGGTGATCGCCATGCCCTCCTGGGAGGCGATCTCCTTGGCGCCGTTCTTGTAGATCGAGTGGTTGTCGCAGCTGGACAGGGCCTCGCCGAAGCGGAAGGCGATCTCGTGCTGGCCGAGGTTGCACTCGCCCTTGGCCGACTCGACGTACATGTCCGCGCCCTCCATGCCGAGCCTGATCCTGCGCAGCAGCGGCTCGACCCGGGCGGTGCCCAGGAGGGAGTAGTCGACGTTGTAGAGGTTGGCGGGCGTCAGGTCGCGGTAGCCGCGGCGCCAGGCGTCCTCGTAGGTGTCGTCGAAGACGACGAACTCCAGCTCGGTCCCGACGAAGGCGCCCCAGCCCCGCTCGTCCAGCCGGGCGAGCTGCCGGCGCAGGATCTGGCGCGGCGAGGCGGTCACGTCGGAGCCGTCCTCCCAGACCAGGTCGGCCATCACCAGGGCCGTCCCCTCCTGCCACGGCACGCGGCGCAGAGTGGACATGTCGGGCTTCATAACAAAATCGCCGTATCCGTGCTCCCACGACGACATGGCGTACCCGTCGACCGTGTTCATGTCGACGTCCACCGCGAGCAGGTAGTTGCAGCCCTCGGAGGCGTGCCGCAGCACCTCCTCCAGGAAGTAGCGCCCCGACAGGCGTTTCCCCTGAAGACGCCCCTGCATGTCGACGACCGCCAGCAGCACGGTGTCGATCCGCCCTGCCCGCACCTCGTCGTGGAGCTCGGTGACGTCCACATGCCCTCCTCGTCGGGGTCCTATTGGGCTAGTGTCAGACCATTGACGTGTAGCGGGGGGAGCCTTGTCAAGGGCCGGAGGGGATAATTGGACGAGGTGTCGCGATTGACCGCCGTGCTGCGGCCGGTGCGCGCGGGCAACGCGTTCGAGGAGACCGTGGAGCGCCTGCTCCAGGTCATCAAACTGGGGCTGGTGGCCGAGAAACTGCCGCCCGAGCGGGAGCTCGCCGCCCAGCTCGGCATCAGCAGGGTCACCCTGCGCGAGGCCATCCGCGAGCTGCAGGACGCGGGCTACCTGGAGGTGCGCCGCGGCCGGTACGGCGGAGCCTTCCTCACCTACGCCCCGCCCCGCCCGCACCGGGACGACCTGCGCAGGGCCGTGGCCGACATGGGCACCGACGACCTGTCCGACGCGCTCACCTTCAGGATGGCGGTCGAGTGCGGCGCGGCCCAGGTGCTCGCCACCGCCCCGCTGACCGGGGAGCGGCGCGAGGCACTGCGGGAGAGGCTGCGCGAGGTCAACTCGGCGGGGCCCGACGACTACCGCCGCCTCGACACGGCCTTCCACCTCGCCATCGCCGAGCTGACCGGCTCCGCCCTGCTCGCCGGGGCCTGCGCCGACGCCAGGCTCCGGGTCGCCGACCTGCTCAACGCCATCCCGGTGCTCCAGCGCAACATCGAGCACGCCGCGGTCCAGCACGAGGCGATCGTGACGGCCATCCTGGCCGGGGACCCGGAGGGCGCGAGCCGCGCCGTGGCCGAGCACCTCGAGGGGACCGCGGCGCTGCTGCGCGGGTTCCTCACCTGACGCGCGGCGTGCCACGCGCGGGCGCCCGCGTTTCGCGCGGACGCCCAGGCCTCGCAACGGTCGCCTGTACCTCGTGCGGGCGCCCGTGCCCCGCGCGGACGCCCGGGAAAACCGCCGTGCCGTCGTGCCTCCCGTGCCTGACGGGAGGCCTCCCTCGCATAGCCTGGGGGGACGGTGGGGGATTTGTTCCGAGAGCGAATCATGGACACAGGACGGCTGCCGCTGTTCTGTTTCTTCGTCGCGCTGATCGTCGTCTTCCTGCTCACCAGGATCAACGTCCGGCTCATCCGGGCCAAGATCGGCTGGTTCGGCAACGTCAACGTGGGTGAGATGCACATCCACCACGTGGTCTTCGGGGTGGTGCTGACCCTGCTCGGCGGGGTGTCCGGTCTCGTCGTCTCGGGCGTCTCCGAGGGCTGGTACGCGGTGACGGCCGCCGTCTTCGGCACCGGAGCCGCCCTGATCCTGGACGAGTTCGCGCTGATCCTGCACCTGCACGACGTCTACTGGGAGGAGGAGGGGCGCGCGTCGGTCGACGCCGTGTTCATCGCCGTCGCGATCACCGCCCTGCTCCTGCTCGGCCTGCGCCCCCTCGGCTGGGAGGACTACGACAGCGAACCCCGCGGCACGTTGCTGACGGTCGGTTTCATCGTGACCAACCTCGCGCTCGCCGTGATCACGCTGCTCAAGGGCAAGATCTGGACGGGTCTCGCCGGACTGTTCGTCCCGATCCTCCTGGTGCCCGGCGCGGTACGGCTGGCCCGCCCGGGATCGCCCTGGGCACACTGGTTCTTCGCGCCGGACTCCCGGCGCCCGCAGCCCCGCAAGATGGCCAGGGCCGAGGGCCGCGAGGAGCGCTGGCGCCGCCCGGTGATCCGCGGCAAGATCGCCTTCCAGGAGTTCCTCTCCGGCCGCCACGACCTCCCCTCCACCCGCCGCCGTTCCCGCCTCTGAGCCCGCGCGCCCCGTGGACCTCGGGCGAATGGCGGGCATACTGGGGGACGTGAGTACGCTTCCGTCCCGATGGGACGGCGTGGAGCAGCGCGTCCCCGAATCGCTGGCCGACCTGCGCGGTCCGGCGACGGGGACGGTCGCCCTGCCCGTGCATCTCGGCTGGTCCGGGCTCACCGAGTTCGACCTGGTGAACCCGCTGCTGCGAATGAGCCTCTACCGTACGGTCATCACCGGCGGTGGCCGGTCCGACGCCGAGTCGTATCTGAACGCCGAGCTCCTCGTGGCCGACTGGCCGACCCTGCGCCGGGGCATCGGGCCGAGTTACCGGAGGGCCTGGGAAACCAAGATCGCCGCCCTGGGGTGGCGGCCTGACGCCGGAGCGGGCCGTGACACCGGGGCGGGGTCCGGGGGCGGGCGTGACGCCGTACGGGAAACCGCGGCGGGTCGTGACACCGGGGCGGGCGCCGTGACGCCGGGGTGGGAACGATGATCCTGCCTCCCTTCCAGCAGCGGATGCTGGAGGCCGCGCTGCCCGCCTGCACCCGGTTCGGGCTGGTCCTGGCGGGCGGTTACGCGATGAACGCGCACGGCCTCACCGAACGCCCGAGCAACGACCTCGACTTCGCCACCGCCGCGGAGACGCCGCTGCCCGAGGTCGCCGAGGGAATGGCCGAGGCGTTCAGGGAGGCCGGGCTGGAGGTCACCCTGACGGAGGTGACGCCCCGGATGGGCCGCCTCGTGGTCAGCGACCCGGTGACCGAGCAGAGCTGCGAGTTCGACCTGCTCAGGGAGGCGTTCCAGCGGCAGCCCGTGATCGTCGGCGACGTCTCCGTCGTCTCCCTGGACGACGCGGTCGGCCTGAAGATGCGGGCCCTGCACGAGCGCAGCCTCGCCCGCGACGTCATCGACATCGCCTCGGTCTCCCACCTGTACGGCTTCCGCGAGCTCGAACACCTCGCCCGCCTGCACAACGAGGAGTTCTCGCTCGCCGAGCTGGTGATGCGGCTGGAGTTCGTCGACCTGATCGCCGACGAGGACTTCGAGGCCTACGGCGTGGACGGCGAGCAGATCATGGAGATCCGCCGGTTCGCCTGCGCCTGGGTGGAGGACATCGGCCTGCGCCGCGCCGAGGAGGGCGACGTCGAATACGACGACGTCCCCGACCCCGACTGAGGAAGCGGAAAAGGACGCCAACTATGCCACCAGCAGTGGCATAGTTGGCGTATGGCCATGCCTCGGCCCGTGGATCCAACGATCAAGAAGTCGGTCACCCTGCGCCGATCCGTCGCAGAGGAGGTGGAGTCCAGGACGGGTCCCCGGGGCTTCTCACACTTCGTCGATCAGTCGGTCGGGTACGGGCTCGCGCTGTTGAAGGCTCAGGAGATCGTGGAGGACCACGAGACCAGGGTCGCTCCTCTGTCGGAGGCGGATCTGGAAGAAGCCAGACGCGCGTGGCACGGAGAGTGAGAGGGCGGAACGCGCCGCCGGAGGTCGCGTTTCCCACCCCACTGTTCGTTCTCGACGCTCAGCCGTTCTCGCTTCTCGCCGAGGACGATCCCAGGATCGTGGCGCGTATCGCGGTCGCCCGGCAGGAGGGGTTCGTTCCCGCGATCAGCATCGTGACCCTGGCCGAGGTGCGCCGTACCGGCCAGGTGGGTAGGCGCCTGGCCTGGCAGCGGTCACGCCTGACGGTGATTCCCGCCTCTGAGGCGGTCGCCGACCTCGCCGCCCTGCTGCTTGAGGACACGGGTCTGGACGGACACGAATGTGTGGTCGACGCCCTCGTGGTCGCGACCGCCGCCACCGGAAGCGGGCCGGCGAGGGTGACGTCCGGCGACGCCTCACGCGTGCCCAAGCTGATCGCCGCAGCCAGGCTCAGGCGGGCCTCTCCGCTGGGGTGGGTTCCTCTCTAGAAGTCCGCCGAACTCGGAGAACCGGCCCGCCGGATCCGGAGGGCCGCCGGAGGCGGGCCGGTGGTGAGGCCGGGGACCCGAGAGGGACGGGAAAACTCCTGTGACGCATACTCGGCCGCCCGCCGGGCAGTTGACGGTCCTCTCTGCCGAAGGGTGCTGATCATGGGTCTCATGGAGAAGCTCAACCTGCGTGAAATGAAGGCCAGGGCCAAGCTGAAGCTCGCCGGCCGGACGGGCAACCGCCGGAAGGTGGCCGAGGCCAGGACCGAGGAGGCCGAGGCGAAGCTTCTGAAGACCCAGGACGAGATCCTGGACACCGTCGCGGAGATGCGCAAGGAGTACGGCGCCCGCCGCCGCTGACCCCCGCACGGCCATACCGGCCACCGGTGTCCCGCCGATGGGCTCCTCGGAGCCGACTCCGCATCGGCGGGACACCGGCATGTGGCGGACCGCCCCGAGGCGCCCCCCGACCCTCCCGCGACCGCGCGGACTCCCCGTCACCCGCACTTCGTGCGCCCCTTGAGGTCAACCTGGATTGACAACGCCGATGCCGTCAACTTATGTTGACGGCATCGACTTTTGTCGACGAAACAGGGCGAGACGCTCGAGACGGACTCATGCGCGGTAGACAGGAAAAGCGGCCGGAGGCCGTCCACGTCGCTTCGGAGAGGAAGACATTGCCGGGGGTCACATTGCCGGACGAAACAGTGCCGGGGGACACGGGGCCGGGGGACAGGGACGACACGGGGCCGGGGGACGCGCGGCCCGAGACCGCGTCCTGGCGGTTGCTGGTCGCGTACATAAGGCCCCACCGCAGAGCGCTGCTGCTGGGCGGGGTGCTCAGCCTCGTCGGCTCGCTGGCCGGGCTGGCGATGCCGCTCCTGGCCAAGACGGTCATCGACGCCTTCGGCGAGCAGCGCTCCCTGCTCGGCCCGGTGCTCGGCCTGACCGCCGCCGTGCTCCTGGGCGCGGCCATCGGCGCGCTGGGCAGTTACGTGCTGGAGCGGATGGGCGAGGGCATCGTCTTCTCCGCCCGCCGTACCCTGGTCGACCGGATGCTGCGGCTGCGGGTGTCCGAGGTCGACCGGCTCAAGCCGGGTGACCTGATGTCCCGGGTGACCTCCGACACCACGCTGCTGCGGGCGGTGTTCACCAACGGTGTGGTCGAGACGGTCAGCTCGCTGTTCATGCTCGTGGGCGCCGTGGTGATGATGGCGGTCATCGACGGGGTGCTGCTGCTCATCACGCTGGGAGTGCTGGTCGTGGTCGGCGGGTTCGTCAGCCTGATCATGCCCCGCATCCAGCGCGCCTCGATGCAGGCGCAGGTCGCGGTCGGCGAGATGGGCGCGGTCCTCGACCGGGTGCTCCAGGCGTTCCGCACGGTCAAGGCCAGCGGCGCCGAGGAGCGGGAGATCGCCGCGGTGGGCGAGGCGGCCCGCGAGGCGCGCGACCGCGGGATCGCCGTCGCGTGGCTGACCTCGATCGCCGGTGTCTCGGCGTGGGTGTCCGCGCAGCTGGCCTTCGTGGCCGTGCTCGGCGTGGGCGGTGCGCGGGTCTCCTCGGGCTCGCTGGAGGTCTCCTCGCTGATCGCCTTCCTGCTGTACCTGTTCTACCTGGTCGCCCCCATCGGCCAGCTGGTCAACGGTTTCACCCAGGTGCAGAACGGCCTGGCCGCGGTGAAGCGGATCCGCGAGATCGAGGAACTGCCCGCCGAGGCGGCGGACGGCGCGGTGTACGAGGTCGGCAGGGTCCCGGCCGGGGTCGTCTTCGAGGGCGTCGCCTTCCGCTACGGCGACGACAGGCCGGTCGTCCACGACGACGTCTCCTTCGAGGTGCTCGCGGGCGGGCTGACCGCCCTGGTGGGGCCCTCGGGGGCGGGCAAGTCCACGGTCTTCGCCCTGCTGGAGCGGTTCTACGAGCAGCAGGCGGGGACGATCACGATCGACGGCCGCGACATCGCGGACTGGCCGCTCGCCGAGCTGCGCGCCTGTCTCGGCTACGTCGAGCAGGACGCGCCGGTGCTGGACGGGACGCTCAGGGAGAACCTCGTCTTCGCCGCGCCGGGTGTGGACGAGGCCGACATCTGGCGGGTCCTCGCCCGCACCCGGTTGGAGGATTTGGTCTCCCGGCTTCCCGAGGGGCTGGAGACCCGGGTCGGCCATCGGGGGATCATGCTCTCCGGCGGCGAGCGCCAGCGGGTCGCCATCGCCCGCGCCCTGCTGCGCAGCCCCCGGCTCCTGCTGCTCGACGAGGCCACCTCCCAGCTCGACGCGGTCAACGAGCTGCGGCTCCGCGAGGTGATCGCGGAGGTGGCGGCGGAGACGACCGTGCTGGTGATCGCCCATCGCCTCTCCACCGTGGCGGGGGCCGACCGGATCGTGGTGATGGAGGCGGGGCGGGTGCGGGCCGTGGGCACCCACGACGAGCTGCTCGCCGACGACGCCCTCTACCGCGAGCTGGCCACCACCCAGTTCCTGCTGCCCACCTAGGGTCGCGCCCCGGTGCCGGCCGTCGGCCGGCACCGCCGGCCGTGGTTCCCGGCGCCCACCTGGTCCTGCGGCCACTGGCTCGGTTGTGTAAATTCATATCGCTCATAAAGGAATAATTCGGACACTGGGCCGGGGGGCTGATTCGCTGTCCGGTGAATCGGGAATCCCCGCCTGTGCGAAGCCTCTCCTTCGCATCGGAGCGCCCATCGGGCGCTCGCCGCATTCGATCACCCGGTCCCGTCCGTGCGGGACGAGGATGGGGGCGTGACGATCGTTACGGCCACCACCGGGGGTGTCGCGGGCGTGCTGCCCGCGGCACCCCCTTTTCCGGGTTGACCTGTAGCCTCCGGGTGACCAAATATGAATACATTCATTCATTCCTGAGGGGGAGGTCGGGCATGTCCGGCAGCCGGATCGTGCGCGCGCCGCGCGGTACCACGCTCACCGCCAAGGGGTGGCCGCAGGAGGCGGCGCTCCGCATGATCCAGAACAATCTCGATCCCGAGGTCGCCGAGCATCCGGAACAGCTCGTCGTCTACGGCGGCTCGGGCAAGGCCGCCCGCGACTGGCGCTCCTTCGACGCGATCACCCGTACCCTGACCACCCTGGAGGGCGACGAGACACTGCTGGTGCAGTCGGGCCGCCCCGTCGGGGTGTTCCGCACCCACGAGTGGGCCCCCCGGGTGCTCATCGCCAACTCCAACCTGGTGCCCGACTGGGCCAACTGGGAGGAGTTCCGGCGCCTGGAGGCCGCCGGGCTGACCATGTACGGGCAGATGACGGCCGGCTCCTGGATCTACATCGGCACCCAGGGCATCCTGCAGGGCACCTACGAGACCTTCGGGGCCGTGGCCGCCAAGCGGTTCGGCGGGAGCCTCGCCGGGACGATCACCCTGACCGCCGGGCTCGGCGGCATGGGCGGTGCCCAGCCGCTGGCCGTGACCATGAACGGCGGCGTGGCGATCTGCGTCGACTGCGACCCCAGGTCGATCGACCGGCGGATCGAGCACCGCTATCTGGACGTCCGCGCCGCCGACCTCGACGAGGCGCTGCGCCTGGCGTACGAGGCCCGCGACCAGCGCAGGCCGCTGAGCATCGGGGTCGAGGGCAACGCGGCCGAGGTCGTGCCCGAACTGCTCCGCAGGGGCGCCGAGATCGACGTCGTCACCGACCAGACGTCCGCCCACGACCCGCTGATGTACCTGCCGATCGGCGTGGCCTTCGAGGACATGGCCGACGAGCGGGAGAAGGACCCGGCGGGCTTCACCCGCAGGGCCCGCCAGGCCATGGCCGCCCACGTGGAGGCCATGGTCGGTTTCCAGGACGCCGGAGCCGAGGTCTTCGACTACGGCAACTCCATCCGGGGCGAGGCGCAGCTCGCGGGCTACACCCGCGCGTTCGACTTCCCCGGTTTCGTGCCCGCCTACATCCGGCCGCTGTTCTCCGAGGGCAAGGGCCCGTTCCGCTGGGCCGCGCTGTCCGGCGCCGCCTCCGACATCGCCAAGACCGACCGCGCGATCCTGGAGCTGTTCCCCGACAACGAGCCGCTCGCCAGGTGGATCCGGCTGGCCGGGGAGAAGGTCCACTTCCAGGGACTGCCCGCCCGCATCTGCTGGCTCGGGTACGGCGAGCGTCACCTGGCCGGGGAGCGGTTCAACGACATGGTGGCCTCGGGAGAGATCGAGGCCCCGCTGGTGATCGGCCGCGACCACCTCGACTGCGGCAGTGTCGCGAGCCCCTACCGGGAGACCGAGGGCATGGCCGACGGCTCCGACGCGATCGCCGACTGGCCGCTGCTGAACGCCATGCTCAACGTCGCCTCCGGCGCCGCGTGGGTCTCCATCCACCACGGCGGCGGCGTCGGCATCGGCCGTTCCATCCACGCCGGGCAGGTCACCGTGGCCGACGGCACCAGGCTCGGCGCCGAGAAGCTCAACCGGGTCCTCACCAACGACCCGGGCACGGGGGTCATCCGGCACGTCGACGCCGGGTACGACGAGGCCGTCACCGTGGCCGAGGAGCGAGGCGTGCGCATCCCGATGCGCGAGTCCTGACCGGGCGCGGGTCGTGACCGGGATACGCGGGTCGTGACCGGGCCGTACGTGCGTCGATCCGTGTCCCGATCCGTGTCCCGATCCGCGTGCGTCGGTCCGTGTCCCGGCCCCCGTGCCCCGTGCCGCGCCCCGATTCCGGGGAGTGAATCCTCCGGGCGCCGCTCGCTTCCTCCCGGCCGGGTGTATGAACGACATCGGGGCGGGACGGGGGGAGGGAATGCTCGTGGGCCTTCGAGCGGTTGGAGGGGGCGTGGGCGACGGACTCGATCGGCTTCTGGAGGGGCGGCGGCTGTCGCCCGTCCAGCGGCGGATCGCGCGCTACCTGGGCGACCACCTGTCCGAGGCCGTCTTCCTGTCCAGCGTGGAGCTGGCCGACCGGGCCGGGGTGAGCCAGCCGTCGGTGACGAGGTTCGCGGTGGTCCTCGGGTTCGCGGGATACCCCGAGCTCAGGCAGGCGCTGCGGCCCCTCGTCGTGGGCGGCAGGAAACCGTCTCGGGCCAACGACCTGCAGACCGCGATCGACGTGGAGATCGACAACCTGCGGAGCGTGCGCGACACGCTGAGCGATCCCTCCGACCTCGCGGAGCTGGGTGCCAACCTGGCCGGATGCGAGCCCCTGCCGGTGCTGGGCCTGCGGGTGTCGAGCGGGCTGGCGACCACGTTCGCCTACTTCGCGCGCCGGATCCACCCCGACGTCCGCCTGCTGACCCACGGCGGCTCGGAGCTGGCCGACGGGCTGCACGCCGCGCGCCGGGCGGGGGCCGGCTGGCTGGTCGCGGTGGTCCTGCCCCGCTACCCGGCCGAGGCGGTGCAGGCCCTGCGGGGCGCCCGCGACCTCGGCCTGCGTACGGCGGTGATCACCGACCGGCGGGACGTGCCCTTCGAGGCCGACGTGGTGCTGGCCGCCCCCGTCGGCGAGCGGCTGGTCTTCGACTCGCACGCGGCGCCGCTGGCCCTGGCCATGGTGCTGGTGGAGGCCATGGCCGACGCGGCACCGCTGCGCACGCAGGCCCGGCTGGAGGAGTACGAGCGGATGACCGACCAGGCCGGGGTCTTCACCGAGCAGCTCGACTGACGGCGCGAGAGCCCCGCCGCGCTCCGTGGGAGGCGCCGTCGCGGGATCGGGCCGGGCCTATCCGGCGAGCCGCCTCATCGAGCCGACCGACCAGCGCAGGCTGACCGCGGACAGGACCAGGATGAGGCCGAAGGCCAGCGGGATCGAGCCGTCGGAGAAGTCGCCGTCGAACAGCGCCCGGCCGGCCTCGACCGCGTGGTAGAGCGGGTTGAACTGCGCGACCGCCCGCATCCAGTCGGGGGCCAGTGACATGGGCAGCATGATGCCGGTGAGCAGGATCAGCGGCATCGCGAAGAACTGCATGATCTGCGACATGCCGTTCTCGTCGCGCAGCGCCAGTGCCATGCCGTACGACAGGCCGGAGGCGAGCAGCCCGGTGGCGGCCATCAGCACCAGCATGAGCGCCAGCCCCGGCAGGCTGGCCCGCATGCCCATCAGAGTGGCCAGCGCGATCACCAGCAGGGCCTGGACGACCAGCACGATCATGTCGCGCAGGGTGCGGCCCAGCACGATCGCGGGTCGCCATACGGCGCTGACCGCGAGCCGTTCCAGGTAGCCGTTGCGGATCTCGTTGATCATGCCGAAGCCCACGAAGAGCGAGCCGAACAGGGCGATCATCATCATCACGCCGGGCGTGAACATCCGCAGCGTGTCGCCCATGGTGCCGCCCGCGGTGGTGTTGGCCACCAGCGGCGCGAAGAGGAGCAGGTACAGGACGGGCTGCATCAGGCCGAACAGCGGCCAGACGGGGTTGCGCAGGGTGGCCCTGAGCTCGTAGCCCAGGAACAACATCGTGTGTCGGAGCACGGGAGGTCCTTGTCGTCGTTCAGTTCGCGTCGCGCAGGGAACGGCCGGTGTGGCGCAGGAACACGTCGTCGAGCGTGGCCCGGTCCAGGGAGATCGACCGGATCGGCAGCCCTCCGGCCTCCAGGGCGCGGAGCAGGGCGGGCAGGTTGTGCTCCCCGTCGTCGAGGTAGGCGCGCAGGACGTCCTCCTCCTCGCGGACCTCCCTGACGTACGGCTCGGCGTCGAGGAGCGCCCGCGCCTCGCCGGCCCGGTCGAGGCGGAGCGTGACGACGTCGCCCGCGACCTCCTTCTTGAGCTCGGCGGGGGTGCCCTCCGCGACGACGCGGCCGTGGTCGATGATGACCAGCCGGTCGCAGAGCGCGTCGGCCTCCTCCAGGTAGTGGGTGGTCAGCAGCACGCTGGTGCCCCGCTCGCGCAGGGAGCGCACCTCGTCCCACAGGTTGGCGCGGTTCTGCGGGTCGAGGCCGGTGGTGGGCTCGTCGAGGAAGAACAGCGGCGGGTGGTTGACCAGACCGACGGCGAGGGCGAACCTGCGCTTCTGGCCGCCCGACAGCGTCCGTACGGGACGGTCGGCCAGCTCGGCCAGGTCGAACGCGGCCAGCAACTCCTCGCTGCGCGCCTTCGCCCGCGCGCGGGACATGCCGCCGATCCTGGCGGCGAGGATCAGGCCCTCGCGGCCGGGGGAGTTCTCGTCCACTCCGCCGCCCTGGCCGACGTAACCGATCTTCTCCCGCACCCTGGCCGCCTCGGTGACCACGTCGTGGCCCGCCACCCGGGCGGTGCCGGAGGTCGGGGCGACGAGGGTGGCGAGCATCCGGATCGTGGTGGTCTTTCCCGCGCCGTTCGGGCCGAGGAAGGCGAAGATCTCGCCCTCGGCGACGGAGAGATCGACGCCTTTGACGGCCTCGACCTCCCGGGGGCTGTCCCGGCCGCGCCTGGTGGTGAAGGTCTTGCGCAGGTCGTGCGCTTCGATGATCATGATTCTCCGTCGTAGGGGGTACGGAAAGATTCGGGGAACGGCGGGGGCTCAACCGGATTTCCCGCCCGGCGAGCGTCCGCAGGCTTTCGGGGGACCGGCGTCCCGGCGCGCGGGCCGGGCCGGGGCGGATCTCAGGGCAGCTTTCCGGCCCTGACGTCGGCGACGGACGCCTCGATCCAGTCGAGCTGCGCCTGGAACTGGCGGATGTTGAGCTGGAGGCACTCGTCGATGTGCCGGGGGGCTCCGTAGCCCTGCTTGCCGCCCAGCGCGCGCCGCATCATCGAGATGGAGGCCCGCAGCTGCTCGGCCCTCGCCTCCATGGCGTTGACCAGGTCGGCGGGGGGGAGGCGGTCCATGAAGGTGAGGGCGACCTGGAAGGGGTCGACGATCGGCTTCACGAACCACCAGCTGTTCATCAGCTGCTGGTGGAAGTCGGCCCGCCCCGCCTCGGTGACGCCGTAGACCGTCTTGCCTCCCCTGCCCTGCTCGACGATCTCCAGCAGTCCCTCGTCGGCCATCTTGGCCAGGCCGTGGTAGATCGAGCCGTAGGCCACGTTGGCCCAGTTGTCGGCGCCCCAGAGTTCGAGGCGGCGCCGTACCTCGTAGCCGTGCAGCGGGCCGTCGAGCAGCACGCCGAGCAGCAGGATCCGGGTGGAGGACATATTCAAATTTGTATTCAAGTTTGAGTATGGTGTCAACCGTGCGAGAGATCAGACGTGACGACGACGGCGCCCTCGTGGGCTTCATCCGCCCGGCGGGCGAGGGCTGGGAGCCCCTGACCGTGTTCGGTTACCCGATGGGGGAGCCCTCCTCGGAGGAGGCGGCGCTGGAGGTGGTCCACCGGTCCGGGCTGGAGGTGCTGATGCGGCCCTGGTGGTTCCTGGAGGACGGGGAGTGGTACCGATGCGTGATCGCGGAGGCGGCGGCCGGCGCGGTCAGGGTCCGGCCGGACGACGCCGGTTATCCGCGTGAGAATGTTCTCGCGGTGACGCTGGAGCGTCCCGGGCCGGAGATGTTCCGCCCGGATTGGAGACCGCGCGTATAGGCGACCAGCGGACGGACAGGACAGGCACGGGTTCCATGAACATGGAGTTGTGACGCTCTGTGACCATCGGGGAGACCTGTGCCTGCGCTGCCACCATGACTGGCCGAGCCGCTGTGGGGCCGATTCCGCGCCCGGCTGTCGCAGCGGCGGATGCGCTACGACGTTCCGGTCAGGCGCAGGCGGGTACGGGGTGGGGCCGAGGGGGGCAGTGTGGCGATGATCTCAGCGAGTGAGGTCGTGGCGAGGCTGTTCCGCCAGGCTTCGTGGGCTTCGGCCATCTTCTCGGCGAGGATGCAGGGGTTCTGGCACTCCTCGGCGGACAGTGCTCCGCGTCCCTGCTGGCGGATCTCGCGGCACTCGTACGGCGAGGACGCACCGTCGACTGCCTCGACGATCTGTAGGAGCGTGATCTCGCGAGCGGGCCGGGCCAGCCGGAACCCACCGCGCGGGCCTGTCGTCGCGGCCAGCACGCCGGCCTTGACCAGTGCCTGTAGCTGCTTGGCGAGATAGGCCGCCGGCAGGTCGAAGTACTGGGCGAGCTGTGCCGCCGACGCGGTGGTCCCTACCTCGAGCTGCGCCAGCGACGTGGCGCAGTGCAACAACCATTCCGTACTCACGGGCAGCTTCATAAGCCCGATAGTATCTAAGACATTGAGGATCTTTTAAGTCCGAGATAGCGTAGGCGGCAGCATGCGAGACAGAGGAGAGATCACCATGAGGACCATGCGAATCGCCGTTGCCGGAGCCACCGGGAACATCGGGGCCCGCACCGTCGCCGTCCTGGAACAGGCCGGGCACGAGGTCGTGCGCATCAGCCGCTCACTCGGCGTGGACCTGATCACCGGCGACGGCCTCGACGCCGCCCTGACCGGCGTCGAGGTCGTCATCGACGCCACGAGCTTCACGGCAGCCGACCGGGACGACGCGGTGGCATACTTCGGCACCACCACCCGGAACCTGCTCGCCGCCGAGGAACGGGCCGGTGTCCGTCACCACGTGCTGCTCTCGATCGTCGGCGTCGACCGTATCGAAGGCAACGCGCACTACGCCGGCAAGCGTGAGCAGGAGCGTCTCGTGACCGAGGGCCCGGTGCCGTGGACGATCGTTCCCGTCACGCAGTTCCACGACTTCGCCGCGACGGTGACGAGCTGGACCGAGCAGGAGGGCGTCGCCGCGATCCCACCGCTGCTCGTCCAGCCGATCGCGCCCGCGGACGTGGCCGACATCCTCACCGAGATCGCCACGGGCGCACCGCAGGGGCGTTACCGCGATGTCGCCGGCCCTGAGCCGCAGGACCTGGTGGACATGGCCCGGCGCACCAACGACGCGCGCGGACACGCGGTCAAGCTCATGCCGACGTGGTCATCGCCGCTCGGTCCGGAGATGGCGGGCGACGTCCTCCTGCCCGGCGAGGGCGCCCGCATCGCACCGACCACCTTCGACGAGTGGCTCGCAAAGCAGTAATGGCGTCACCCCGACCCGGCACCCTGCGCTGCTGCGATCGTGGCAGGCGGCAGGGCGGCAGAACCTGAAGGACCGCTGGGGTCGTCGGTGAAGGTGCGGCGTCGTCGACCACGCTCTGGCCATGATGACAGTGTGGTCACAGGTCTTCCCGATGGCGCAGAGCGTCACAACTCCATGTTCATGGAATCTGTGCCTGTCCTGTCTGCCCGCTGGTCCCTGCCGGCCGCCTATCTGCGCGGCCCCTTAAAGAAGTTTTATCCGAAATAGGGTGATTGTTATGTCCGCACGTCCCACCGCGCTGGTCACCGGCGCCTCCAGGGGGGTGGGCGCCGCGATCGCCCGCGCCCTGGCTCCCACGCACGACCTGCTGCTCGGCGGCCGCGACACCGAGGCGCTGGCCGGGATGATCCCCGCCCTGCCCGGCGCGCGGCCCTGGCCGGTGGAGCTCACCACCGTCACGGAGGCCGACGTCGCCGGCATCGACCGGCTCGACGTGCTGGTGCACAGCGCGGGCGTGGTGACCCTGGGACGTGTCGAGGAGACCCCGGCCGAGGTGTGGCGGCGCACGATGGAGATCAACGTGATCGCGGTGGCCGAGCTGACCCGGCTGCTGCTGCCCGCGCTCCGCGCGGCGCGCGGCCACGTGGTGCTGATCAACTCCGGGGCGGGACAGCGGGCCAACCCGAACTGGATCTCCTACTCGGCCAGCAAGCACGCGCTGCGCGCCTTCGCCGACGGGCTCCGCCTGGAGGAGCCCGAGCTCCAGGTCACCACGATCTACCCGGGGCGGGTCGCCACCGACATGCAGCGCGAGGTGCGGGCCAGCGAGGGCGGCCCCTACCAGCCGGAGAACTACCTCGACCCGGACTCGGTGGCCCGGGTGGCGCTGACGGCGCTGACCGCGTCCCCCGACGCCCACATCACCGAGATCACCGTCCGTCCCGCCGCCGGGCCTCCGAACTGAGAGCGGTGCGGCGGGCCGAGGGCGCGACCGGGCTGAGGATGCGACCGGGTTGAGGATGCGACCGGGTTGAGGGTGCGGCGGGCTCGCCATTGAATGGACCCATTCACATAATGGGAGGGTGTTCGACGAGATGTGGGGTGCCATAGAGCACCTCGGACGTGACGAGCGGACCCGCGGCTACCTGCGAGACGCGTGGTCGCCCGCGGATCTGGAACTCCGGCGATGGTTCGGGCAGGAGGCCGCCAGGCGCGGCCTCGACCTGAGGGAGGACCGCAACGGCAACCTGTGGGCCTGGTGGGGTGACCCGTCGGCCCGGCCCGGCGTGGTCACCGGCAGCCACCTCGACTCGGTGCGGCAGGGCGGCGCCTTCGACGGCCCGCTCGGCGTCGTGTCGGCCTTCGCCGCCCTCGACCTGCTGCGGGCCAGGGACTTCCGGCCCGCGCGCCCTCTGGGAATCGCCTGCTTCACCGACGAGGAGGGCGCCCGGTTCGGCGTCCCGTGCGTCGGCTCGCGCCTGCTGACCGGGATCCTCGACCCGGACAGGGCGCGCGCCCTGAAGGACGACGAGGGCGACTCGCTGGCCGAGGTGCTGCGCGGGGCCGGGCGCGACCCCGGCGGGCTGGGCCGGGACGAGGAGACCCTGCGGTACATCGGCGTCTTCGTCGAGCTCCACGTCGAGCAGGGGCAGGACCTGGTCCACCGGGACGCCCGGGTCGGCGTCGCCTCGGCCATCTGGCCGCACGGCCGCTGGCGGTTCGACTTCCACGGCCAGGCCAACCACGCGGGCACCACCCGCCTGGCCGACCGCGACGACCCGATGCTGCCCTTCGCCCGTACCGTCCTGCACGCCCGCCAGGCCGCCGAGCGCAACGGCGTGGTCGCCACCTTCGGCAAGACGCGCGTGTCGCCCAACAACGCCAACGCCGTCCCCGGCCTGGTCAGCGCCTGGCTGGACGCCAGGGGCGGTGACGAGAACGCGGTCAGGGCGCTGGTCGACGAGCTGATCGACTTCTCCGGCGCCGAGGTGACCGTCGAGTCGTGGACCCCGGTCGTCGACTTCGACGCGGTCCTGCGGGAGCGGGTCGCGGCCGCAGCCGGGGGCGCGCCCGTCCTGCCGACCGGCGCCGGACACGACGCGGGCATCCTGGCGTCCGCGGGTGTGCCCAGCGCGATGGTGTTCGTCCGTAATCCAACGGGCATCTCTCATTCTCCGGAGGAACACGCGGACAGGGCCGACTGCCATGCCGGGGTCACCGCCCTCGCCGCCGTTGTGGAGGACCTGTGCGGGAGCTGAGCTACTGGTGCGAGCTGGCCTGGCTGCCACCGGGCGAGGTCGTCGCGGGGGTACTCGTCAGGGTCAAGGACACCCTGATCGTCGAGATCGTCACCGGCGTGGCGGCCCCGCCCGGCGGAGCCGTCCGGCTGGCCGGGCTCACCGTCCCCGGGCTGGCCAACGCGCACTCCCACGCCTTCCACCGCGCCCTGCGCGGGGTGACGCAGCGCGAGAAGGGCAGCTTCTGGACCTGGCGCGAGCAGATGTACGGCCTGGCGGGCAGGCTCGACCCCGACTCCTACCTCAGGCTCGCCAGGGCCACGTTCGCCGAGATGGCGCTGGCCGGGATCACCTGCGTGGGAGAGTTCCACTACCTGCACCACGGGCCGGACGGCAGGCCGTACGACGACCCGAACGCCATGGGACACGCGCTCGTCCAGGCCGCGCGGGAGGCGGGGCTGCGCATCGCGCTGCTGGACGCCTGCTACCTGACCGGCGGCGTCGGCACCCCGCTGAGCGGTGTGCAGCGGCGGTTCGGCGACAGGGACATCGACGGGTGGGCCGCGCGGGCGGAGGCGCTCGCGGCCGGCTACCGGGGCGAACGGGACGTGGAGATCGGCGTGGCCGTGCACTCGGTCCGCGCGGTCAGGGCCGAGCAGATCCCCGTGGTCGCCGAGTTCTCCCGGCACCACGGAGTCCCGCTGCACGCCCACGTCTCCGAGCAGCGCGCGGAGAACGCCGCCTGCGTGGAGGCCTACGCCGCGACCCCGGTCCAGCTGCTGGAGGCGCACGGCGCGCTCGGCCCCCGCTCGACCGCCGTGCACGCCACGCACCTGTCGGACGTGGACGTCGCGCTGCTCGGCGCCTCCGGCACGCGCGTGTGCATGTGCCCGACGACCGAACGCGACCTCGCCGACGGCATCGGACCGGCCAGGAGGCTGTTCGAGGCGGGCGCGCCCATCACGCTCGGCTCGGACAGCCACGCGGTCGTCGACCTGTTCGAGGAGGCCCGCGCGGTCGAGCTGGACGAGCGGCTGGCCACCGAGCAGCGCGGCCACTGGTCGGCCGCCGAGCTCCTGAACGCCGCCACGGCCGCGGGGCACGACTCGCTCGGCTTCGCCTGCGCGGGCATGCTCGTTCCCGGCGCGTGGGCGGACCTGGTGTCGGTGCGCCTCGACTCGGTCCGCACGGCCGGATCCGCCCCGGCGCACCTGGCCGAGACCGTGGTCTTCGCCGCCACGGCCGCCGACGTGCACTCCGTGGTGTCCGGCGGGCGCCACGTGGTCGTCGACGGCAGGCACGCCCTCGGCGACGTGGGCACCATGCTCGCCGAGGCGATCGCCGAGGCGCGAGAGGAGAAGTCGGTATGACGAGCGAGGACCGGCCGGTGACGAGCACCCTTTTCGACCGCATCGGCCTGCTCTACACGGGTGACCCGGCGCGGGAGGAGATCGAGAACGCGGCGCTCGTCGTCGAGGGCGGCGAGGTGGTGTGGGTGGGACCCGCCGGCGCGGCTCCGTGCGCCGACGAGCGGGTGGACGTGGACGGGCGCTGCGTGATCCCTGGCTTCGTCGACAGTCACGCCCACCTCGTCTTCGCGGGTGACCGCACGGCCGAGTTCGCCGCCCGCATGGCGGGCCGCCCGTACACGGCGGGAGGCATCCGTACGACGGTGTCGGCCACCCGCGACGCCTCCGACGCCGAGCTCGTGACGCGCACCGCCACCCTGGTCTCCGAGATGCTCGCCCAGGGGACGACCACGGTCGAGATCAAGAGCGGCTACGGCCTCACGGTCGACGACGAGCGCCGGTCACTGGAGATCGCGCGGGGGTTCACCGAGGAGACCACCTACCTCGGCGCGCACGTCGTCCCCCCCGACGCCTCCTCGGCCGACGAGTACGTCCGCACCGTCACCGGGGAGATGCTGGAGGCCTGCGCGCCGCACGCCCGGTGGGTCGACGTGTTCTGCGAGCGCGGGGCCTTCGACGCCGACCAGAGCAGGGAGATCCTCCTCGCCGGGGTGAAGGCGGGGCTGCTGCCGCGGATCCACGCCAACCAGCTGGGCGAGGGGCCGGGGGCGCGGATCGCCGCCGAGGTGGGCGCGGCCTCCGCCGACCACTGCACCCACCTGAGCGACGACGACGTCTCGGCGCTGTCGTCGTCGGGGGTGGTGGCCACCCTGCTGCCCGGCGCGGAGTTCTCCACCCGCTCGCCCTACCCGGACGCCCGCCGCCTGCTGGACGCCGGGGTGACGGTCGCGCTGGCCACCGACTGCAACCCGGGTTCCTCCTTCACCTCCTCCATGCCGTTCTGCGTGGCGCTGGCGGTCCGCGAGATGGGGATGACGCCGCTGGAGGCGATCAGGGCCGCCACGCACGGCGGGGCCAGGGCGTTGCGACGCGGGGACGTCGGCACGCTGCGGGTGGGAAGCAGCGGGGATCTGGTGATTCTGGACACACCCACGTACGTCCATCTCGCCTACCGGCCGGGGGTGCCGCTGGTGACGCAGGTGTGGAAGCGGGGCCGCCGCCTGGTTTGAGTCCCTTTGCGGGGGTTAGTTGCGGGCCTTGGCGGCACGTCAGGAAACCTCCTCCTTGAGGAGGAAATCCAAACCATTCTCCAGGCGTACTTTTTGAGGGAATCTTTGCCCTGGCACGTCCGTTGAAAAGACAAGCGATGTGTCTGCGCGCACGGGGCGTCAAACGAGCGAGTGGACACGTCATAAGCAGGCGGAGCGAGGTGCCATCGGATGGCAAGGCCGACGGGGAATCGGACGCAGGATCAGCATGTCTCTGATCGAGACCTGCTCGGGACCTACCTGGCAGAGATCGGACGGGTGCCCCTGCTCACCGCGGAGGAAGAGGTCGAACTCGCCAAGCGGATCGAGGCGGGTCTCTTCGCCGAGCAGTTGCTGGACGGTGGGTTGGGTGGATTGACGGAGCCGCGGATCGGGGACGCGGCCGATGAGGAGCTCGAACGACTGGCCGTTTCCGGGCGGAGGGCCAAGGATGAATTCATCCAGGCCAATCTACGTCTTGTGGTGGCCGTCGCGCGCAAATATTCGGGGCGGGGAATGCCGCTGATCGATCTAGTCCAGGAGGGAAACCTGGGGTTGGTCCGCGCGGTCGAGAAGTTCGACTATCGGCGCGGTTACAAGTTCTCGACATATGCCACGTGGTGGATCAGGCAGTCGGTGGGGCGCGCCATCCACGAGCAGGCCCGGCCGGTGCGCCTGCCCACCCACGCGGGCGAGCAGATGACCAGGCTGATGCGGGTCCGCCGCGACATGCTGGCCGAGTTCGACCAGGAGCCGACCGACGCCGACCTGGCGACGGTGCTCGAACTTCCCATCGAGCGGGTCCGTGAGCTCCGCCGCTGGGCCTCCGACCCCGTCTCCCTGCAGCTGGGCGTGGGCGACGAGGACGAGACCGAACTCGGCGACATGATCGCCGACGACACGTGGGCCGATCCCGAGCAGCAGGCGATGGACATCCTGGAGCGCGAGCGCCTGGAGGTGTGGCTGACCGGGTTGGAGGGGCAGACCCGCGAGATGCTCCGCTGGCGCTACGGCCTGATGGACGGCCGCGAGCACACGCTGACCGAGGTCGGCGAGCGCTACGGCATCGGCCGCGACCGCGCCCGCCGGATCGAGCGTGACGCCCTGGCCCGGCTGCGGAAGATGGCCACGGCCGCCTGATTCCCACGATTCGGCACGGTCTCGTTTGGACCGTGCCGGATCGGTTTCTTTTGCAGTGGGTCTTGTCGCCGCGGCGGTTCCATGGCTGCTCACGCTTGGTGGGTTCCACGGTTGTTTCGCGCTTTGGTCGGTTCCATGGCTGTTCAGGCTGTCCCGGTTCCATCGCCGTGGTGGATGCCGTCGCCGTTCACGCTGCGGTGGGCGGGTGCTCCGGACGGCCGTCTCAGGTGATGTCCTGTGGTTCAGGCCTCCGGCCTGCGCGGGCGTGATGGTTGCGGGCTCTTTTCAAGCCGTCCGGGGGTCCGCGTAGCCGAGCGTGGGAGCGGTCGGCCGCCTCCTCGGAGGCCTGCGGCCATGAACAGACCAATCCACGCGCACGCAATGTACGAAGTCGTTACCGTTAAGAGCATGATCATCTGGGTCGCTTCGTTCCCCCGATCAGGCAACACCTTCCTCCGCATCGTCCTCAAGCAGCTGTACGGCGTGTACACCTCCACCGTCTACGACGTCGACGGCGTAGCCGCGCGGCTTGGTCCTGACCTGATCGGCTTCGAGGAGCGTCCCGCCTCGATCGAGGAGATGCGCGCCTCCGAGAAGCTGTATTTCGTCAAGACGCACCGGCAGCGTGTCGGGGAAGAGGACCGCGCGATCTGTCTCGTCCGAGACGGCCGCGACTCCATAACCTCATGGGCCCACCTGACCGGTGCGCCTGATGTCGAGGCGGAGCTCCGCGCGATGATCGACCGCCGTGACGAGGTGGGAACGGGCAGTTGGGGCCGGAACGTACTGAGCTGGCTACGTCCGCCCGCGCCCCATCGCGTGATGCTCCGCTACGAGGAGCTGATTCGCGAGCCGCGACGGACCGTCGAGAAGGTGCTGGCCACGCTGGCGCCGACCCTGCGGCCACTGCCTGATGCCCGCGTTCCCACCTTCGCAGAGCTTCACCGGGTCGATGGCGGCTTCTTCCGGAGAGGACACACAGGCACACACTCGGACGAGCTGCCAGAGGAACTGCACCAGCTCTTCTGGTCCCGCCCCGATAACGTCACGGCCATGGAGTTGCTTGGGTATTCACGCGATGCGTGAAGGTTGTCGTTCACCACTTGCGGCGCATAGAGGCACCGAAGGCTCATGGAAGCACCCTTGACCGCGACTCAGATCATCAGTCGGCCCTCTTCGAAGATTTGCGCAGGTGAGCCAGGGCCGTCAGGTTGAAAAAAGCTCATGGTCCGTGGTGCCGCGTCCCACGTCTTGTTAGCTGCTTTGAGGGGATTTCGGCTACTTTCACGCGATTTTTCCGTTCTCGAAAACGCCCGGCATCACCGCTGGGATTCCTCGCCGCTTTCGAGGTAGGACAATCACGTTAAATCGGATATTTATGGTATGTAGATTGGCCAGGGTGTCTTCATGGGGCCGGTTGTGTGGCGGGTCGGCCACTACGGAGAGCCTTGACATTCGCCATCATCGTCAACAATGAATCTCTTATTCTGGCATATTAGGTCAAACGTGGACTTAATTTGCGTATTGTAACGCGAGCTTTGACCATTTACCGTGTTTCGTATGTCAGACATCTCTCGACGTAGCGCAATTGCCGCATTGGCTCCCGCGGTCGGGGCCGCTGTCGCCGCGCAACTGACCGGGAGGCCGGCGATCCCGGCCCCCGATCCGGGCGACCACCAGCATGTTCCGGCACAAACCGCGGGGTCCGCGCACGCCGGCTTCAGGTCGGGAACCCGGGTGGACAATGGAAAGAACGGATTTCATCCGACGACGCTCCTCCGTGATTTCGACAGGGGGAGAACGTCTGCGCTGTCCGGTGGGAGGACGCTTCGAGAATGGACATTGGTGGCGCGAGAGAAGCCGATCGAGGTGGCTCCCGGAGTCGTGTTCCCCGCCTGGACCTATAACGACAGGATTCCCGGACCCACGCTTCGCGCGAATGAGGGCGACCGTCTGAGAATCACCCTCGTCAATTACTCGGCACACGCGCACACGCTTCACTTTCACGGGCTGCACGCGGCGGAGGTCGACGGGGTCGCGGGAATAGGCCTCGGCCTGGTCCAGCCGGGCGAGCGGACGGTGTACGAGTTCGACGCGGAGCCGTTCGGCGTGCATCTGTACCACTGCCACGTGACGCCGCTCGCCGCCCACATCGCCAAAGGCCTGTACGGCGCCTTCGTCATCGACCCGAAGGGCTCGCGCAGCGAGGCCGACGAACTGGTGATGGTCATGAACGGGTTCGACACCAATTTCGATCGCTCGAACGAGCTGTACGCGGTCAACACCATCCCCTTCGCGTACATGGGAGAGCCGGTGAAGGTGACCGTCGGCGAGCTGGTGAGGATCTATCTCGTCAACATCCTCGAGTACGACCTCGTCAACTCCTTCCACGTCCATGGAAACTTCTTCGACTGGTATCCGACCGGCACGTCACCGCGCCCGGCTGAGCACACCGACACCGTGATGCTGTGCCAGGGCCAGCGGGGAATTCTCGAGATGACGTTTCCGCGCCAAGGGCGCTTCATGTTCCACGCGCACCAGTCGGAGTTCGCCGAGCTCGGCTGGATGGGCCTCTTCGAGGCCGGTTGCGGTGGCACCGCTGCCACCGGCTGCGAAAGGAACCGGTGACGTGGAGGAACGCCGGGCACGTCATCCGAGTGGCACCCGCCTGAACACATGGCTGCTCGGTCTCCTGCCGTTGTGCGTCATCGCCGTCGCCGTCGCGGGGCTCGCCGTTCTGGACGGCCCCGGCCTGACCTCGCGCAACGGCCCTCCGGCCGAGGAGCTCACGGTGGAGCGGACGATACTCGGCGCGGGCTCCATCGAACTGGTCGTGCGTAACCAGGGCGCCGATCCGGTCGCTCTCGTCCAGGTCGCGGTCAACGACGCCTTCACCGACTTTCGGACGAGCGAGCCGGAGATCGGCCGCCTCGGCTCCGCCAACGTTCGGATCACCTACCCATGGGTCGACGCGGAGGCCTACGAGGTGACGCTCCTCACCTCCACCGGAGGCGTCGTCACCCACGACATCCCCGTCGCCGTCACGACCCCCGACCCGTCTGGATTCATCGGCCTGATGACGCTCCTGGGGACATACGTCGGGGTGATCCCCGTGGCCATCGGGATGCTCTGGCTGCCGTGGCTGCGGCGCGTACCTCCCTCCTGGATCCGCGCCCTGATGGCACTGACCATCGGCCTGCTCGCCTGGCTGGCGATCGACGCGGCACTCGAAGGCATGGAGGTCGCCAACGCCGGTGCGAGCGGGCTCGGCGGCGCCGGACTCGTGGCGATGGGCGCCGTCGCCGCGTACCTGCTGCTGTCCGGCGTGCACGCCTGGATGGCCGCACGACCGGGACAGGCGGGCGGCCACCGCCTGGCGCTGCTCGTGTCCGTCGGCATCGGCCTGCACAACCTCGGCGAAGGACTCGCGATCGGCTCGGCCTACGCCGTCGGCGCGCTCGCCCTCGGCGCGACGCTCGTCGTCGGCTTCACGATCCACAACACCACCGAGGGCCTCGCCATCGTCGCCCCGGTCAGCGAGGAACGCGTCTCACCGCCGAGGCTGGCACTGCTGGGCCTCGTCGCCGGCGGCCCGGCCATCCTCGGCGCCTGGCTCGGCGCCGCCACGGTGCAACCCGCGATCGCCGCGCTGCTGCTGGGTCTGGGGGTCGGCGCGATCGTGCAGGTGATCCTCCAGATCGCGCCATCGGTACGTGACGAGACCGGACGGCTGCTGCACCCTCTCGGCATCGCCGGCATCCTCGCCGGAATGGCCCTCATGTACGCCACGGGCCTCCTGACCTGACCCCGCCACGCGCGACGAGATCCGCCTCGTGAAAGTCGCCGCGGCTCGAAAGGAGCCCGTAACCACCGCGCCCGAGCAGGCCGGAGGCCTGAACCACGGGACATCGACCGAGACGGCCGTCCGGAGTGCCCGCCCACCGCGGCGTGAACGGCGGCGGGGCCGATCCGTTGCCCGGGTGAGGCCGTGGCCGGGGGCTGCGGCTCGGCTTCCGCCCGGATCGAGTGGGCGTGGCGCCGATCATGAACGGGGGTGTCGAAGTCTCTGCGAACCCCTAGGCGGAGGTCATCTGGGCCCTTTTACGGTCAACCCCAGGTTATGGCGCACCGCATCCGAAACATGGCTGAAACACCATGCGGCCGAGATTCACAGATGTGAAACACACAAGGTCGCACCTTGAAACGGTGGAAGAACACGCTGTGGCGCAACGTCAGTGCGCGGCCGGTCGATGGAGCCCAGGAAGCGATCACTGCGACTGTGAAACCGGCCACACGCCATTTGTAAGGGAGGGTCGCGTCGAATGAAGATCGATAGCGGCACCACTGCCTGGATGCTCACAGCCACCGCCTTGGTGCTGTTGATGACTCCCGGCCTTGCGTTCTTCTACGGAGGAATGACCAGGGCCAAGAGTGTCCTGAACATGATGATGATGTCGTTCGTCAGCATCATCACCGTCACCATCGCATGGGTGCTTTACGGGCACTCGCTGACCTTCACCGACAACGGCAGCGAGCTCGTCAACAAGTTCATCGGCGGCTTCGACGCCCTTGGGCTGCAGAGCCTGGTCGACACCGCCACCAAGGACGATGGCACGGGTATGCCGAGCCTGGTCTTCTCGGCCTTCCAGCTCACTTTCGCGATCATCACCGTCGCGCTGATCAGCGGTGCCATCGCCGACCGCGCGAAGTTCGGCGCCTGGGTGCTGTTCACCATCGTCTGGGCGACCATCGTCTACTTCCCCGTGGCCCACTGGGTCTGGGGCAATGGCTGGCTGTTCAACCTCGGCATCGAGGACTTCGCCGGTGGCACCGTGGTCCACATCAACGCGGGAGCCGCGGCGCTGGCGCTGGCGCTCGTGCTCGGCAAGCGCGCCGGCTGGCGCAAGGAGCCGATGCGGCCGCACAACCTGACCCTGGTCCTGCTCGGCGCCGGTCTCCTGTGGTTCGGCTGGTTCGGCTTCAACGCGGGCTCCGAGCTCGCGGTGGACGGCACCGCCGGCCTGGCGTTCATGAACACCCAGATCGCCACCGCCGCCGCGGCGGGCGCCTGGCTCGTGGTCGAGAAGATGCGCGACGGCCACGCCACCAGCCTCGGTGTCGCCTCCGGCGCCGTCGCCGGTCTGGTCGCCATCACCCCCGCCTGCGGTTTCGTGGACCCCTGGGCGGCCCTCGTCCTCGGTCTCGTCGCCGGTGCGGTCTGTGCCTACGCGGTGGGCCTGAAGTACAAGTTCGGCTACGACGACTCCCTCGACGTGGTCGGCGTGCACCTGGTCGGCGGTGTGATCGGCGCGGTCTCCCTGGGTTTCATCGCCGCCTACCCGTTCCTGGAGCAGCAGAGCACCGGCCTCTTCTACGGTGGCGGTGTCAAGCAGCTGGGCCTGCAGGTTCTCGGCCCGGTCGCGGTCGGCGCCTACTCCTTCATCATCACCTGGATCATCGCTAAGATCATCGACAAGACGGTCGGCTTCCGCATCGGCGCCGAGGAAGAGATCACCGGCGTCGACATCACCTCCCACGCCGAGACCGGTTACGACCTCGGCACCATCCACTCCTCGGGTGTGGCCGCCGTCAACGGCCCGGCCCCCACCCCGGCGTCTAAGAAGGTGGACGCATGAGACTCATCACAGCGATCATCAAGCCGTTCAAGCTCGACGACGTGAAGGCGGCCCTGGAGCAGTTCGGGGTCAAGGGCATGACGGTCAGCGAGGCCAGCGGCTACGGCCGCCAGCGCGGTCACACCGAGGTCTACCGCGGCGCCGAGTACCAGGTCGACCTGGTGCCCAAGGTCCGCCTCGAAGTGCTCGCCGAGGAGGAGGACGCCGAGGACGTCATCGACGTCATCGTCAAGGCCTCGCAGACCGGCAAGATCGGTGACGGCAAGGTCTGGTCCGTTCCGGTGGACACGGTCGTTCGCGTCCGCACCGGGGAACGCGGACCCGAGGCGCTCTAACCGGTGAGAGGCGACACGCGCTCGTACGCCGCGGCCCGTAAGGAACGGGCCGCGGACATCGACCGCTGGCTGACGGACCTGGTCCGCACCGCGGTCGGCACGCCGTACGGGCCCAACGGGGGAACGACGAGAAACGACGAGCGCGGCGCCCTCACCGGAGTCGCGCTCGTCGCGGTCGGGAGTCTTGGACGCTCCGAGCTCGCGCCGGGCAGCGACCTCGACCTGGTCCTGCTCCACGACGGGCGGGAGGACGTGGCGCGCGTCGCCGACCGCATCTGGTACCCGATCTGGGACTCCGGGGTGGGGCTCGACCACTCGGTGCGGACGGTGGACGAGGCGGCCAAGGTCGCCAGGGAGGACCTCAAGGCGGTCCTCGGCCTGATCCAGGCACGGCACGTGGCGGGAGACCCGGAGCTGACCCGCTCGGCGCGCGAGATCGTGCTCGCCGAGTGGCGTGCCGACTCCCGGCGCCGCCTGGGCGAGTTGCGCGACGCCGCCGACAAGCGGGCGGAGGCCAGCGGGGAACTGGCGTTCCTGCTCGAGCCCGACCTCAAGGACTCCCGCGGCGGCATCCGCGACGTGCAGGCGATGCAGGCCGTGGCGGCGGCCTGGGTCGCCTCGGCGCCCGGCCCCCGGGTGCGCGAGGCCTACGAGCTCCTGCTCGACATCCGGCACGGCCTGCACCTGGTGACCGCCCGCGGCGCCGACAGGCTGGTGCTCCAGGAACAGGACGCCGTCGCCGGGATGCTCGGCCTGCTCGACGCCGAGGCGCTGATGCGCAGGCTCGCCGAGGCCGCCAGGACGATCGGGCACGCCTTCGACGCCACCTGGCGCACCGTCGACCGGTTGCTGACCGGCCCCACCCCCCGCGGCCGCCGCCCGCTCGCCGACGGCGTCGTCGAGCATGGCGGGGAGGTCGTGCTCGCCCGCGGGGTCAACCCGCGCAAGGACCCGGTCCTGGTGCTGCGCGCCGCCGCGGCGGCGGCCGAGGCGGGGTTGCCGCTGGCACCCGCCACGGTCACCACGCTGGCCTCCCAGTCGCCGCCGCTGCCCGTGCCCTGGCCGGACGAGGCGCGTGACGCGCTGGTGGCACTGCTGGGCGCCGGTCGCGCGGCCGTGCCGGTCTGGGAGGAGCTGGACCAGGCGGGGGTGCTGGTCCGCCTGCTGCCGGACTGGGAGCGGGTGCGGCACCGCCCGCAGCGCAACCCGGTGCACCGCTACACCGTCGACCGGCACCTGATCGAGGCCGCCGCCGGCGCCGCCTCGTTCACCCGCGAGGTCTCCCGGCCCGACCTGCTGCTCATCTCGGCGCTCCTGCACGACATCGGCAAGGGATACCCCGGCGACCACTCCACCACCGGCGCCGTCGTCGCCCGCGACATCGGGGCCCGGATGGGCCTGCCCCCGGCCGACGTCGACATCCTGGAGACCGTGGTCCGCCACCACCTGCTGCTGCCCGAGACGGCCACCCGCCGCGACCTGGACGACCCGGTGACGATCTCCCGGGTGGCCGAGGCCGTCGGCTCGCGCGAGGTCCTCGAACTGCTGGCGGCCCTCGCCGTGGCCGACGGCCACGCCACCGGGCCCGCCGCCTGGAACTCGTGGAAGGCCTCGCTCGTCGCCGACCTGGTACGCCGGGTCCGCTCGGCGCTCTCGGGAACCCCGCTGCGCCCCGCGCCGTCCCTCTCGGTGGAGCAGGCGTCCCTGGCCCGCCACGGCGGCGGCGCCGTACGCGTCAACGGGGGAGCGGTCACCGTGGTCGCGCCCGACCGCGCCGGGCTGCTCTGGCGCGCGGCCGGGGTGCTGGCCGCGCACCGGATGGTGGTCCGCGCCGCGTCGGCCGCCTCGGCGGGGACGACCGCCGTGATCGAGTTCTCGGTCGTGCCCGAGTACGGCTCGCCGCCCGACCCCGCGACGCTGGAGGCCGACCTGCGCCTGGTGCTGGCCGGCCGCCTCGACATCGAGCAACGCCTGGCCAGGAGGACGAGGTCGATGCGCCCGGCCCGGGTGCCGGTGGCGCCGCCGAGGGTGAACCTGGTGGACGACGCGTCCAACACCGCCACCGTCATCGAGGTGCGGGCCCATGACCGTCCGGGACTTTTGTGGCGGATTGGTAGAGCATTCGGTGAATGTGGCCTTGACGTACGGGCCGCCCGTGTGGAGACTCTCGGCGCAGAGGCGGTGGACGTCTTCTACGTGGTCGACAGAGCCGGCCGTCCGCTGACCGACGAGGTCCAGCGGGCGCAGGTGCGCGATCAGGTGCTGGCTGCCCTGCGGTAACCGTAAAAAATCGGTCCCTCGTCGCCTTCGTAACGATTAAAGTCGCTATGTCGGTTTTGCCGATTCTTTCCCATGACCTTGTGGTCTGATGTTGTCCACTTGTGTCGTGATTGAGGGGTAGCGAGAGCGGTGACTACGGCGACATCCGAAAGCGGAGGTGCTTCGGCACCCGACCGTGGCAAGCGGCCTGCCGCCCGGTTCGGCTTGAAAAACTGGCGTGTCCGTTCGCGTCTGACGGCCCTGATCCTGGTGCCGACGGCAGTGGGCGTCGTGCTCGCCGGCACGCGCGTGGTGGCCTCCGTGGACAGTGTGGCCGGGTACCAGCGGACCGCCACCGCGGCGGAGTACTCGGGCGGTCTCCGTGACCTGGCCCAGGCGCTCGGGTTGGAACGTGACCGAGGCGCGTGGTCGTCGTTCCAGCCTTCGAACAAGGGCTTGAAGGAGAGTTCCGACGCGCAGCGCAGGACCGTGGACGCGCTGGCCAGGAAGGTGCGGCTGGAAGTCCAGGCGATCGACGACTCCTACGGCGCCCGGGTCGTCGAGGCGGCCAGGAACGTGTCCTACCAGCTGGAGGGCCTTCCGGAGCTGCGCCGCCTGCCGGGCATCAACCGTGTGGAACGGTACAGTTCCATGATCGCCCCGCTGCTGACGCTCCACGAGGAGCTCACGCTGGTCAGTGACGACCCGGAGATCATCGGCAACACCCGCGCGCTCAGCGCCCTGGCGTACGCCAAGGAGGAGGTCTCCAAGCAGCGCGCCCGGCTGCTGGCCGGCTACTACGCGCCCTCGCTGATCAACCCGCAGGAGGTCGAGAAGTTCATCGCCTCCCGCTCCCGGATGGACGAGTACGAGGCGGACTTCGGCGTCGAGGCGAGCCCGGACAACGCCCAGCTCCTCGTCACCGCCCTGATCGACGAGCGGGTCCACCGGGCCGAGCTGATCAAGGCCAGGGTGATCGTGCTCGCCAGCGATCCCTCGCGCACCGGGCGGCTGCTGTCCGACTTCAACGAGGTCAAGCAGTGGTTCTCGGACAACAGCGTGGTCCTCGACCGGATGCGGAAGGTCGAGACCCAGGTCGCCGGCGACGTGGTCACCCGGGCCAGGGACCTGGAGGACGCCGAGCAGCGCAACGCGATCATCACCGCCGGGCTCATCCTGCTGCTGCTCCTGCTGGTGCTCGGCCTCACGGTCGTCATCGCCCGCTCGATGGTGACGCCGCTGCGCCGCCTGCGCGCCGAGGCGCTGGAGGTGGCGAGCTTCCGGCTTCCCGAGGTCGTGCGGCGCCTGCGGGTCTCCGGCGACACCCGGACACCCGACGTCGATCCCATCTCGGTCGACACCAGCGACGAGATCGGGGAGGTCGCCAAGGCCTTCGACGAGGTCCACCGGCAGGCCGTGCGCCTGGCCTCAGAGGAGTCCGAGCTCCGCTCCAACATCAGCGCGATGTTCGTCAACCTGTCGCGGCGCACGCAGACCCTGGTCGAGCGGCAGATCTCGCTGATCGACGGCCTGGAGAAGGGCGAGGAGGACGGCGGCCGGCTGGCCGACCTGTTCAGGCTCGACCACCTGGCCACCCGCATGCGCCGAAACTCCGAGAACCTCCTGGTCCTCGCCGGTCACGAGCCGACCCGCAGGCGGAGCCAGCCGGCCAAGCTCGTCGACGTCGTCCGCGCCTCCCTGTCGGAGGTCGAGGACTACGAGCGGGTCCAGGTCAAGGTGCACCGCACCATCTCGGTCGCGGGCAGCGCCGCCAACGACATCGTGCACCTGGTCGCCGAGCTGGTGGAGAACGCCCTGCAGTTCTCCCCCCGGGCCAGCCAGGTCGTGGTCTCCAGCAGCGTGATCGAGGGCGGCGGCGCGCTGCTCGCGGTGAGCGACCCGGGCATCGGCATGACCCACGAGGAACTCGTCGAGACGAACCGCCGGCTGGCGGACCCGCCCGTCGTCGACGTCTCGGTGTCACGGCGCATGGGCCTGTTCGTGGTCGGCCGCCTGGCGCTGCGCCACGGCATCCGGGTCCAGCTGCGCCCGCAGGAGGGCGGCGGTCTCGTCGCCATGGTCCTGTTCCCGCCGGGGCTCGTCGTCCAGGCGGTCCAGCCGGTCCAGACGCCCTCCTGGGGGGCCGAGCCGGCTCCCGCGCAGGACCTCTTCGCGCAGACGCCCGCGGGTCGACCGGCCGGTCGGCAGCCCTCGTACGGGCAGTCCCGGCCCGGGTTCGGACACACCCACCCCTCGTTCGAGCAGGGACAGTCCCCGTTCGGGTCGAATCCCTTCGGGCAGGCCTCGTTCGGGCAGGAGACATTCGGGCAGGAGGCGTTCGGTCAGGAGGCGTTCGGTCAGGAGGGGTTCGGGCAGACATCGGTGGACCCGCCCTCGTTCGGTTCCGCCCCGCCGTTCGGTGCCCCCCCGGCACCGGGTATTCCCTCCGGCCCGCCCGGCGGCCCGGCCAGGAGCGGCCCGCCGCTGCCCAAGCGACAGGTCAACGGCAACGGCAACGGCGCTCCCGTCTCCGACTTCTCCGCCTGGAGCCAGTCCTCGTACGAGGACACGGCGGTGGGGGCGATGCCCGCGGTGGGCGTCTCCCCGCTCGAGGCCGAGCAGGAGGAGTACCTGCCCATCTTCGCCTCGATCGAGTCGGCCTGGTTCCGCCGGGCGGAGGGGCCGGGCGAGCAGCCGGCCACGGGCGGATCCCCGGGACGGGCGTCATCCTCCGGATCGGAGGGCGAGCTCTCCGATCCGGAGGCGGCGTGGGGGGAGGAGCCGACACCCCCGACCGGCATGCCGGTCCGCGAGCCGGCTCGCGACACACCGCCGACGAGAGAGCAGGTGAGGGCGGTGGCGGCCGAGCCGGACAGCTGGAACACCCCCGCCGACGCCGGGTGGCGGGCCGCCCAGGCGGCGAGTGAGCCCGCGCTCGGCGGGGTGACCGCAGCGGGCCTGCCCAAGCGCACTCCCAAGGCGAATCTCGTCCCCGGTACGGCCGCGGCCGTACCGTCCAGCCCCGTGCCGCCCATGTCACCGGACAGGGTGCGCAGCCGTCTGTCCAGCTTCCAGCAAGGTGTACGGCGGGGCCGTGCCGAAGTAGTCGATACCACCACCAGGAGCCTGGTGGACAAGGAGGAGGGCTCGTGACGACCCTGAGTCATGAGGCACGCAGGTTCGACTGGCTGATCACCGAGTTCGTCCGCGGCACGCCAGGTGTCGCGCACGCGGTGTGCGTCTCCGCCGACGGGCTGAGGATCGCCAGTTCCGAGGGGTTTCCCCCCGACAGGGCCGACCAGCTCGCCGCCGTCGCGGCGGGCCTGCTCAGCCTGACGGTGGGCGCCTCCCGCGTGTTCGAGGGAGGCGCCGTCACCCAGACGGTGGTCGAGATGGAGCGCGGCCTGCTGCTGGTCATGGCGATCAGCGACGGCTCCGTGCTCGCCGTGCTGGCCTCTCCCGACTGTGACATGGGCCTGGTGGCGTACCAGATGACCCTGCTCGTCGACAGGGCCGGACAGGTGCTCACCCCGGCGCTCCGCGCCGAGCTGCAGTCCTCCCGGGGCCGGTGATGACCGCGCTCACGCCCGGTCTCCTCACGGGAGAGGCTCGTGCTCGGGATTGACGGAACCGGGGACGACGAGCCCCTGTTCCGTCCGTACGCCGTCACCGGCGGCAGGTCGGAGCCGCGCTTCCACATGGCGATGGAGGCGCTGGTCTCCTCCTCCTTCATCATGGAGGAGGACCTGGCTCTGCTCACCCCCGAGCAGGATGCGATCATCAGGCTCTGCCGTTCGTACCGGTCGGTCGCCGAGATCTCGGCTCTGCTGAAGGTGCCGCTCGGCGTGGCCCGCGTGCTGGTGGCGGATATGGTCGACGAGGGCTTCGTCCGCATCCACCAGCCGCATCTCAACGAGGGACAACCGGACCTCAACATGCTCGAAAGGGTTCTCAGTGGACTTCGCAGGCTCTAGCCAGGGTGGCCTGACGTCAACGAAGATCGTTGTCGCGGGTGGGTTCGGCGTCGGCAAGACCACGTTCGTGGGGGCGGTGTCGGAGATCGTGCCGCTGACCACGGAGGCGGTGATGACCGACGCCAGCGCCGGGATCGACGACCTGGGGCTGACTCCCCACAAGACCACCACCACGGTCGCGATGGACTTCGGCCGTCTCTCGCTGGACCGTGATCTGATCCTGTACCTGTTCGGTACGCCGGGTCAGCACCGGTTCTGGTTCATGTGGGACGACCTGGTCCGCGGCGCGATCGGCGCGGTGGTCCTGATCGACACCCGGCGGCTGGCCGACGGCTTCCCGGCGATCGACTACTTCGAGGAGGCCAAGCTCCCCTTCGTGGTCGGTGTCAACGGCTGGAACGGCGAGTTCCCGCACCACGAGGAGGAGGTGCGCGAGGCGCTGACGCTGGCCCCGCACATCCCCGTGGTGCGGACCGACGCCCGCTCCCGCGACTCGGTGAAGAGCACGCTGATCACCCTGGTCGAGCACGTGCTGCGGGTCCGCACGGCCTACGGCACGTCGGTGTAGCAACGCTTTCCCTCCGGGACGGGCCCGCGCTCCGCGGGCCCGTCCCGGACCGGGTTCCGGGCCGTCTCCGGAGCGGGACGCGGTCCGGTGTCCGGTTCGCGCCGTGCCGGCCGGCGGAACGCGACCCGGGAACCCGTCAGTCCGGGATCCACTCCTTCCAGGTGATCCTGTTCGCGTTGATCCACTTCTGGGCCGCCTCGGCGGGGTCGAGGCCGTTGTCGACGATGTCGTTCGCCACCGCGTTCTGCTGCTCGTTCGTCCAGGAGAAGTTCCGCACCAGCTCGTAGGCCCTGCCCCCGGTGTCGGCGAACCGCCTGCTCACGATCTTGTCGAGCAGGTAGGGCGGGTAGTCGCACCGCACCTTGGCCGGGTCGGCGTCGCAGCCGATCGCGTACGGCGGAAGGTCGACCTTCGCCAGCTTGATCTGGGTGAAGAGCCACTGCGGCTCGTAGAAGTGCATCAGCAGCGGGGTCCGGTCGCGGGTCGCCTGTCTCGCGGCGTCGATCAGCGCTTTCTCGCTGCCCGCGTGGACGACCCGGTAGTCGAGGCCGAGATTGCGGACCAGGGCCTCGTCGTTGGTGACGTACGAGGGGTCCCCGTTGAGAAGCTGACCTAAATTACCTGATTTATCCGTTTTGAAGAGGTGGGCGTACCTGTTGAGCTGCCGCCAGTCGGTGATCCCGGGATACTCGTCCACCATCCACCGGGGCACGTACCAGCCGATGACCCCCCTGGTGCCGCTCCTTCCCGCGGAGACCGCGACCTTCTTCTCCTCGATGTAGGTCCGCTTCAGCGCCTCCCGCCCCCAATTCTCCACGATCACGTCCACCGTGCCCTTCTCGAGGCCCTCCCAGGACTCGGACGGGGTGAGTCTCACGGTCTGCGCCCGGTGGCCGAGCTCCTGGGCGAGCAGGCGGCCGATGACGGCGGCGCCGGCCTCGTAGCCCGCCCCTTCGTGGAGGGCGATCCTCACGGTCCCGCCGCCGGAGGCCGGGGGAGCCGGTGCGTCCTGGCCGGTGCACGCGGCGAGGGAGACGAGTAACGCGGTGGCCGCGCCGAGCGCCAGGAGGCGGCGGGGGAGGGGGAGCCGGGGGAGGGACAGGGCGCGGGCGGTCGGGCGGGAGCCGCGAACCTGGCTCGCGACGTCGCCGGGTGTGGCCACGGTCTCCTCCAGGGCTCGCCGCCCGGATTCGGCGGGCCGGGGGCGCGGTGCGGGCTACGGATGTAGGGGGTCAAGATATGGCGTAAATATGGCGAATCACAATTTGTGATTCCCCGGCGGCTGACGCGCCCCCGTGGCGGGCTCTCGCGGCCGCAGAATGGAACGATGCAAACGGTCATAAAGGTCGAGAAGTACCTAATGAGGGTATTCGGGGGGCCGGAAACAGGGTTCCAGCCATAGCTGGAGCCCCGGGTTCGGTCCCTGTCTCGCCGGGAACACCGCATTTACCGAGCTGCGTTCGCTTGGCCCCACGGGTTGATATGTGCTCGAATTGCCGGGGACCATGGGAAATTCGGCCAGAGGTTCATCCACCGAGAGGGCAGCGTTCGGTGAGTCCACACGAGATCCACGACGCGGGCAGTCGCCTGCGCCCGCGGAACTGGCGGGTACGCCGGCGCCTTGTCGCGCTCGTTCTGGTGCCCACGATCGCCGCGGTGCTGCTCGGCGGTGTCCAGGTGTTCGCCTCGATGCGCGCCGCGGGAGATTACCAGCGGGTCAACGACCTCGCCCGGCTCTCCGCCCACATCGGCACGCTCACCCACGAACTGGCCGAGGAACGCGACCACACCGCCTGGTTCATCGCCCTCGGCCGTCCGGAGAGCGGCGTGAAGAACGTGCGGGCCCAGATGGACCTGGTCGACGGTTCCGCGGCGCGCGTCCGCGAGAGCGGCTCCCTGCTCGGTGAGGAGGTGAGCGGCCGTACCAGGGACGAGGTCGAGAGCGCGATCACCCGGCTGGACGACCTCTTCCCGCTGCGCGAGCAGGCGCTGAGGTCGACGCTGCTGCCCGACGCGGCCATCGCCGCCTACTCCCTGCTCATCGCCGACCTGCTCTCCCTGTACGACGAGCTCGGCAAGGGCAGCGCCGACGACGTCCTGTTCGGCCAGGCGATCACCCTGGACGCGCTCGCCCGCGCCAAGGAGGCCATCTCCTTCCAGCGGGCGCTGCTGACGGTGGTGCTCGTGGCGGGCCGGTTCGAGCAGGGACAGATGGAGCAGTTCCTCGGCGCGCTCTCCACCGAGCGCAACGAGCGCAGGACCTTCGCCGCCGAGGCCGGGAGCCGGGACCGCCGCCTCTTCGACGAGACCGTCAACGGCCGCACCGCCGAACGCGCCGAGCTCCTGCGCGAGCTGGTCCTGCTCCGCGCGGCCTCCGGCGCCCCGCTGAGGGGCCTGACCCTGGAGCGGAAGGACGACGCCAAGGAGTGGTACGACGCGGTCACCGTCACCATCGGCCACATGCGCGAGGTCGAGGAGCGGCACGCCCGGGACATCGTCGCGCGCAGCCAGCGGCTCGGCGACACCGAGCAGAGCCACGCCCTGATGGTCGCCGCGGCCGTCGCCGCCCTGCTCGCGCTCGTGCTGGCGATCACCGTCGGGGTGGCGCGCTCGCTGGTGGTGCCGCTGAGACGGCTGCGCAGGGAGGCGCTGGAAGTCGCGGGGGAGCGGCTGCCCGCGTACGTCCAGCGGGTCCGCGAGTCGCGCGAAGGGGAGACCGCCGCCGACGTGCCGCCGATCGGGGTGCTGTCGCGCGACGAGATCGGCGAGGTCGCCAGGGCGTTCGACGAGGTCCACCGGGAGGCCGTGCGGCTGGCGGGCGAGGAGGCCAGGCTGCGCGCCACCGTGAACGCGATGTTCGTCAACCTCTCGCGGCGGAGCCAGAGCCTGGTGGAACGCCAGCTCACCCTGGTCGAGCGGCTGGAGCGCGGCGAGCGCGACGACCAGCGGCTGGCGGACCTGTTCAAGCTCGACCACCTCGCCACCCGCATGCGCCGCAACAGCGAGAACCTGCTCGTCCTCGCGGGGCAGGAGGTGGCGCGGCGCTGGAGGCAGCCGGTCGAGCTGATGGACGTGGTCAGGGCCGCGCTGTCGGAGGTGGAGAACTACGAGCGGGTGACGAACCGGGTCCAGTCGGAGGTCGCCGTCGTGGGCCCCGCGGTGAGCGACGTGGTCCACCTGCTCGCCGAGCTGGTCGAGAACGCCGTCTCGTTCTCCCAGCCTGACACGAGGGTCACGGTGTCCAGCAGCCGGGTCGACGACGGCGGTGTGATGGTCTCGGTGACCGACAAGGGCATCGGCATGACGCTCGACGAGCTCTCCCAGGTCAACCGGCGGCTGGCCAACCCGCAGGCCGCCGACGCCTCGATCGCCCGCCACATGGGCCTGTTCGTCGTCAGCCGCCTCGCGCTCAAGCACGGCATCCGTGTCCAGCTCCGCCCCCAGGACGCCGGCCTGACCGCGATGATCATGATTCCCGAGTCGCTCCTCGTCCTGCCGCCCATCGTGGGCCTGCCGACCGGCTACCCGCGGCCCGCGACGGCCTTCCCGGGTACGCCGGCGGGTGTGGCGGGTCTTCCCGCGGGTGTGGTCGGCTTCTCCGTGGAGGCGGACGGTTCCACGTTCCCCGGTGACGCGGGCGGTTCGCCTGTTCCGCCGTTCCCGCACACCCCGGACGACGACGAGGACGATCCGGCCGCTCCGGTCCCGCAGGTTCCCGGTGTCGCGGGCCCGCCGTCGCGGGTTCCGCTGCTCGCGGCGCCCACGGCCGCGCAGGCGCCTCCCGCGGCGAGGCCGGCGCTGCCCTCGCGGACCAGGCCGGAGGAGGCCGCGCGGAGCGTGTGGAGCCCGCCCGCGGAGCGGATCCGCCCCCCGGGGGAGCGAGGGGAGTTCCCGCAGCCGCCCCGCGGCCCGTTCGGCCGCCCTCCCGGTCCGCTCGACGGCTCGCCCGGTTTCCTCGACGGCCTTCCCGCGGTGGACGAGGCCGGTGAGGGGATCCCGGCGGAGCGGGAGGACGACTTCCTGCCGATCTTCGCCGCGGTCGAGTCCGGCTGGTTCCGGACCGCCGCCTCCCCCCGCGATCCCGGTGCGCGGACGGCCCGCCCCGAGACGGGTGCCGCTTCCGGCGACTCCTCCGGTCCCGTTTCCGAGGACTCCGTTTCCGAGGGTTCTGTTTCTGAGGACTCCGTTTCTGAGGGCGTTTCTGAGGGCTTCGGTGACCTCGCCTCCGAGGAACCCCGGGCCGAGCCCGAGCCGTGGACCTCGCCCGGTGACCTCGGCTGGCAGGCCGCGCAGGTGGCGAGCGCTCCCGTGCTCGGTGGTACGACCGAGGCCGGCCTGCCCAGGCGCACTCCCCGGGCCAACCTGGTCCCCGGCTCGGTCACGCCGCCCGTGCGGTCCGAGCAGTCCCCGGCGCCGGCGCCGGCCAGGCCCGCCCTCTCGCCCGAGCGGGTGCGCAGCCGCATGGCGAGCTTCCAGGAGGGCGTGCGCAAGGCCCGCAACGAGCTTCCGAAGCAGGAGGAATAGCGTGCGGACCGGCAACCGGGACCACGGGCGCGAGCTTCGCGACGGTCACGCCCCCCCTCAGCAGGAGCGGTGGGACGAGCGGTGGGACGACACGCCCCGTTACGGCCTCCGGGCCGAGCCCGGGGGACACGGATGGCCCGCGGCGCCGCCCGCGCACGGTGCCGGGGCCGAGCCGCCGGGATACGGCTCCCCGGAGGAGCCGCCCGGGTTCGGAACCCGGCGGGACGGGCGCCTCGGGTACGAGCCGGAGCACGACGAGCCGGCCGAGGAGGAGAGCGCGCTGGTCCGGATGTACGCCGTGACCGGGGGACGGGTCGTGCCGAGTTCGAAGCTCGCCATGGAGGCGCTGGTCTCGACCACGACCACGACCCCGCTCGGCCTGTCCTACACCCGGGAATACCGCTTCATCAGCGATCTGTGCCGCAGCATCCGCTCGATCGCGGAGATATCCGCTCTCCTGGGTGTCCCCCTCGGCGTCACCCGCGTCCTGGTCTCCGACATGGAGTCCGAGGGCCTGGTGCGGATCCACCATCCCCGGGTCACCGCGGCGGGTCCCGGGCCCGACCTGCTCGAACGCGTCCTCAACCACCTCAGGGGCTGAGGTCCCGCCGGGACGGCCTCGGGGCGGGGGAGCCCGAGACGGTTTCGCGCGAGGGCGGGGCGGGGAGCCCGCGTCGGTTTCCCGCGAGCCACCAGCGGGCGGCGACGAGCTCGGCCACCAGGGTCTCGGTCAGCAGCGCCACGTCGGGGTCGTCGTCGTGGCGGTAGCGGACGGAGGCCCTGGCGCCGGGAAGCTCGCCGCCGACGGCCAGGACGGTGGAGCCGCGCTGCCCGATCCAGTCCATGGCCTGCTCGTCGTAGCGGGAGCCGGGGAAGAGGATGGCGCGGTAGTCGAGGGTCTTGGTGAGGTAGACGTCCACGTGGGCCCAGTCGCCGGTCTCGCACGCGTCGGCCGCCCTGCGGGGGCCCTCCCTGAACATCAGCGCCGACTGCTCGGCCGAGGACAGGTGCTCGGCGGGAGCGATCGTGTAGACGCCGTGCGGGCCGTCGAGCAGCGCCGCCGCCGGTTCCAGCCACTCGTCGCGGCGGTCGAGCAGGTCGGCGGTGGCCTCGGCCGTACGGCGGAGCAGCTCGGGCACGTCCCGGCCGAAACCGCCGGGTTCGTCCCCGGCCGGGACACGCCCGCCCCAGCCGGGGACGGTCAGATGGCCGCCGAGTGCCAGGAGCAGGGCGAGGGTGTGCTGGAAGGTCCGGCAGGAGACGCCGCCGCGCTCCTCGCCCGCCACCATCGGGACCACCAGGTCGGCGCCCTCGGTGACGGCCGAGTCCGGGTTGTTGGTCAGCGCGAGGACGAAGGACCGGCCCCGGTGGCGGGCCACCGCGTCCAGGGTCTCCCGGCTGCCGCCGGTGGCGGAGATGGCGACCACCAGGGTGTCCGGGGCCGGCGGGTAGGACAGGGCCGCGGAGGCGTACTCGGCCACCGCGTCCACCCCCGCGGCCCGCAGGCGCAGCGCGGCCACCCGGGCGGCGTAGCGGGAGCTGCCCATGCCGAGGAGGAGCACCCGCCGGATCCCCGAGGGGATCCCCGCGAAGGGGTCGCCCGCCTCCAGGGCGTCGGCCAGGGCGGCCAGCGCGGCGGGCTTGGCCTCCAGATCGGCGAGGTACAGCTCGGGGATCACGGTCTCTCCTCCATCGAGGTCGTCGGGTTCTTCGGATTCGTCGGGTTCATCGGTATCGGGACCGCAGCACGCCCATCGGGGCGTAGCGCCAGCGGGGCAGGTGCCTGGCCGCGTAGACGAGCTCGCGGCACTCCTGCTCGATCTCGAACGGGAGCAGCAGGGAACGGTCCAGGAGCGCGGCGTGACCCCGTTCGGCCAGCCGCCCGAGGTAGGCCGACTCCAGGGTGGCGCGGGCCGCGGCGGACCAGCCGGCGATCACCTCGGGGTCGGCGTCGCGGCGCCTGATCGCGACCTGGCCGACGTGTTCGAGGCTCGTGGTGAGCTGGGCGAGGTCACGGGCCGCGGGCTGGAAGGGGTCGGCGTCCGCGACGGTCGGGTTGCCGTCGAAGTCGATCACCGCGTAGCCGTCCCGCCAGCGGAGGATCTGGCCGACGTGCAGGTCTCCGTGGATGCGGATCAGCGGGGTGGCCCCCGCGGAGGCGAGGGGTGCCAGCTCGGCGCGGAGCGCGCCGGCGCGCTCCGCGAGCCAGTCGCCGTCCTCGCCGCCGGTCAGCGCCAGTGCCTCCTCCAGCGCCTCGCCCGCCCGGAGCGACCACGGGCTCTCTCCCGCCCGTACGGCGTCCGCGCGTCCCACGGGGTCGGGGAAGGTCGCGGACGGGGTCGCCATCGCCGCGTGCAGGTCGGCGGCGAGGACGCCCAGGTCGGCGGCGAAGGAGGTGCCGCCGGAGACGGCCTCGTCCACGCACCACTCCCAGCCGTCCGCGGCGCCGGGCAGGTACGCGGTGACGAGGGCGATCAGCAGCTCGGAGCCGTCGTCGGCGCGCCGGGAGACGGACACGTACGGCGTGGCGGTCGCGGTGAAGCCGACCGACGCCAGGTGCGCGAACATGTCGGGCGCGGGCTGGGGGAACGGCGCGGGCGGGGTGAGCCATTTCACGACGACTCTCTCGCCGACGACCACCGAGTGGTTGGTCTGGTCGACCTCGAACCCTCGTTCGGGGCCTCGGACGCCCTCGCCGGTCGATGACAATTGAGTGTCGATTGAGAAAAGAGTAGTGATCGGCACGGGAAGCGGATGGAATCGGCGGACGTCGAATGGCGCCGGGACCTCGCAGGTCAGAGCCGCGAGGAGCTCACTGGTCCGCCCGTCGCCGGCCCGGGGAACCGTGTCGAGCCGGTCCCAGATTGAAGCAGGATTTAACAAACGGACCAGACTTTCCAGGGGTGATGTCGGGGGAAGTCTTGCTCAAGTTAATGTTGACTGCAACACTCCTGCTTTGGTCTGCCGTGTCCCCAACGGCCGGTCTACCCCAATTACACTGAATTCTGAAGGAGTAGCGGCCGTGTCCCGCACCCGGTACACCCGTCGTCTTCCGGTCGCCGCCCTGGTCGCCGGTCTCGCGCTCGCAGTCTCGGCCTGCGGCGGTGAGGCCGCGGACACCGCCGCCGCGCCCGCCGCCAGTGCCTCGTCGGCGCAGCTCAACCCCAACGCCGACCTCTCCAAGCAGAGCGTCACGATCTCCGTCTGGGCCGGTTACACGCCCGAGGACCTGCCCCAGCGGATCAAGGACAACCTCAAGACCACCCTCAAGGTGACGGAGCACGCCACCAACGAGGACATCATGGCGAAGCTCACCGCCGGCACCGACACCGGTCTCGACGTGGCCTTCGTCTCCGGCCAGTACGCCCAGGCCCTCAACGAGGCTGGGCTGCTGGAGCCGATCCACCCCGAGCTGATCCCGAACCTCGCGAACCTCTACCCCGAGGCCAAGGAGCTGTCCTACGACAAGGGCAACGTCTTCTCGGTCCCCTACACCTGGGGCACCACGGGCATCTGCTACCGGACCGACCTGGTGAAGACCGCGCCGACGAGTTGGAACGATATTCTCGACCCGCCGGCCGAGGCGCTCAAGAAGGTCACCATGATGACCACCGAGCGCTGGCTGGCCCTTCCCGCCATCAAGGCCCTCGGCTACTCGGTCAACACCAAGAGCGACGAGGAGATCGCCAAGGTCAAGGAGAAGCTTCTCGAGGCCAAGCCGAAGCTGCTCGGCTACGACGACACCACCTTCGGCGAGAAGCTGAAGACGGGCGAGGCCGTGATGGTCGAGGCGTGGGACGGCTGGTGCCCGACCACCGAGAAGAACATCAAGTTCGTGATCCCGAAGGAGGGCAGCGACCTGTGGGTGGACACCATGGTCGTGCTGAAGTCCTCCAAGAACAAGGAGGCGGGGCACGCCTTCATCAACTACATCCTGGACCCGAAGGTCCACGGCTGGGCCGCGGAGAACATCCTCTACAAGGTCCCGAACAAGGCCGCGATGGACGCGATGGACGCCAAGCTCAAGGCCGACAACGCCCCGCTGCAGATGACGCCGTCCGACCTGCTCAAGGGTGAGTCGATCATCGACCTGGGCGAGGACTCGGTCAAGTTCACCCAGCTCGCGACCGAGGTCTCGGCGAAGCAGTGACACGTTCCACCGTCGTTTCCGGCGCGTCCGCGAGATCGCGGGCGCGCCGGTCGCGTGCCCTGGGAAGGCTCGTCTTCCTGGGGCCCGGTCTGACCTACCTGCTCGTCCTCCTGCTGGTACCGCTCGCCCTGCTGCTCAGCTTCACGGTGTTCCGCAGGGGCCGGTTCGGCGGGGTGGTCTACGAGGTCACGGGCAAGAACTTCGCCCGGTTGCTCGACCCGCTCTATCTGGACGTCGTGCTCGGCTCGCTGAAACTGGCCACGATCGCCACGCTGATCGCCCTGCTGGTCGGCTATCCGACGGCCTACCTGATCGCCCAGCTCCCGCGGAAGTGGAAGACGATCGCCCTGGTGGCGATCGTGCTGCCGTTCTGGACCAACTTCCTGGTCCGCATCTACGCCTGGATCATCCTGCTGAGCGGCCCCGGCCTGGTCAACAGCACCCTGCTGGACCTGGGGCTGATCGACAAGCCGCTCGAGCTGCTCTACAACCAGGGCACCATCGTCACCGGCCTGGTCTACTCGTACCTGCCGCTGATGGTCCTGCCGCTGTACGCGGCGATCGAGAAGCTCGACCCGCAGCTGCGCGAGGCCTCGGCCAACCTCGGCGCCTCGCCGGTCCGCACGTTCGCGTCGGTGACGCTGCCGCTCACCCTGCCGGGCGTGCTCACCGGCTGCCTGTTCGTCTTCGTGCCGAGCTTCGGCAACTTCATCATCCCCGAACTGCTCGGCGGCGGCCGTTCCATCATGGTCGGCAACCTGATCAGGGACCAGTTCCTCAAGGCGCGCGACTGGCCGTTCGGATCCACCCTCGCGCTGGCGCTGATCGCCGTGCTGATCGTCCTGCTGCTCCTGCAGGCCTGGAGTGCCCGACGTGCGTAGATCACGCCTGCTGTACGTCCCCTTCTGGGTGACCTACGTCTTCCTCTACACGCCGATCGCCGTGCTCGTCGTGATGTCGTTCAACGCCGGCGAGTCCCCCTACGTCTACGAGGGCTTCAGCCTGGACTGGTACGGCGTCCTCGCCCAGAACGCCAAGATCCGCGAGGGACTGGTCAACACCCTCGTCGTGGCCGCGGGCTCCACCGTGCTGGCCACGGTGCTCGGCACCCTGCTGGCGGTGGGCCTGGCCCGGCACACCAGGTCGCGGACGCTGGACGCGCTGGGCGTGCTGCCCGCGGTCCTGCCCGACCTGGTGCTGGCCATCGGGCTGCTGGTGTTCTACGCCACGATCAAGTCGACCCTCGGGCTGCACTCGGTGCTGCTGGCCCACACGGTGTTCGGCATGGCGTTCGTGACCGCGGTGGTGCGCACCCGGCTCGCGGGAGCCGACACCTCCCTGGAGGAGGCGTCCAGGGACCTGGGGGCGACGCCGTTCACCACGTTCCTGCGGATCACGCTGCCGCAGCTGGCGCCGGGCATCACGGCGGGCGCGCTGCTGGCGTTCACCCTCTCGATCGACGAGTTCGTCATCGCGTACTTCACGGCCGCGCCCACCACGCCGACCCTGCCCATCGTCATCTACTCAATGGTCCGCTTCGGGGTCACCCCCGAGATCAACGCGCTGGCCACGCTGCTGCTGCTGGTGAGCTTCACCGCGGTGATCGTGACCCAGCGGATGACCCGACTGACGGAGTCGCTGTCCTAATGCTGAAGATCACAGGTGTCAGCCGCCGGTTCGGCGACGTCACGGCGCTGTCGGACGTCTCCCTGGAGATCCGGCAGGGCGAGTTCTTCGCGCTGCTCGGCCCCAGCGGCTGCGGCAAGACGACGCTCCTGCGGATCCTGGCGGGCTTCGAGTCACCCGACGAGGGCTCCGTCACGCTCGACGGCGACGACCTGCTCGGCCAGGCCGCCCACCGCCGCCCGGTCAACCTGATGTTCCAGTCGTACGCCCTGTTCCCGCACATGACCGTGGCGAAGAACGTCGCGTACGGCCTGGAGCGGGAGAGGCTGGGCCGGGCGGAGATCCGCCGCCGGGTCGGCGAGGTGCTGGAGAAGGTCGGGCTGGACGCCATGGCCGGGCGCAGGCCGCAGCAGCTCTCCGGCGGCCAGCGGCAGCGGGTCGCGCTGGCCCGCGCGATCGTGAAGCGGCCGCGCCTGCTGCTGCTCGACGAGCCGCTGTCCGCGCTGGACAAGAAGGTGCGCGCGGAGATGCAGCTGGAGCTCAAGCGGCTGCAGAACGAGGTCGGCATCACCTTCGTCGTGGTCACCCACGACCAGGAGGAGGCCATGTCGCTCGCCGACAGGATCGCGGTCTTCAACGCGGGCTCGGTCGAGCAGGTCGACGCCCCGGTGGAGCTGTACGAGCGCCCGCGCACCCCGTTCGTCGCCGGCTTCGTGGGGGCCAACAACATCTTCCCCGGCAGGGCCTGCTCGGTCGGCCTGGCCGGCGACGGGCTCGGCGTGCTTCCCGGCGTCTCGAACCTGCCCGACGGCACGCCCGCGCTGCTCGCCGTACGGCCGGAGCGGCTCAGGCTCGGGACCGAGGGGGTGCTGCGCGGCGAGGTCGTCGACGTGAGCTTCTTCGGCGGCGTCTCGCACGTGTCGGTCCAGGTGAGCGGGCGCCCCACGCCCGTCCTGGTGGCCACCCCCGGGGCCACGCAGGTGCGTGCCGGCTCCCCCGTCGCGCTCGACTGGGCGGACGGGGACGGAGTGCTGATCCCTCAATGAGAAGACTTGAGCGGGTTGTTCGTCGCGGTCCTGGCGTAGTCGAGGATGAGCTCCGCCGCCTCCTGCGTGCCGATCACCGGATGGCGGGCCGTTATGCGGTAGCCGTACGCGTCCTCGAGCGCGACGAGGTTGCGGGCGATGGGCAGCGAGTCGCCGGACAGCCTGAAGGTCTCCAGGGCGGCCCCGGTGTCGAGGATGCTCTGGTAGAGCGAGACCTGGCGGTCGTAGAGCGTGGTCAGCAGGAGCGCGTACATCCTGTTGCGGGCCGCGGCGCCGCCGAGCTCGTTGAGCAGCCGGACGTCCGGGTCGTCCGGGCCGTGCGGCAGTCCCGAGCGGATGGTCACGACGAGTTTCTCCGCGGGGTCGCGCATGCCGCTGATCCGCTTGAGCCTCTGCTCGTAGAAGCGCTCCATCCCGGCGTGGTGGGCGTCGACCAGCAACTCGCTGAGGCGCGGGTAGTGGTAGAGGACCGCTCCGGAGGTCAGACCGGCCTCCTCGGCGACGTGGTTGAGGTGCACCCCCTCGGTGCCGTGCCGGACGATCGCCCGGTGTGCGGCCGCGATGAGATCCAGGCGCCGGTCCGCCCGTCCCTTGCGCGTCATATTCCCCCGCTCGTTGAAAACCACGCTCTGTGCCGGGGTCCATAGTGGCCCTTTCCCGGCGTTTTTACCAGCCAAGAATTGAACCATTCTTCAAAAGCCGCAACCCCCTAGACGCAAGGAGGCGTGATGTCTCTCACGATCCTGTTCATGCCGGAGAGTGCCTACGGGCCGACGAACAACTGCATCGGCATCGGTGACATTCTTCGTAAGCGCGGACATCGAGTCGTTTTCGCAGCTGAGGCCTCCTGGAAGGGGAAATTGGCGGCTCTCGGATTCGAGGAGGACCTGGTCGATCTCGCGCCGCCGTCCGAGGAGGAGCAGGACGCCGGGCAGTTCTGGAAGGACTTCATCAGGGACACCGCGCCCGAATACCGGAAGTCGACCCTGGAGCAGCTGGAGACGGTCACCAAGCCGATCTGGGACGCGCTTATCGACGGCGCCAAGTACTGCGAGCCTCAGCTGAAGGCGATTATCGAGCGCGTCCAGCCGGACGTCATCGTCGAGGACAACGTCATCACCTTCCCGGCGCTGCTGACGGCGGGCAAGCCGTTCGTGCGGATCGTGTCCTGCAACCCGCTGGAGGTGCGCGGCGAGGGCGTCGCGCCGGTCTTCTCCGGGCTGCCCGCCGACGACCGCTCCGAGTGGGACGCCTTCAACGCCGAGTACGACCGCACCCACCGCGAGATCTGGACCGCCTTCAACGAGTGGGTCGTCGAGCAGGGCGCCCGCCCGCTGCCGGACCTGGACTTCATCCACGAGGGCGACCTCAACCTGTACGTCTTCCCGGAGATCGCCGACTACACCGACGCCCGGCCGCTGGGCGACTCCTGGCACCGCCTGGACTCCTCGGTGCGCGAGACGGAGGGCGGCTTCGAGCTCCCCGCGTCGCTGGCCGGGCAGGAGGGGCCGCTGGTCTACTTCTCGCTGGGCTCGCTCGGCTCGGCGGACGTCGCCCTCATGCAGCGGGTCATCGACGTGCTGGCCACGACCCCGTACCGCTTCATCGTCTCCATGGGGCCGCTGCACGAGGAGATCAAGCTGGCCGGCAACATGTGGGGCGCCGAGTTCGTGCCGCAGACCAAGATCATCCCGTTGGTCGACCTGGTCATCACGCACGGCGGCAACAACACCACCACCGAGGCGCTGCACTTCGGCAAGCCGATGATCCTGCTGCCCCTGTTCTGGGACCAGTACGACAACGCGCAGCGCGTCCACGAGCTCGGCTACGGTGTGCGCCTGGCCACCTACACCTTCTCCGACGAGGAGCTGACCGGTGCGCTGGAGCGGCTCCTGGGCGACACCGCGCTCCGCGAGCGCCTGGCCGCCGCGGGCGAGGAGATCCGCGGCCGGGACGGCCTGCGCAGGGCGGCCGACCTGATCGAGCGGGCCGGCGCCTGACGGCTCCCCGCATCACCACGACGAGGGAAGTTCCATGGGCAAGTTGATCAATCCGGCGACCGGCGACCTGCTGCGGGAGGTGGCCGACACCCCGATCGAGGAGGTGGCCGCCGCCGTGCGGCGGGCCCGCGCGGCGTTCGAGGAGTGGAGCACGGCGACCCCGGCCGAACGGTCCAGGGTGCTGCTGCGCTTCGCCGACCTCGTCGAGGGCGACGCCGGGGAGCTCACCCGGCTGGAGGTCATCGAGACCGGCAAGCCCGCCGCGGTCTTCCGCGACGGCGAACTGCCGTTCGCGGCCGACAACCTCCGCTTCTTCGCCGGTGCGGCCCGCTCGCTGGACGGTACCGGCGCGGGGGTGCTCAGCTCCGGCTACACCTCGGTGCTGGTACGCCGCCCGATCGGGGTCGTGGGATCGATCGCCCCCTGGAACTTCCCCCTGGTCATGGCGGTGTGGAAGATCGGCCCCGCGCTGGCGGCCGGGAACGCGGTGGTCATCAAGCCCGCCCCGCAGACGCCGGGCACCACGCTCAGGATGGCGGAGCTGTTCGCCCGCGCCGGCGCGCCCGACGGCCTGCTCCAGGTCGTCCTGGGCGACGCCGAGGTGGGCGAGGCCCTCGTCGCCGACCCGGGCGTCGACATGGTGAGCGTCACGGGCTCCACCGCGACCGGCCGCGCCGTCATGCGCGGTGCCACCGGCTCGCTGAAGCGGGTCCACCTGGAACTCGGCGGCAAGGCCCCGGCGCTGGTCTTCGGCGACGCGGACCTGTCGGAGATGGCGAGGGGCGTCGCGATGGGCGCCACCTACAACACCGGCCAGGACTGCACGGCCGCGACCCGCGTCTACATCTCCCGCGACGTGTACGACGAGGCCGTCGAGGCGCTCCACGCGACGCTGGCCCAGATCACGGTGGGCGACCCCTGGGACCCGGCCACCGACATCGGCCCGCTGATCTCCGCCGGGCACCGCGACCGCGTGCACGGCTTCGTCGAGCGCGCCGTCGCCGCGGGCGCCTCCGTGCTGCACGGCGGTGTCCCGCTCGAGGGGCCCGGGTTCTACTATCCGCCCACCCTGGTTTCCGGCGCCGCGCAGAACAGTGAGATCGTTCAGGGTGAGCTTTTCGGTCCGGTCCTCGTGGCCCTGCCCTTCGACGGTGAGGACGAGGCGGTACGGCTGGCCAACGACACCCCCTACGGCCTGGCCTCCTCGGTCTGGTCCAGGGACGTGGCGAGGGCACTGCGCGTCTCGCACCGGCTCGACGTGGGCGTGACCTGGGTGAACGACCATCTGCCCATCGCGTCCGAGGCGCCGCACGGCGGGGTCAAGGGAAGTGGCTTCGGCAAGGACATGAGTCAGGAGGCGGTTCAGGAATACTCTGTGACCCGCCATCTGATGATCAAGCACCAGGCTCCGGAGGTGAGGGATTCCTTCCGGCCCGCCTGAAAACTTTGATGCCATATGTCCCCTTTAAGGGGATATGTCGGCACTTACTCCATTCGAAGTGACATAAAGGATGTGCTCAAATTGCTTCCGCCGCTTCCAAATCCGGCGAGGGGTTACGTAGGCCAGTGATGACACAAGACCGCCGGAGCCACCGCGCGTCAGGGGTGGGCAGTCGACTCCTGCCGGCGAACTGGCGTGTGCGTCCCCGTCTGGTCGCGCTGATCCTGCTCCCGACCGCCGCGGCCGTGCTCCTCACCGGCCTCCAGCTCACCACGGCCCTGTCCACGGCCAACGAGTACCGCCGGATGAGCGAGGTCGCCGCGCTGGTCGAGTCGCTCGGCACCCTCTCCCACGAGATGGCCGAGGAGCGCGACCTCACCGCCTGGTCCATCGCCGCCAAGACCCGCACCAACCTGGGCAGGGTCAGGGAACAGCGCGCGGTGGTCGACCGGAGCAGGGAGCAGACGCTGGCCGCCATGGACACCCTCGACGCGTCGCAGGCCGCCCGCGTCCGTACCGAGGTCGCCCAGATCCGCCGCTGGCTCAACGGGCTCCCCGGCCTGCGCAGGCTGATGACCGAGGGAAGCGTGCTCCCCCGAGCGGCCCTCGGCATGTACACGCGGATGATCACCGACTTCATCACCCTCCACGACGACCTGGGCCGCAGCGGCGGCGACGAGCGCCTCATCGGAGACGCGCTCGCGCTGGGCGCGCTGACCCGGGCCAAGGAGCAGGTCGCCAGGCAGCGCGGCACCCTCCTGGTCAGCTTCCTGGACCGCAAGTTCGACTTCGACGACCCCGCCGACCTCCTCGGCGCGTACCGGAGCCAGCAGAGCGAGGAGAACGCCTTCCGGGCCACCGCCTCCGCCTCCGACATCAAGGGTTTCCGCGACGCGGTCACCGGCCCCAAGGTCGACCAGGCCGACTCCGTGCGTGCCCTCGTCATGTCCCTCATGCGCGAGAACAAGCCGCTGGAGCGGATGGCCGGCCGCACCTGGCCCGCGAGCGCCAACACCTGGTACGGCGCCTCCACCTCGATCGTGGAGGGCATGCGGACCCTCGAGCGCCGCCTGGCGTCCGCGGTCGTCGCCCGCAGCCAGGAGATGGAGAGCGCCGAGCAGCGCAGCGCCGTGATCTCCGGCGCCTCGATCCTGGTCCTGCTGGTACTGATCCTGCTCATCACCGCCTGGGTGGCCGGCACGCTCGTCCGGCCGCTGCGCAGGCTGCGCAGCGAGGCGCTCGAGGTGGCCGACACCCGGCTGCCCGAGACCGTCCGGGTGCTGCGGGAGTCCGGCGACCACGCCCCGAACGTCGAGGTGCCCTCCATCGGAGTGGCCTCCCGCGACGAGATCGGGGAAGTGGCCCGGGCCTTCGACGAGGTCCACCGCGAGGCCATCCGGCTCGCCGGTGACGAGGCCCGCCTGCGCAGCAACATCAACGCGATGTTCGTCAACCTCTCCCGCCGCACCCAGTCGCTGGTGGAACGGCAGATCGACCTCATCGACGACCTCGAGCAGGGCGAGCAGGACGAGGGCCGGCTGGGCAGCCTCTTCAAGCTGGACCACCTGGCCACCCGCATGCGCCGCAACTCCGAGAACCTCCTGGTCCTCGCCGGCCAGGAGCAGAGCCGCCGGTGGAGCGAGCCGGTCCCGCTCAGCGACGTCGTCCGCGCCTCGCTGTCGGAGGTCGAGAACTACGAGAGGGTCAACCTCCGGATCGAGTCGGGTATCTCGATCATCGGTCAGGCCGTCAACGACATCGTCCACCTGGTCGCGGAGCTCGTCGAGAACGCGATCTTCTTCTCGCCGCAGGACACCAAGATCACGGTGACCAGCAACGGCAACGAGATGGGCGCCGTCATCCTGGCGGTCACCGACTCCGGCATCGGGATGAGCGACGAGGAACTGGCCGAGGCCAACCGCCGCCTGGCCGAGCCCCCCGCGGTGGACCTGTCGGTCTCCCGCCGGATGGGCCTGTTCGTGGTCGGCCGCCTGGCCATGCGCCACGGCATCAGGGTCCAGCTCAGGCGCCCGGACACCGGCGGCCTCAGCGCCGTCGTGCTCCTGCCGGTGCAGGTGGTGGCCCAGTCCACGATGATGCCCGAGATGGCGATGTCGGCACAGGGCATGCCGTCCGGCTCCTTCGGGGGCCCGGCGAACTCGTTCGGCTCCATGTCCAGCATGTCGAACATGTCCAACCAGGACTCGTTCGGCGCGGTGAACCCCGACCCGTTCGGCTCCGTCCCGAACCCGGACCCGTTCGGGACCGGGGCCGGGGCCGGGGCCGGGCGCGGTACCCGGCCGCAGGCCGGTCCCGGGACGCCGCCCGCCCAGGCGCCTCCTCAGGTGCCGGCGCCGACGTCCGCGGACCTGTGGTCCGGGCCGATGGTGCCCGCCTCCGCGGTGGAGGACCTGTGGTCGTCCCCCATGGCGTCGACCGCGCCGCCGTCGTTCCCCTCGGCCTGGCCCGACCCGCCCGCGATCGACCCCTGGACGCCGCAGCGGCTGGAACCGATGGAGAACACCCAGGCACTTCCCGTGGTCGAGGTGCCGCCGACGGAACCGGAGCCCGAGGAGTTCCTGCCGATCTTCGCGGCGGTGGGCTCCGACTGGTTCCGCAGCAGCGCGTCCGTCGCTCCCGAGCCGGAGCCGGAGGCCGCTCCCGAGCCCGTGGCCGAGGTCAGGCCACGGCCGCTGGAGCAACGGGTCAGGAGGGGTCCGCAAGGGCTGGAGACCCAGAACATCCCGCAGATCACGCATTCCTCGCCACCGCCGCAGCAGTCCCAGCCGTTGCCGCAGCGGACGCCCCAGCAGCAGTCCCAGCCGTTGCCGCAGCGGACGCCCCAGCAGGCGCAGCAGCCCAGGCCGGCCGAGCCGGCGGCCGAGAGGCAGCCGTGGAGCACTCCCTCCGACCAGGGCTGGGCGGCCGCCGAGGTCGCCAAGAAGCCCGTGGAGGGCGGCGTGACCGGAGCGGGCCTGCCCAAGCGGGTGCCCAAGGCGAACCTCGTTCCCGGGGCCGCCTCCGCGGCTCCGGCGGCTCCGGCCCCCCCGATGCCGCCGATATCGGCGGAACGGGTGCGCAGCCGTCTGTCCAGTTTCCAGCAAGGCGTACGGCAGGGACGTGCTGAGATGAGCGAGCGCGCCAACGCCGTCGAGGGAGAGAACCAGCAGTGAACAACCAACTCAGCCAGGCCGCTCGCGGTTTCAACTGGCTGATCACCGAGTTCGTCAAGGAGATGCCCGGAGTGGCGCACGCGGTGATCGTCTCCGCGGACGGGCTCCCGCTGGCCTACTCCCAGGGTTTCCCCAAGGACCGGGCGGACCAGCTCGCCGCGATCACGGCCGGTCTGATCAGTCTCACCCAGGGGGCCTCGCGGGTCTTCGAGGGCGGTCCCGTGGCACAGACGGTGATCGAGATGCAGCGGGGTCTCCTGCTGACCATGTCGATCAGCGATGGCTCCGCGCTGGCCGTGCTGGCCTCGCCGGACTGCGACATGGGCCTCGTGGCCTACCAGATGACACTGCTCGCAGAGCGTGCCGGCCAGGCGCTTACGCCTGCGCTCCGGGCCGAGCTGCAGTCGGTTCAGCGATAGGGGGGTGATATGGACGCACCAGGTTGGCGTGGCCCGGAGGAATCTCTGGGCACGTCCCAGGCCAAGAGCGGGCGAGATCGTTTGATCCGTCCGTATGCTGTGACCGGGGGCAGGACCGCTCCTCGGATGCAGCTCGCTCTCGAGGCGCTGGTCTCCTCGGCGACGTTTGCGGGCGTGGATCCCACCACGCTCTCCACGGAATATCAGGCGATCATCTCGCTGTCCCGGCAGGTGCGCTCGGTTGCCGAGCTCTCCGCCCTGTTGCGCATGCCTCTCGGCGTGACCCGGGTGTTGATCGCGGACATGGCGGCCGAGGGCTTGGTGCAGATCCACCAGCCGTCGCTGGATGCGGGTAAGCCGGATCTCAATTTGCTTGAAAGGGTGCTCAGTGGGCTTCGCAGGCTCTGACGCCGGAATGACGTCGACGAAGATCGTCGTTGCCGGCGGGTTCGGTGTCGGCAAGACGACCTTCGTCGGTGCGGTCTCCGAGATCATGCCGCTGACCACGGAAGCGGTGATGACGGAGGCGAGTGCGGACGTCGACGACCTCTCGCACATTCCGACAAAGCGGACCACCACGGTCGCCATGGACTTCGGCCGGGTCTCGCTGGACCGTGATCTGATCCTGTACCTGTTCGGTACGCCGGGTCAGCACCGGTTCTGGTTCATGTGGGACGACCTGGTCCGCGGCGCGATCGGCGCGATCGTGCTCGTCGACACCCGGCGGCTGGCCGACAGCTTCCCGGCGATCGACTACTTCGAAGAGGCCGGCCTGCCGTTCGTCGTGGCCCTCAACGGGTTCGGCGGATCGCACGTCCACGGTGAGGAGGAGGTGCGGGAGGCTCTGACGATCGCCCCGCACATCCCCGTCGTCCGGACCGACGCCCGGTCCCGCGACGCCGTGAAGTCGACCTTGATCACCTTGGTCGAGCACGTTCTCACCCTCCGGGTCTGACGTCCCGGCGCGGGCCTCGTCCTCATCGGGACGAGGCCCGCGCCTTCGGGGAGACCCGCCTTCACGAAGACCCTCACTCTCGTGGAAGGCGGAGACCGTCCGGTCCGGCCTTCCCGTGCCGGTACCGGAATCGCCGCACGAGGCGAGCGCTGGAACGACGACAAGGCCGATGAGGGAATTACGGACAGATCGTCCGATCCTTATAAGACTTCCTTAATCGGGATCCTTTCCTGCCCGCCGACAGGACCTCGAACGTGAGGACGGCGCGGTATGACGGCGCGTCGGCCTGGCGGGCGGATGGCCGCGAACATGTACACGTCACTTATATTGAAATATAGGGCGTGAATATATTATTTGTGCCCGCATCTGGTTCGTGTCCGGTGCTCTGAAAGACCACCGCCAGGTTGCCGGGCGTCCGCCGGACCGGAACTCCGCCCACTTCGACGGTTTCGCCGGCCGGCCTGACGAGGCCGGCGGCGGGGCGCGGCGGGGTGGACTTCACGGGGTCCGAAAGGCCGGCGACGCGGAGGCCCCGACGCTAGGTTCGGGCTCTTCGGCGGCCCGGTGCGCTTTCTCGCCGCCGCCGTGGGCGTGGGTGAGGCCGGTGATTTCGAGCAAGGTGATTTCCGGAGCGCGATTCGCTGGAACGGGTGCGGGGACTCAAGCGGAGCTTATGGCACCTAGTGGTGTTATGTCTGTTTCGTGCCGCACTGTCGTTCATCGTGAAATATGTTCTAAATTGGAAATTTGATAACACAATAGCGGAATTCGTATTATAGATATGTATGGACGCTAGAATCTGCCGTTCTTCGTTCTGAAGATCGTTTCTTCATGCTGCGCGGCCTTGGGGGATCCATGAGATTACGCTCGTCCATTGCCGGAATCATGGCGCTGGCACTCATCGCGGTCACCGGATGCGGCGGCGCCGAGGAGCCTGGCAGGGACGCCGGCGGCTCCGGCCCGGAGAAGGTCAAGATCAACATCGGCACGATCCCGGTCCTCGACACGGCGCCGCTGCAGATCGCGCTGGAGAAGGGGCTGTTCAGGAAGCAGGGTCTCGATGTCACGCTGAGCATGCTCGCGGGCGGCGCGGAGGCCATTCCCAAGCTCAAGGGCGGCAGCCTGGACGTCAGCTTCGGCAACTACGTCTCCTTCTTCAGCGCCCACGCCAAGGGTGTCATCGACCTCAAAATCGTTTCCGACGGCTTCCGGAGCGCTCCCGGGACGCATACGATCATGGTCGCCAAGGACAGCCCGATCCGGACCGTGGCCGACCTCAAGGGCAAGACCATCGCGGTCAACACCAAGCGCAACATCGCGACGATGCTGGCCCGTGTGGCCGCCAAGGCGCACAACATCGAGCTCGACGAGGACAAGAGCTTCGTGGAGTTCCCCTTCCCGGAGATGGAGAGCGTGCTGAAGGCCGGCACGGCCGACGCCGTCGTGGTCGTGGAGCCGTTCGGCACCTTGATCGGCCGGTCCATCGGCGCCCGGGTCCTCTGGGACCTCTCCCAGGGACCGACCGCGGACTTCCCGATCGCCGGCTACGCGGTGACCTCGGAGTTCGCCAAGGCGAACCCCAACACCGTGGCGGCGTTCCAGCGGGTGATGGCGGAGGCCAAGGCGCTCGCGGCCGACCGGGCGAACGTGATCGCGGCCATCCCGAAATACACCAAGATCACCGCGGACACGGCGGCCGACCTCGCCTTCGGAAGCTTCCCCACCACGCTGAACGCCACCGGTCTCCAGCGGGTCACCGACACCATGCGCGAGTCAGGCCTCCTCGACGAGACGCTCAACGTGCAGGACCTCATCATCGCCGGCACGTGAACAGAAACCGTGTCATCCGGGGGGCGATCGGGGCCTGCGCGGCGATGGTCCTCGCCGAGACGGTCATCCGGCTGGGGATCGCCGACCCGGAGGTCGTCCCACCGGTCTCGGTCGTGCTGCTCCGGTCCGTCACGCTGGCGGGGGACCCCCTCTTCCTCGCCGGTGTGGCGGACACGGTCCTGGCCTGGCTGGTCGGCCTGGCTCTGGCCGTCGTCGTGGCGGTCACCGCCGGCGTGGTACTCGGATCGGTTCCGTGGCTCAGCACGCCGAGCCGGGTCGTGGTGGAGTTTCTCCGCCCGATCCCCTCGGTGGCGTTGATCCCGCTGGCGATTCTGCTGTTCGGGGCGGAGACCGAGATGAAGGTGTCCCTGATCCTCTACGCGGCCTCCTGGCCCATCCTGCTCAACACGCTCTACGCGCTTCGGGACGTGGACCCCGTGGCGAAGGACGCGCTGCGTAGTTTCGGCTTCGGTCCCCTGGCCGTGCTCTGGCGGGTCTCGCTGCCCAGCGCGGCACCGTTCGTGGCGACCGGGGTGCGTGTCTCCGCGGGCATCGCGCTGGTCGTGGTCGTGAGCGCCGAACTGCTGAGCGGCGGCACGAGCGGTCTCGGCGTCTTCCTCATCACCGCGGGCAGCTCCGGAGGCAACACCGACGTGATACTGGCCGGTGCGGTCTGGGCGGGAGCGCTCGGCCTCGTCGTCAACGCGCTGCTGCTCCGGGTGGAGCGCGGTCTCTTCGGCTGGCACTTCGCGCGCGCCGAGGAGACGACACGATGAGCCGGGCCGGTACGGCGGCGCGCGGTGTCATCACCGGGGCGGTGTCCCGGTTCTGGCTCGCGGCCGCGTTGATCGCGGTCTGGGAGGTGGCCACCCGGATCATCCAGGAGAGCTACTTCCCGCCGCCGTCGCAGATCGTCGCGACGATGTACGAGCTGTGGTTCTCCGGTCCGGCGAGCCGGCTGTTCCTCACCCAGGACGCGCTGGACGACTTCGGGCACAGCCTGTACAACCTCTTCGGAGGGTGGGCGCTCGCCTGTCTCGCGGGGGTCGCCGTCGGCATCGCGCTGGGCCTGTCCCGCACGCTGGCCGACTACGTGGAGCCCATGGTCCACTTCGGACGGGCGGTTCCGCCGCCCACCCTGATCTCCTTCTACATCGTGGCGTTCCAGCTCGGGACGCCCATGCAGGTGGCGACCATCGTCTCCGGAGTCATCTGGCCGGTGTTGCTCAACACCACCGACGGCGTACGTACGGTGGAGCAGCTCCATCTGGACAGTGCCGAGGTCTTCGGGGTGCGGGGGATCCGGAGGCTGCTGTGGATCATCATTCCCGGCGCGGCTCCCAAGATCGTGGCCGGGCTCCGGATCAGCCTGGGCCTCGCCCTGATCCTGATGGTCCTGTCCGAGCTCATCGGGAGCACCGTGGGCATCGGCTCGCTTCTCATAGGCGCACAGCGCAGCTTCGAACTGCCCCGGATGTGGGCGGGAATCGTGATCCTGGGCCTACTGGGGTACCTGCTCAACGCCGTTTTCGTGGCGGTGGAGAAGCGGGTGCTCAGGTGGCACCTGAACGCGCGGAGTGAGACATGAACCCCCGACGGACATCGAGGACGCCATGCGAGTACTGATCATCGGAGGTGGCATCGGAGGGCTCACCACCGCGCTGAGCCTTCACGCCGCGGGTATCGACTGCGTGATCGCCGAGTCGGCCGTGGAGTTGCGCCCGCTGGGGGTGGGCATCAACCTGCAACCCCACGCCGTCCGGGAGCTGACCGAGCTCGGCGTGGGGGACGAGCTCGCGGAGATCGGCGTCCCGACGGGTTCCATGAACTTCACGGACAGGTTCGGTGCAACGATCCTGTCGCTGCCGCGCGGAAGGTTCGCGGGATACAACTGGCCCCAGTACTCCGTTCACCGCGGTGAGCTGCAGATGCTGCTTCTTTCCGCGGTGCGTGAACGGCTCGGCGCCGGCGCCGTCAGGACCGGGCTGCGGCTGGAGGAATTCGAGCAGGAGGAGGCCGGACCCGCCGGACCCGCCGGCGTCACCGGCGTCACGGTGTCGCTGCGCGACGTGCGGACCGGTGAGCGCCTGAAGGAGACGGCCGACGTCCTCGTGGGCGCGGACGGCATCCACTCGGCCGTGCGTGCCCGGCTGCATCCCGGCGACGGGCCGCTGCTGTGGAACGGGATCCGGATGTGGCGGGGAACGGCCGAGGGGGATCCTTTTCTCGACGGCACCACGATGATCGTCGCGGGTTCCAACCTGTCGGCGAAGTTCGTGGTCTACCCCATCTCGCGGGCTCGGGTCCGGGGGAGAGTGCTGATCAACTGGGTGGCCGAGGTGATGACCGCCGAACCCGGCCCCGTCCCGGCCGCCGACTGGTCCAGACCCGGCCGTCTGGAGGACGTGCTCCCGCATTTCGACGGCTGGAGACTGCCCTACCTGGACGTGCCCGCGCTCATCTCCGGTTCGGAACGGATCCTGGAGTACCCCATGGTGGACAAGGACCCGCTCCCCTCGTGGGGAGCGGGCCGGGTCACCCTGCTGGGAGACGCCGCGCACCCGATGTACCCGGTGGGCGCCAACGGCGGTTCGCAGGCCGTACTGGACGCCCGGGTCCTGGCCAGGGAGCTGGCCGGCGCGACCGATCCGGCCGCGGGACTGGCCGCGTACGAGAAGGAGCGCAGGACCGCCACCACGGGGCTCGTGCTCGCCCATCGTGAGCTGCCCATGGAGAAGACCATCGCGCTGGTCACCGAGCGGGCGCCCGGCGGGTTCGACGACATCGCCGACGTGCTCACGCCGAAGGAACTGGCGGAGATGGCCGCTGCCCAGCAGAGGATCACCGACGTGGACGTGAGCGCCCTCAACGCCCGTTCCTCGTGGAATGCTCGTTATATCGGTATGTAGGAGATTCTGGTGACGGGTGGCCCTGACTGGTGACCGCTGAACCGGCAGGGGGCGAGACCGTCCCCGGGGGACGGGGCGCGCTCCCGGCCCGGAAGCGCGGGCGCGGTTCGCGAGGCGGGCGAAACGGCGACGGCCGGTGACGCGAGGTTCACGTCACCGGCCGCCGACCGTCGTCACACAGCCCCGTCACACAGGCAGGGCCTCCACGACGGAGGCTCCCTGGGGCAGCTCCACCTGCCGGCTGAGCCGGAAGTCGGAGGCCTCCAGCAGTGCGGCGTACTCGGAGGCGCTGCGCTCCATGCCGTCCCCGAACAGGGCGAGCATGCGCATGTCGATGTCCTTGCTGATGTGCGGCCGGTCGTCGTCGGGCACCACGGCCTCCACCAGCAGCACCCGGCCGTCCTCGGAAATGGCCTTACGGACATTGCGCAGAATCTGCACCGAGTCCTCGTCGGACCAGTTGTGGATGACGCTGCTCAACAGATAGGTGTCGCCGCCCTCGGGTACCGAGGCGAAGAAGTCGCCGGAGACGAATTTGCACCGGTCTTCAAGAGCGGCCTCGGTGAAGAACCGCCTGGCGTCTTCGACCACCTGTTCCTGGTCGAAAAGAATGCCCGCGACATTTGAATACCTGTTCAGAACGGCGGCCAGGATGTGGCCCTTGCCGCCGGCCACGTCCACCAGCGTGCGCACGCCGGAGAAGTCGTAGCGCTCGGCCACCGCGTCCGCGAAGGGCTTGGCCCGGACCACCATGTAGTCGTTGAACAGGGCCCCGGCCCGGGGGTTGGCCTTGAGGTAGCCGTACAGCGGGCCGTGCCGCTCGGCGAACCCCGACCTGCCGGTGCGGGCGGTCTGCGGTACCTTGCCCATGCCGTACCAGAAGCCCTCCTCGGCGATCATCCGTACCGCCGGGCGCAGCGAGCCCGGCACGTCGTCGCGGAGGGTGGCTCCGGCCTCGGTCAGCTCGTACACGCCGGGCCGTACCGTCGCGACGATGCCCATGGAGGCGAGTTCGCGCAGCACCCTGCCGAGCGCGGGCGCGTCGGCGCCGCAGCGCCGCGCGAGCTCGTCGACGTCCAGGGGCCCGTCGCGCAGGTGGTCGGCGCAGCCGAGCTCGGCCATCGTGGCGAGGGCGGCGAAGCGGGAGACGCCGCCGATCGCGTCCCAGACCGGTGCCTGTGGGTTGCTCATGGAGATCCTCTCTGTGCGGCGTGCGGCTCCGTGAGGGGGACCGGCACGCCCGGGTCGGGCGTCCACGCCGGAGCGCCGGCGCGCCCGGGCGGGGGGCGCGCCGGCTCCGGCGGGTGTTCTTCACGGCACCGGGAGCCGGGCCCGCCGGCGTTCCCGTCGCGGTCCGGGACCGTGAGCCGGGGCCGTGAGCCCGGGGCGGGGGCCGGCGCCGGGGGCGGGGAGGGCCGGGCTCAGTGGGCCGGGGTGGACGGGCTGGGGATGCCGCGCACCAGGCGGCCGACCTCGGCGCGCAGGTGCACGAAGTCGGGGTGCTCGCGGGTGGTGATCTGGTCGCGCGGCCCCGGCAGGTCCACGCGCAGGTCGCCCACGATCCCGGCGGGCGCCTTGGACAGGACCACGACGCGGTCACCGACGTAGACGCTCTCGTCGATGTCGTGGGTGATCAGCACGATGGTCATGTTGTGCAGGCCTCGGACCCGCAGGGTCAGGTCCTCCAGGTCCTCGCGGGTCTGGGCGTCGACGGAGCCGAACGGCTCGTCCATCAGCAGCAGCGCCGGACGGTAGGCCAGCGCGCGGGCGATGGACACCCGCTGCTGCATGCCGCCGGACAGCTGCCACGGGTATTTGGCCGCGGCGCCCTGCAGCCCGACCTCCTCCAGCGCCTCCAGCGCCGACTCCCTGCGCCGCTGCTTGTCCAGACCCCTGCGGCGCAGCGGGAGCGAGACGTTGTCGGCCACCGACATCCAGGGGAACAGGGAGCGGCTGTAGTCCTGGAACACCACGGCCAGGTTGTCGGGTGTCTGCTCGACGCGGGTGCCGTTGAGCGTGACCTGGCCGCCGCTGGGCCGGATCAGCCCCGCGATGGAGCGCAGCAGGGTGGACTTGCCGCACCCGGAGGGGCCGACGACGCACACCAGCTCGCCCTGGGCGACCTTCAGGTTGATGCCGCCCAGCGCGTTGTGCGCGGTCGGCCCGCTGCCGTATGTATGGGACAGGTTCGTGATTTCGAGCACAGCAGGTCCTCAGGTCGTCTGCTTGGCGGATCGGTGCCAGGACAGGACACGTCGCTCGGCCGCCAGGAACGCCGAGTTGAGCGCGTATCCCAGGACGCCGAGCACCACGATGGTCGCCCACACGCCGGGGAAGTCGTACGACCTCTGGGCGTCCAGGAGCTGGAAGCCGATCCCGTCGGTGCTGCCGATCAGCTCGGAGAGCACCATGAGGATCAGGGCCAGCGACAGGCTGACCCGGAGCCCGGCGAAGATCTTCGGCATGGCCGAGGGCAGGATGATCCGGAACAGCCGCTCGCGGCCCGTCAGCCCGAAGACGCTCGCGGTGTCCAGGTGCTGTCGGTCGACGTGCCTGGCCCCCTCGCAGGCGTTGATCAGGACCGGCCAGACGATGCCGAACGCGATGAAGTTGATCTGCATCCGGGGACCGATGGCGAACAGCGCCAGGAACAACGCCAGCAGCATGGGCGGGGGAATGGCGCGGGCGAACTGCACCAGCGGGTCGACGAGGCGGAAGAGCAGAGGGGAGCGGCCCAGGGCGACCCCGAGGGCGATCCCGACGACCCCGGCCAGCACCCACCCGGCCAGCAGCCGGCCGACGCTCGCGGGAATGTTCTCCAGCGCCGCGTCGGTGAGCCAGAGCCGCTCCGCGGGGCCGGTCAGCCACAACGTGTACGCGCTGGCCATGATCTGCGACGGAGGCGGGAAGCTCAGCATCTCCAGGTAGCGGGTGAGCAGCTCCCACAGCGCCACGACGACCACGACCGGCCACAGCCGGCCGATGACACGCATCGGGCCGCTCATCACACCACCTCCGTACGGGCGGTGTGCCAGCGGAAGAGCCGCCGCTCCGCGAGCACGAACAGGCCGTTGGTGACCACGCCGATGACGCCGGCCCAGATGGCGGCGGCGATGACGTACTCCGTCGCGTCCACACCGCCCGCGCTCTCCAGGACGTAGCTGCCGATGCCGTCGGCGCCGCCGCCGATCAGCTCCGTGCTGATCGCCACGATGAGCGCGATCGCCGACGCCAGCCGGACACCGGTGGCGATGAAGGGCGCGGTGCTCGGCAGGGAGACCCGCCACAGCACGGCCGGTTTCCCGAACCCGAAGCTGCGGAGCGTCTCCTTGGCGAGCGGGTCGACGTCCTTGAGGCCGTACATCGTGTTGATCAGGACAGGCCAGGTCGCCGCGTAGACGACCAGGGTGACCTTCATGTCGAATCTGTCGGAGAACACGGCGAGGGCCAGCGGGATCAGCGCGATCGACGGGATCGGGCGCAGGAACTCCACGATCGGCCGCAGAGCGCCCTCCACACGGGGCAGGGTGCCGAGCAGGAACCCGGCGGGCACCGCGATCGCGACCGTGATCAGCAGACCGGTCGCCCACGCGCCGAGGGTCGAGGCGACGTCGGAGAGGAACTCCCCGTCCGTCACGAGAGCGGCCGCCCGGCCGAGCACCGTGGAGGCCAGCGGGAACGCGATCGGGTCGATCAGCCCGGCCCGGCCCGCGGCCTCCATGACGCAGAACAGCCCCGCGACGCCGAGGACGCCGCAGAGCAGTCTGTTGTCGAGCGGATTGCGCCTTGTCACCCGAGGTTTCCGGGGAGGACGGTCTTGGCCTGGATGGGGCTGGTGAGGTAACCCTGCTCGAGCATGAGGTCGGCGACCCGCTGCAGGCGGGTCTCGTCGAGGCTGGTGGGGAAGGACCCGAGCGTGATGACGGCCGCGGTCGCCGCGTCGATCTTGGTGTAGGTCGGCAGGATCTCCTCGACGGCCTTGCGGTCGGTGGCGGCGATCTGCTGGGCCTTGGCGACCGCGCGCTGGAAGGCGGCGACCGTCTTGGGGTTCTCGTTGGCGAACTTCTCGGTGACGACCACTCCCGCGATGGGGAAGTCGGCGGTGGAGTCGACCATCGTGTCGGCGAGCTTCTGGGCGCCGAGGATCTTCTGCGCCGCGGTCAGGGCCGGCTCCGTCATCCAGGCGGCGTCGACGGTCTTGTTCTTCAGCTGGGCCCCCATCTCGGGGAAGGGGAACTCCACGAACTCCACGTCCTTCTCGGTGAGGCCGTGGGTCTTGAGCACCGTGGTCACCGCCAGGGTGCCGATGTTCTGCTTGCTGTTGACCGCGATCTTCTTGCCCTTGAGGTCCGCGGGCGTCTTGATCCCGGAGTCCTTCGGCACCATGAGGTTGAACGAGTTCGGGGCGGCCTGGTAGAGGTCAGAGATGATCTTCATCTTCTGGCCCTTGGAGACGGCGAGGAAGGTCGAGACGTAGTTCGTCTGCGTGGCGTCCAGGGTGCCGCCGAGGAGACCCTGCTGGGCCTGGGCGCCTCCGGGCACCACCTCGATCTCGACGGTGAGCCCTTCCTCCTTGAAGAAGCCCCTCTTGTTGGCGATGTAGAGCGCGGCCGAGTCGGGGATCGGCAGGGCCCCCATCTTGATGCTGCTCTTCTCCAGACCCCCCGCGTTCGCGGCGGTGGTGTCAGTGGGGGTGTCAGAGCTTCCGCAGGCGCTCAGCGCGAGGGCGGCGGCCACTCCCGCGATGACGGCCCGGCTCGCAAGTTTGAACCTCATGGGTCTCCTTAGCTGCGTTTGACCGCCCCTGCCGGAACTCGCGGTGACTCGACGGGCGACATGGAGGGGGTCCCGGGAGGCATGTTGGTCAAGGGGGGTATGCCGACCGCCGATCAGAGTAGCGGAGTAGATCAGTCAAATTACAAATATTGCCCCTTTCGTCCCTAAGCCACAAAACGGTCACAGGGCTCCCGGTTGACACACTGGTACCAATCGCCGACGGGCGGATCTAGCGGGCGCCGTGAAAGAAGTCAATAAATCTGTTTCGCAACTTTGTGGAAGTTTGCGGTTACAGGACGGAGAGTCATCGCCCGATTGCGGATGCTGTGTGCCTGTTAAGTGAAGAATGTGAGTTATGTGCTGTTGGCCGAACTCATCCGGCTGTGCTCCAATAACCCCTACCCCATGGATGCGTCGGCGTCACTCGCACATCACTGCGTGACGCGATCCCCTCCAAGCAGACGATCCGAGGAGAGGCAGCGGAGGCCAGTGAGGACAGCGTCAATCCCCAGCGAACGCGAATCCGGGCTGGCACCTGCCCTGGGATTCGACAACCAGGGGGGGCAGCCGCGGAGCGGCCCGGGTCAGGACCTCGACGGTCGCGACTCCGAGAAGTCCGAGAGGAACGGCAGCAGGCTCGCGCTCAAGAACTGGCGAGTGAGATCGCGGCTGATCGCGCTCATCGTCATTCCCACCGTCGCCGCGATCGTGCTGGGCGGCCTGCGGGTCACCACCTCGATCAGCAGCGCCGCCGAGTACGAACGCGTGCGCGCCACCGCCGAACTCACCGCCGGTCTCAGCGACCTGGTCGACGAGCTGCAGCTCGAGCGGGACCTGTCGGCCCGGCACGTGGCGGGAGGCCGCCAGGCCAGCAGCAAGGCGAGCCTGCGCAAGCAGTACGAGTCCGTCGACCAGGTCGTCGGGCCGGTGAGCCTCCTCGTCAACGGGGCCATGGACAACAGCGGTCTCCTGGGATCCCTCGGCACCCGGGGCGAGACCGAGCTCACCCAGATCCGCCGCCGCATCGACGAGCTCAAGAGCCTGCGCGAACTGGCCGCGGGCGCGGCCACCCAGGTGCCGGCCCAGCCCACGATCGCCATGTACTCCCGTACCATCGCGGACCTGCTGGCCCTGCACGACGAGATCATCCAGGGTGTCTCCGACCAGGACCTCACCAGCGGCGCGGCCGCGTTCGCCGCGCTGACCAGGGCCAAGGAGCAGGCGTCCAGGGAACGGGCGAACCTCGCCGCCGCCCTCGTCGTCAGGGGGTTCAGCGCCGAAGGCCTCGACGCCATGCTGGCCGCCCGGGCGCAGTTCGACAGCGAGCTCGCGACCTTCCGCTCCGAGGCGTCGATCCAGCAGCGCCAGCTCTACGACGACACGGTCAGCAGCCAGAAGAAGGACCGCGCGGCGGCGACGCGCGCCCGCGCCATCTTCCTGGCCCTCAACGGCCGGCCGCTGGTGAACGTCGACGTCTCCAAGAGCGAGCTCAACGACCTGCCCTCCTGGTTCGACTCCTCCACCGACATCATCGAGCGCATGCGCGTGGTGGAGGAACAGGTCGCCAAGACCCTCATCATGCAGAGCGCGGACCTGCAGGCGTCCGAGCAGCGCGGCGCGCTGATCGCCGCCGGGCTGAGCGGACTGCTGCTGCTCCTCGTCCTGATCGTCACCGCCGTCATGGCGAGGTCGCTGGTCAGGCCGCTGCGCAGGCTCCGTACCGAGGCGCTTTCCATCGCCGGCCAGCGCCTCCCCGAGACCGTCCAGACGATGCGCGAGAGCGGCGAGGTCTCGGCCACCGACATCACCCCGATCGGCGTCGCCTCCGACGACGAGATCGGTGAGGTGGCCCGGGCCTTCGACGAGGTCCACCGTGAGGCCGTACGGCTGGCGGGCCAGGAGGCCACGCTGCGGAGCAACGTCAACTCGATGTTCGTCAACCTCTCCCGGCGCAGCCAGACCCTGGTCGAACGCCAGCTCTCCCTCATCGAGAGCCTGGAGCAGGGCGAGCAGGACGAGGGCCGGCTCGGCAGCCTCTTCCGGCTCGACCACCTCGCCACCCGCATGCGCCGCAACTCCGAGAACCTCCTGGTCCTCGCGGGCCAGGAGCCCGCCCGCCGGTGGAGCCAGCCGGTCCCGCTCATCGACGTGGTCCGCGCCTCGCTGTCGGAGGTCGAGAACTACGAACGGGTCGACCTGCAGCTGTCCGCCGGCGTGTCCGTGGTGGGCACCTCCGTCAACGACGTCGTCCACCTGATCGCGGAGCTCGTGGAGAACGCGATCTCCTTCTCCCCCCGCGAGACCAAGGTGATCGTCTCCAGCAACCGCATCGACGGCGGCGGGGTGATGGTCTCGGTGACCGACATCGGCATCGGCATGACCGCCGAGGAGCTCTCCCAGGCCAACTGGCGGCTGGCCAACCCGCCGGTGGTGGACGTCTCCGTCTCCCGCCGGATGGGCCTGTTCGTGGTCGGCCGCCTCGCCCTGCGGCACGGCATCCGCGTCCAGCTCAGGCAGCAGGACAGCGGTGGCCTGACCGCGATGGTCCTGCTCCCGGAGAACCTGCTCGCCGTCACCAACCGCCCGGGCGGGACCTCCCCCAGCATGCAGAGCGGGGACTGGGCCGGGTCCATGGCCTCCATGGACCGCCCGCCCGTGCTGGCCAGCCCCACCGCCCCCCCGATGCCGTCCTTCGCCTCGTTCGAGGCCGCCCACCAGAACTCGTTCGCCTCCTTCGACATGGGGCAGCAGTTCAACTCCTTCGAGGCCTCGCAGCCTCCCTTCGGAGGCAGCCAGTTCGGGCAGGCGCCCGTCGACACCCCCTGGCCGGGACAGGCGCCGTCGCCCGGCACCGACCCCGGCCACGGCTGGCCGAACGCCTCCCAGCCCGACCCCTCGGGATGGCGGCAGGGACAGGGCGGGCCCCGCGGTGACGCGGGGTCGTGGTCCACGGGCCCGAACACGGCCCCGCGCAGCGACGCCCCCGTCTGGCCCGGCGGTCAGCAGAGCAGGGACACCGGCTCCGACGTCTGGTCCACCTCCTCGCGCGGCGACTCCGGAGGCTGGCCGTCCACCGGCAACTCCGGGCCGTTCGGGCGACGCGTCTTCGACCCGGCGGACAACACCGGCCCGCTGCCGGTGATCCCCGACGCCTCGCCCATGGAAGAGGCGAAGGAGGAGTTCCTGCCGATCTTCGCGGCCGTCGAGTCCGACTGGTTCAAGAAGGTCGAGCCGGCCCCGGCCGTCCAGGAGCGGGCCGAAGAGGCCCCCCAGGTTCAGGCCCAGGCCGTTCAGGAGACCGTCCAGCTCTCGCAACCGGCCACCCCCGCACCGGGCGGCTGGTCGTCGCCCGCCGACGCGGGCTGGCAGGCCGCCAAGGCCGCCAGCGAGCCCTCGCTCGGCGGGGTCACCGGTTCGGGGCTGCCCAAGCGGGTGCCCAAGGCGAACCTGGTACCCGGTACGGCCGCGCCCGACCTGAGCGCGGCCCCCCAAACTCCCGTGCACCGGCCGACGGTCTCCCCCGAGGCGGTGCGCAGCAGGCTGGCGAGCTTCCAGCAGGGAGTACGGCAGGGGCGCGCGGCCGCCAGGGGCGGCGCCGGAGACGGGCGGCCGTATCCCGACTTCGGCCGGGATGTTGAAGGAAACAAGGAGGACCGGTGAGCGAGCTCATCATGGTCGCCAAGGAGGATGACACGTGCGCGAAATGAGCCAGGCCGCCCGGGGGGTCAATTGGCTGATCACCGACTTTGTGAACAACGTCCCAGGTGTGGCGCACACGGTCGTCGTGTCAGCCGACGGTCTGCCGTTGGCGTACTCGGACGGATTTCCCAGGGACAGGGCGGACCAGCTGGCCGCGGTCGCGGCCGGCCTGATCAGCCTGACCCAGGGTGCCTCGCGGGTTTTCGAGGGCGGTGCGGTCACCCAGACCGTGGTTGAGATGCAACGAGGGCTGCTCCTCATCATGTCCATCAGTGACGGTTCCTGTCTGGCGGTGCTGGCCGCCGCCGACTGTGACATGGGGCTGGTGGCCTACCAGATGACGATGCTCGTCGAGCGGGCGGGTCAGGTGCTGACCCCGGCAGTCCGCGCCGAACTGCAGTCTTCCCACTCACGGTGACGGCGATGACGCTAGGAGGCTGTCGTGGCAGGCCGCGGCTGGACCGGTGAGGGCGACCCGCACGGCGGGTATCCCTATCAATCAATGGACGACCCCCACCGGCATCAGGGCGGTCCTTCCCATCTCATGCACCCGGCGCCGTCGGAGCAGAGCTCCCTCGTCCGTCCGTATGCCGTGACCGGGGGGCGCACCGCCCCCCGGACCCAACTCGCCCTGGAGGCCCTGGTCTCCTCGGCGACCTCCATACATCATGATTTATCCACCCGCACCCCGGAGTATCAGGCGATCAGCGCCCTGTGCCGGCAAGTGCGTTCGGTCGCTGAGATCTCCGCGATGCTCCGCATCCCGCTCGGCGTGACCAGGATCCTGGTGGCCGACATGGCCGCCGAGGCCCTGGTGCAGATCCACCAGCCGCAGCTGGACGCGGGCAAGCCGGATCTCAACCTGCTGGAAAGGGTGCTCAGTGGACTTCGCAGGCTCTAGCCGCGGCGGCGGCCTGACATCGACGAAAATCGTCGTCGCCGGGGGATTCGGTGTTGGCAAGACCACCTTCGTGGGGGCGGTGTCGGAGATTCTGCCGCTGACCACGGAGGCGGTGATGACCGACGCCAGCGCCGGGATCGACGATCTCGGCCTCACACCGAACAAGACCACCACCACGGTCGCGATGGACTTCGGCCGCGTCTCGCTGGACCGGGACCTGATCCTGTACCTGTTCGGTACGCCGGGTCAGCACCGGTTCTGGTTCATGTGGGACGACCTGGTCCGCGGCGCGATCGGCGCGATCGTGCTCGTCGACACCCGGCGGCTGGCCGACAGCTTCCCGGCGATCGACTACTTCGAAGAGGCCAAGCTCCCCTTCGTCGTCGCGGTCAACGGCTGGGACGGCACCTACCTCCACGGTGAGGAGGAGGTGCGCGAGGCGCTGACGCTGGCCCCGCACATCCCCATCTCCCGGACCGACGCCCGCTCGCGCGACGCGGTGAAGGCCACGCTCATCACGCTCGTGGAGCACGCGCTCACCATGCGGATGGCCGTCCCCGGCTGGGGTCGCTGACCGCTGGAGGGCGTCAGTCGCACCTCCCAGCGGATAGGCTGGGAGGTCGAGTCGCAGACCTGTAGCGCAGAGGCTGGCCAATCACGTGTTCGAGACGCTTTCCGACCGGCTGACATCGGTCTTCTCCTCCCTTCGATCCAAGGGTCGGCTGTCCGAAGCCGACATCGACGCGACCTGCCGCGAGATCCGCATCGCGCTGCTCGAGGCCGACGTCGCGCTGCCCGTGGTCAAGGCGTTCGTCGCCCAGGTCAAGGAGCGCGCCCGCGGCGTCGAGGTCTCCCAGGCGCTGAACCCGGCGCAGCAGGTCGTGAAGATCGTCAACGACGAGCTCATCGAGATCCTCGGTGGTGAGACCAGGCGGCTTCGCTACGCGAAGAACCCGCCGACCGTCATCATGCTCGCGGGTCTGCAGGGCGCGGGCAAGACGACCCTGGCCGGCAAGCTGGCCCGCTGGCTGCGCGAGCAGAGCCACACGCCGCTGCTGGTCGCCGCCGACCTCCAGCGGCCCAACGCCGTCCAGCAGCTCTCGGTCGTGGCCGAGCGCGCGGGCGTCGCGGTCTACGCGCCCGAGCCGGGCAACGGCGTCGGCGACCCGGTCGCCGTGGCCCGCCAGTCGATCGACCACGCCAAGCGGCAGCAGCACGACATCGTCATCATCGACACCGCGGGCCGCCTGGGCATCGACCAGGAGCTGATGAGGCAGGCGGCCGACATCCGCGACGCGGTCTCGCCCGACGAGGTCCTGTTCGTCGTCGACGCCATGATCGGCCAGGACGCCGTCTCCACGGCCCAGGCCTTCATGGAGGGCGTGGGTTTCGACGGCGTCGTGCTGACCAAGCTCGACGGCGACGCCCGCGGTGGCGCCGCCCTGTCGGTCCGCCACATCACCGGCAGGCCGATCATGTTCGCGTCGACCGGTGAGAAGCTCGAGGACTTCGACGCCTTCCACCCCGACCGGATGGCGTCCCGCATCCTCGACATGGGTGACATCCTCACCCTGATCGAGCAGGCCCAGAAGACCTTCGACGAGGCCGAGGCCGCCAAGATGGCGAGCAAGCTCACCTCGGGCGAGGGCTTCACCCTGGAGGACTTCCTCGAGCAGATGATGATGGTCCAGAAGATGGGCCCCATCAAGAACCTGCTCGGGATGATGCCCGGCATGGGACAGATGCGCGAGCAGCTCAACCAGGTCGACGACCGCGATCTCGACCGCATCGCCGCCATCATCCGCTCGATGACCCCTGCCGAGCGTCACAACCCGAAGATGATCGACGGCTCCCGCCGGGCCCGTATCGCCAGGGGTTCCGGCGTGACGGTGACCGAGGTGAGCGGGCTGGTCACCCGTTTCTTCGACGCCCAGAAGATGATGAAGCGGATGGCCGGCGGCATGGGCATCCCCGGCATGCCGGGCGGTCGCAAGGGCGGCAAGGCCGCGCAGAAGAAGGCGGCCAAGGGGCGCAGGGTCAGCGGTGACCCGCGCAAGGCGGCGCTCGGCAAGGCCGTCCCCGACAAGACCGACGAGCCCGCGACCCCCGCGGGGAGCGGCCTCCTCGGCAAGCTGGGCTCCCGGCAGCAGCTGCCGCCGGGCCTGGAGCTGCCGCCGGGCTTCGACCCCTCGAAGTTCAAGCTCCCGGGACAGAAATGAGCGACGACGGCTTCCACTCGCGCGCCAGGTGGATCTGGGTGATCATCGTCGGGGGTTTCATCCTCGTCGCCGTGCTCGAGCTCCTCGGGGTACGCCCCAAGTAGTGCCCCGCGCCGCCCCCCGATCCGATCGGCGCGGCGTTCGGCCGTGCCCCGCCGCCCGCGTGGATCTGGATCGTGGTCGACCGGGCGGCCGCCACGAAAGCCGCGGTTCTCGCGGCCGGCCGCCCGGCCGGTCCTAGGAGCTGTTCGAGGTTCGGATCATGTGGTTGAAGTGAGGAGTTTCAGCCACATGATCGAGCCTCGGAGGTGGA
>NZ_JBRIQO010000029.1:0-141233 GCF_052983175.1 Streptosporangium sp. G12 | reverse complement strand
TCCAGGTCGCTGCCCACCGCGACCACGGCCTCCAGCAGCGCGTGCACCCGGTCGCGGGTGGCCAGCACCGCCTCCAGACGCCCCTGCAGCTCCGACAGCAACTCGTCCAGCCGCATGTGCGGGATCAGGGAACGCGGCTCCTTTTCCATCATGCGGCGAAGTCTCGCATCCGACGGCGCCGACGCCCACTCCGCGCCGGAGATCGTCTACGTCAACCCCGCCGCTCGCCACCGTGGTGTCGGCTCCGCTCGTGCGGCGGGAGCAACCGCACGGTGTCGTGAAAGCCCTGCTCGACCCCGTCGGCCCGATAGCCGCGTCCGTATATGGGTGTTTTCAGGTGTTTTATCCTTAAATGCGACGAATAGGAACTACGAACGGCTGCTCCGTGAACCCCGACCTCTTCGACCTGCTGACAGGCAGCCACCTGCGCCTCGTCGGCACCCCGCTGGCAGGTCCCGAGACCACGGCGCGCTGGCTGTACGAGGACGCGCCCTTCGGCGTGCTCGCGCATGACGCGGCGGACGACCCCCGCTTCACCTACGCGAACGTCACCGCCCAGCGATGCTTCGAGTACGACCACGGGGAGTTCGTCGGCCTGCCCTCCCGTCTCTCGGCGGAGCCTGACCGCCGCGAGGACCGCCGGCGACTCCTGGACGCCGTGCATCGGGACGGCTTCGCGACGGGCTACCGGGGACAGCGCATCGCCAAGTCCGGCCGCCGGTTCTGGATCGAGGACGTGACGATGTGGAACCTGGTGGACGGCGACGGCGTACTCGTGGGCCAGGCTGCGACCTTCCAGCGCTGGCGAGACGCCTGACATCCGGTACGGCGAAACCGGGCGAAGACCGAACCGAACGGGTGCCGGCCCGGGCGCTGGAAGCCGGGCCACCCGCCTCACGGGTGACCAATGATGCTCGAGTGATAGTGATCCCAGCCGTGAAATGTGAAGATTGCAGTCGTTTGTCCCCGAGCGATAGGTGAAAGCATGACAGGCGATCGCGCGCGCAGAGCTCTGGTGGTCCGGGGCGGCTGGGAAGGGCACGATCCGGTGGCCGCCACCGAACTCTTCGTTCCCTTTCTCCAGGAGCACGGGTTCGAGGTGCATCGGGCGGACTCCCCCGCGCCGTACGCCGACCCCGCGTTCATGTCCGGTGTCGACCTCATCGTGCAGTGCTACACCATGGGCACGATCGAGCCGGCCGAGATGCGCGGGCTCGAGGCCGCGATCCGCGCCGGTACCGGAATGGCCGGCTGGCACGGCGGCATCGCCGACGCCTTCCGCGGCTGCTCCGAATACCTGCACCTCATCGGCGGGCAGTTCGCCTGCCACCCCGGCAAGGACCCGGCCGAGCAGGACGGCTCGCAGGCCGACAACTTCATCCCGTACACCGTCACCATGCTGCCCGAGGCCGCGACCCACCCGATCACCGCGGGCATCGCCGACTTCGACCTCGTCACCGAGCAGTACTGGGTGCTGACCGACGAGTACATCGACGTGCTGGCCACCACGACCCAGAAGGTTCGCCCTTGGGACCCCTGGCACAGGGAGGTCACCTCGCCGGCGATCTGGACCCGCGGCTGGGGCGACGGAAAGATCTTCGTCGCGACGCCCGGACACGACCTCGGCGTCCTGCGCGACCACAGCGTGCGCACCGTCATCGAAAGGGGGATGCTGTGGGCCGGCCGGTGAACGTCGGCGTCGTCGGGTGCGGGTTCATCTTCGGCCAGTACGTCCGGAGCATCGAATGGCTGCCGGAGCTGCGACTCGTCGCCGTGGCCGATCTCGACCCCGAACGGGCGAGAGAGGCGGTGCGGGGATATCCGGAGGTCGAGGTGCTGAGCGTGGCGGAGCTCATGGCAGATCCGCGCGTCGACATCGTGCTGAACCTGACCATTCCCGCCGCGCACGCCGAGATCACACTGCAGGCCGTCGCGTCCGGCAAGGACGTCTACTCGGAAAAGCCCCTCGCCGCGACCACCACCGACGCCGCGCGGGTGCTGCGCGCGGCCGCCGAGGCCGGAGTACGGGTGGGCTGCGCACCGGACACCGTGCTCGGCACCGGCACGCAGACCGCGCGCAAGGCGATCGACGACGGCCTGATCGGCAGGCCGGTCGCGGCGACCGCGACCATGCTGACGCCCGGCCACGAGCGCTGGCACCCCAACCCCGACTTCTACTACGCCCCCGGCGGCGGTCCGCTCATGGACATGGGCCCGTACTACATCACCAGCCTGGTCACGCTGCTCGGGCCGGTGACGACGGTCATCGGCGCCGCCAGCCGCACCCGGGCCAGGCGGACCATCGGCACCGGCCCCCGTCTCGGCGAGGAGATCCCCGTCGCCGTCGACACCCACGTCACCGGCGTGCTGGTCCACGCGTCGGGGGCGCTGTCAACGCTGGTGATGGGCTTCGAGGGAGCGGCCACCGGTGCGCCCCCCATCGAGGTGCACGGGGAACGAGGCTCGCTCTCCGTCCCCGACCCGAACCACTTCGACGGCCCCGTGCTGCTGGCGAGGATGGGCGAAGAAGGCTGGGAGCCCCTCCCCGCCACGGCCGGCCACGTCGGGGCCGGGCGCGGCGTGGGCCTCGCCGATCTCGCCACGACCCCGGCGGGCCAAGAGTCCCGCGCGGGCGGAACGCTGGCGTACCACGTGCTCGACATCATGGAGTCCCTGCTGTCCTCGGCGCACTCCAGAACGGCGGTGACCGTCACCAGCACCTGCGAGCGGCCCCAGCCCGTGGCCTTCCGCCCAGCCCTGCGATGAGCCGCACGCCTTGACGGCGCCATCCGCACGTGGATCGCATCGATGGATGTCACCGGGTGGCGGGATCGAGTGGCCGGCCCTGCCACTCGATCCCCTCCGGGACCGTGGCTCCGGCGTCTTCAGGATCGGTATCCGACCACGATCGGGCGAAGCTGTTGTTCCGCACTCTCCAACCGGGTGAGACAGGTCGCATGACAGAGACGTCAGCGGCCGAAAACCCCCTTCCACGGATCGCCGATCGGCAGACCCGGCAGACGAGGATCGACGAGCTCCGGGTCAGGGGAAGGCCCGCACCAGAGCCCTGACCGGCGAACGGTCGGTACAGGCGAGGCACGACAAGCTTTGGACAAGCCGGCGTGGCTAGCGTGCACCGTAGCCAAGTCGGGAGTTGCCATGCCTTCCTCGGTGTCAGCCGGTCCGCGAATTCGTTTGGACAGGAGAGATGGCGGCTCTTTCCAAATCGCATGCGGAGTGTTGATCGCGTTGAGTGGCGCGCTGACGGCCTTCGCCTTCAACGTGATCTATGCGGAGGGCTGGATTGATCTGGAGGTTTACCGGGAAGGCGGAGCGGCGGTACTGCGGCGTACCTCCGTCTATGACTTTGCCATAGGTGAAAGGTGGATGAAGTTCACCTATTCACCGTTCGCGGCAATGCTGTTCACGCCTCTCGCCTTGGTCCGAATGGAGATCGCCGTCGCCCTCTGGGTGCTGGTCTCCATACTCGCCCTTGAGGCGGTGATATGGATTCTCATCGGCCGCGCTGCGGTGAGGCGCAATAGTCGCCGGGCAACTCACGCTTTGTTGGTCGTTATCGCGATACTTCCCTTGTACCCGGTAACGCTAACGCTGTGGAACGGGCAAATAGGTATTATTCTGCTACTGGCGATAGTCGTGGACCTGACGCACGGCAAAGAGAAGTGGCGCGGCATAGGAACGGGCATTGCCGCCGGCATCAAACTCACCCCGCTGATATTCATCCCCTATCTTCTCATCACGCGTCGTTTCCGGGCCGCCCTGATGACTGGCCTTGGTTTTCTCGGCACAGTAGCCCTCGGATTCCTGCTGCTGCCGGCCGATTCGCGTGATTACTGGGGCGGCGCGTTTTTCGACACGCAACGGGTGGTCACCGAGCAGGGCGCGAATTTTTTCAATCAATCGCTTCGCGGCATGCTTATGCTCATGCCCGGCTCTTGGCCCACCGTGCCTCTCTGGCTCGCCCTGTGTGCGGTAGTCGGCACGGGTGGTCTTTTAGTCGCCGCATGGACCGCGAAGAAGGCGGGCGAGCTAGCCGGAATAACTGCCTGCGCCATCGTGGGACTGCTTGTTTCTCCCGTTTCTTGGCCGCACCATTGGGTCTGGTGCATACCGCTCTTGGTGCTCTGGGGACAACGCGCTCAGCGCTTGGACGCTACGTTCGAGAAGGTGGGCGTGGGGTTCTTGTGGTTCATCTTCTTGCTGCCTGGATATATCGCCCTGGCGATACTTATAATATATCCGTCCCACGCCGGAATGTGGCTGATGTTGCTGACGGGTAGTTATGTGCTCAGCGGATTGTCGACATTGCTGGCGCTTGCGATTTATTTTGGCCGGGGCGATCGGCGGCAGAGACGACGCGGGCCAGGCGACGGCTAGGGACCTTCAACGGTCAGGGTCGTACGGCCTGACCTCGGTGTGAGCCGGCAGCTGGTCGTCGCGAAAACACCTGAAGTGCATGAGGTGTCCCGATAGCGGTGGCTTGACCTGCAGCGCCTTTCCTCATCGCCCAACCACGGCTGTCTTCGGCAAACGCAGCATGAGGCGGTTCGGAGCCTCCCGCAGGGCGACTCCGAAGGACCGAACCTTCGTCGTCCGAGCAGCATCGCTCCAGATCAGGGGTTGACCTTGCCCCAAGGGCAGGGTTCGAGCATTTGCGTATGAACATGAGCTCGAACCCAGGAGATGAGATGCCACACGAGGCGCTGGCGGAGTTCGTCGAGGTGACGGCCACGAAGTTCGGCATTCCCGGTGTCGCGGTCGGGGTATGGGCCGAGGGCCGGGAGGTTTACGCGTGTCACGGGGTGACGAGCGTCGACAACCCGCTGCCGGTCGACCGGGACACGCTGTTCGTGCTGGGCTCGGTCACCAAGACCTACACCGCGACCGCGCTGATGCGCCTGGTCGCGCAGGGACGGGTCGAGCTGCGGGCGCCGGTGCGCCGCTACGTTCCCGAACTCGTGCTCGCCGACGAGCGGGCCGCGGCGCAGATCACCGTGATGAACCTGCTCAATCACACCGCGGGCCTGGACTGGGGGGTCATCGTCGACACCGGCGAGGGAGACGACGCGCTGGCCGGGTACGTGGCGAAGATGGCCGGTCTGGACCTGATCGGCCGGCCCGGTGATCGGGCCTCCTACAGCCAGGCGGGCTACAACCTGGCCGGGCGGGTCATCGAGAAGGTCACCGGATTGGCCTACGAGCGGGCCGTGGCCTCGCTCGTCTTGGAGCCGCTGGGGTTGGCGAGCAGCTTCTTCGCGCCCGCCGAGGTGATGACCCGGCGGTTCGCCGTGGGGCACGAGCGCGGCCGGGACGGCGCGCTGTCGGTCGCGCGGCCGTGGAAGCACTGGCGCGCCGACAACCCCGGCGGGGGCCTGGCCTCCTCGGTGGCCGACCAGCTGCGGTGGGCGCGCTTCCATCTCGGTGACGGCCGCGCGCAGAGCGGTGCCCGCCTGCTGCCCGCCGAGGCGCTGCGGCGGATGAGGGAGGCGACGGTCGCGTTGCGCGCCAGCTCGCTCGGTGACGCCCTGGGCGTCGGCTGGTTCCTGCGCGAGGTGGACGGCGTGCGCACCGCCGGGCACGGCGGGTCGGCCAACGGCCAGTTCGCCGAGCTCCTCACCGTGCCCGAACGCGGCTTCGCCGTCGTCGCGGTGTCCAACGCCGGCCCGGACGAGGGTCTCGCCTTCAACCGAGCCGTCGTGCGCTGGGCGCTTGCGCACCATCTCGGGGTGGTCGACCGGGACCCCGAGCCGCTCCCCTACGACGACGCCCGGGCCCGGGAGATCGCCGGGAGGTACGAGAACGAGATGATGACGCTCACCATCGCCACGGACGGAGCCGGGCTGACGATCGAATGCGGGATCAAGCCGGAGGTCCGTGCGGCGATGGACACCGAACTGCCCCCGGACCTCCCACCGGCCGCGGTCGGCCTGCTGCCCGGCGACACCGACGAATACATCGTCACCGGCGGCGGGCTGGAGGGGCAGCGCGGCTTCTTCACCCGCGACGCCGGCGGCGCGGTCGTGGGAGTCGACCTCGCCGGCCGGCTGGCCAACCGGATCGCGCCGATCCGCGAGTGAAGCCCCGTGGCCGCTCCCGCGCGGGTTCACCCGCGTCGGTGGTGTGCACACGGGCTCCTCCGCGGGCTTTGAGGCCGTGTTCCGCCACGGTACCCGCTGCCATGATGAATGCCCCGGACGGCGAGTCGCTCGAAGGAGACCGAAGCATATGATCACCATCGGCCGGCTCGCCGACTACGCGGGCGTGACGATCAAGGCCGTCCGTCACTACCACCAGCGCGGCCTGCTCGCCGAGCCACCGCGCGACTCGTCGGGCTATCGGCGCTACGACGTCCAGCACGCCATAGACCTGATCAAGATCAAGACGCTCGCCGGGGCCGGTGTGCCGCTCGCGCGCATCAGGGAGTTGCTCGCCGCCGATCCCGACCGGTTCGCCGCGGCGATCGCCGACATCGACCGCAACCTGCGGGAACGGGCCGAGGAACTCCTGCGCACCCGCGGGCGGATCGCCCAGCTCGGCGCCGGTGACCGGCTGTTCGTCTCCGCCGAGGTCGCCGACTATCTCGACCGGTTGCACGAGCTCGGCGTGAGCCGGCGCATGGTGCAGATGGAACGCGACGGCTGGATCCTGGCGCAGTCGCTCTCGCCGGACGAGGCGGCCGGCTGGATCGCCGACAAGCGCGACGCGATCGGCGATCCGGAGTTCCGCGCCATCTACCTCGACCACGACGCGGCGTTCGACTGGTCCCCGGAGGATCCGCGCCTTCACACGCTGGCCGACCGCACGTGGCGGTGGCTCGCCAACCGGCACGGCGGGTCCGAGAGCGCGAAGGGGCCGGTCCAGGACTCGGCCATCGCCCGGCTGGTCGCCACGTCGGTCGGCGCCTCGGCGCCGGCCTGGAGCCGGCTCGCCGAGATCGTCAAGGAGCGGGAGGTGGGTGGGCGGGGGGCGTCATGAGCCCAAACCACCTTGATCTTGATGCGCGGTCTTGAGCAGGGGCGGCCGGAGTACGCCGGAAGGACACCGCAGGACAGGGCGATGTACCGGACAAAGGACCAGTATCGCGTACATCACCGACATCACGGTGCCGTTGACCAGCGGCTCCACGGCCGGGGCCGGGTCGGCGTCGAACCTCGCCGCGGCCACCGCGTTCGACCCGGTCGATCTCCGCGGTCGCCACGTTGCCGATCGCGGCTTTCGCGCGGCACGGCTCACTGATGCGCGCGAACACCAAGATTTCCCGCCGAGCTCACCGCCGGCTCCTGCCGGGAGAGGGCCGATGCGGATCGGCGTGTATGTGCGTACGCATCCCTTGCGGGTCGAACAGGATGAGAAGCTCGACCACGCCGCCGTCGGCGCTGCCCAGCCAGTGCGGCAAGGACGTGTCGAACTCGGCCGCCTCACCGGACGGCAACGTCAGGTCTCGCTCACCGAGGATGAGCCGCAGGCGTCCGTTGAGCACGTACAGCCATTCGAAGCCGTCATGGGCCTGCGGGGTCGGTACGAGCGGTTCCGGCTGCGCGGGAATGATCATTTTGAACGCCTGCACCCCGCCCGGCCGCCGGGACAGCGGCACGAAGGTCATCCCGAACCTCCGGATCGGCGTGAGGTGGATCCGGGGGTCGCCGGTGCGCGGGGCGCCCACCAGGTCGTCCAGCGGAACGTCGTACGTACGGGCCAGCGGCAGCAGCAACTCCAGGGTCGCCCGGCGCTGCCCGCTCTCCAGCCGGGACAGGGTGCTCTCCGACACGCCGGTTGTCGTCGCGAGGTCGGCGAGGGTGATACCGCGGTGACGACGCAGTGCGCGAAGTCGCGGCCCCACCGCGTCGAGCACCTCATCCATTTCGTGATCCATGAGGCCATCTTGCCAGAATCGCAAGTTTTCGTGCCAGACCCTGCGTGCTGGGTCCCCGAGGCGGTCGTGGACGACGACGTCCGCGAGTACCTGGCTCTGTTCCACCCCCAGGTCTCGTTCGGCGGAACGGCGTTCGGCGGTACCTCGGACCGGTCCCCGTTCACCGACGCCGAGATCGACGAGTACGCACGGACCTACAGCCGGCCAGAGGTGCTGCCGGGCGGCTTCGAGCTCTACCGCGCCCTCGACAAAGACGTTCGCGACACCGCGGCGGCGGCACCGGTACACGTCCCGACCCTGCTCATGCCCGCCCAGGGCCAGCTCGACGCGATCCGAGCCATAGTGGCCCCGCGCATGACCAAGATCGTGCGCGCGGTGGACGTGCCGCACGCGGGGCATCGGCTCGTCGAGGAGAACCCTCGGTTCGTCACTGCGGAGCTGATGAGCTTCCTCGGCCGATAAGGTCTCACAGCCACTTCGCGTCGGGTGTCACGGACCCGGACGGAGGGCCTCATCGGGGGCGGAGCTCAGAGCGCGGCGGAACGAAAACGTACGCTGAGACCGTTCACCCGGCTCAGAACGGGCGTGCGGGGCTGCGACGCAGGGTGGCATGGGCGTGCGTCGGCTCCGCGTCCGCCCAGTCGCCTGATCGGATCGGATCGCAGCGGTCGGGTACGGCCGGGGTTCTTCCGGCAGGGTTGACATCGAAAGGAGGCCTCGTGATCTCAGCGCTCAACCAGCTCGTCGATCTCGTCGAAAAGCACCTCGCCGAGGAGTTCGACGTCCACGAGCTGGCCAGGGAGCTCGGCACGACCGAGTACCACCTGCGCCGGATGTTCTCGTCGCTGGCCGGCATGCCGCTGTCGGAGTATGCGCGCCGCCGCCGCATGACCGTCGCCGCCGCCGACGTCGTCCGGGGCCAGGACGATCTGCTGAGCATCGCCGTCCGGCACGGATACGGCTCGACCGAGGCGTTCGGACGCGCGTTCCGCGCGGTCCACGGCTCCGGTCCCGGTGACGTGCGCCGCGACGGAGGCCCCTTGCGCACACAACCGCAGCTCAGGTTCCGCCTGACCGTTGAAGGGAGCATTCCCATGGAAACCCGCCTCGTCGACCGCCCCGCGTTCCGGCTGGTCGGACACGCAGCCCGGGTTCCGCTCATCCATCAGGGCATCAACCCGCACATCCAGCAGCACATCACCGCACTGCCGCAGGAGGAGCATCTGCGCCTGAAGGCCCTCGGCGACACCGAACCGGTGGGCCTGCTGCAAGTCTCCGACGACCTCGACCCCGACGGCGCAGAGGGGAGCGAACTGACCTACCTGCACGGGGTCGCCGTCTCCCGGGACACGCCGATCCCCGACGACCTCGACGCCATCGAGGTACCGGCCGGCAGGTGGGCGGTCTTCCGCACCGCCGGACCGCATCCGCAGGCCCTGCAGACGACCTGGGCCGCGACCGCGACCGAGTGGTTCCCCTCCAACCCGTGGCGTCTGCGGTCAGGTCCCTCGATCGTCTCGGTCCTCGAGCGCGCGGACGACTTCAGCACCGCGACATGCGAGCTGTGGCTCCCCGTCGAACCGGCGTGACGGACGGCGGTCACGGAATTGACCCGCGGTGATCTCGCCGGCGCTTACGAGACGGCGGGTCGGGTGGCGCAGGCGATCACGCGCCGGCTGACATGCCGGTCGCCGGGGGCGCCGCGGTGGGCGGTCAGATACTCGGCCGCCCACCGCCGATCCCCGGGCCGGGCGTGCTGCAGGTCGTCCTCCGGCAGGGCGGCGAGTCCTCCTCCCCCGCTCCTGTCACGCCTCGGCCACCGAGGTCGGATCTGGCCGGCCACGCTGGGCTACCGGCCTACGGCCGATGTGAGGGTGGTGTTCCTACCGGGCGGCGGGGCAGCTTTGCCGATACGGTTCGCTGGGGAAGTACCGCTGCCACTCCGGAAGAGTGAATCCCCGGCGTGCGATGCCACAGACTGCTCGCAGGAGATCGTGTGGCAACGCCACATCCCACAACCGCACTGTGCGGTAGGTACCTGAGGCCAGGCGTGAGCCGTTCCCGCTGAAGGCCACCGAGCGCACCATGCCGTCGTGACCGGTCAGGACGGCGCGTGCGGGCCGGCTGAGACGGAACGGCCCTTCGGCGCCGCCGATCGGGTAAGGGCGCGGCCGGTCGGTGTGTCGTGCATGGGGACGCCTCACGGGCGTTGCAGCATGGACCCGTGAACGATCAGGAGCTGCCCCGGCAGGACTGCGCCGCGACGGTGCTGGGCGGTCCCACGACCGTCATCGACGCCGGCGGCCTGCGCGTCGTCGTGGACCCGACGTTCGACGATCCCGGCCCGCACGGCTACCTGACCAAGACACTCGGCCCGGCGGTGACCGAGGACCGGTTGGGGGCCGTCGACCTGGTTCTGGTCAGCCACGACGTCCACCCGGACAACCTCGACGACCAGGGCCGCGCCTTCGCCTTGGCGGCCCCGCTGACGCTCACCGTGCCCGGCGCGGCCGACCGGCTCCGCGCGCCGGCGGTGGGCCTGGCCCCCTGGACGACCTTCGTCCTGCCCCGTCCGGACGGCGGCGGCGACCTGAGTGTCCTGGCCGTCCCCGCCGTACACGGCCCCGAGGACGGCGAGCGGGATCCGCAGGGCAACATCAACTGCGAGGTCACCGGCTTCGTGCTGTCGGGCGAGGGCCTGCCCACCGTGTACGTCAGCGGTGACAACGCCTCCATGCGCGCCGTGGCCGCGATCGCCCGGCACGTGCCGGACATCGACGCGGCGGTGCTGAACGCCGGGGCGGCCCGCGTACCGGGCAAGTTCCGGCGACGTCCGGTGTCGATGGACGGCCACCGGGCCGCGGCCGCCGCCGCGGTGCTGGGCGTCACGGTCGTGATCCCGGCCCACTACGACGGATGGACGCACTTCTCCGAAGGACGCGCGGAGGTGGAGACGGCCTTCGACGAGGCCGGCCTGTCGTCCCTGCTGCGCCTGGCCGACCACGGGTCCTGGACGGCGCTGCGCGGCTGACGGTCCGCGCGGCCGCCGGTCCGTCACCGTGGCGGCCTCTCCCCAGCGGGTCAATCACCGCGCAGGCGGACTCGCACTCACCTTGCAGGCGGACGACAGGCGCCATCGTGGCGGTGACCATGGATTCCGCTCACTGCAGGCTCTCGTCGAAGGACACGAACATGCTCAAGAAGTCTCTGCCGGCCGCGCTGACGGCGACGGCCGTCGCCGCTCTCGTCCTGGTCCCCGCCGGCCCTGCCGCGGCCGCCACGATCGAAATCCGTCCCGGGCAGGTCTCGACCCTGAAACAGTCGAACAGCAAGTTCAGCTGCCCGACGAACGAGGTGCTGATCGGCCGCGGGCACCGCGGCGACGAGAACGGCGACACCACGTTCCACTGCGGCCGCATCTACATCGACAACATCCAGGTCACGGTGCTCAGGTTGGACATCTGGGGCACCAGGACGGATGAGAACGACCACGACTACCACACTCCGGCGAACCAGGCCATCACCGGGATCCGGCACGACGGGGACGAGAACGGCGACACCATCTACTACAGCGGCGCGCTGTTCTGGCAGGGCAAGGCGGTGCAGATCACCCCCAGGCAGCTGGAAGGCTGGGTCAGGGAGAACAACCACGCCTCGATGGGCGGCACCAACCAGGTGATGACCGGCCGCAGGCACACCGGGGACGAGAACGGCTGGACTCAATACGAGTACGGCTGGGTCTCATACAGCGGCTGATCGCGGCGCCGGGTGGCGATCCGTCCCACGGGGACGCCGCCGCCCGGCACCCGCGCCCGCTCGAACCCCGCCGCCGCGCCCGCCTCGTACCCCATCGCCCGTAGCACGCCCAGCGCGCCGGCCGCCGAGCCGTGCTGAGCGGGCGCCGGCCCGTTCCGCACCGACCCTCCACGTCGCCATGGCGGTGCTCGACACCCCGCACGTGCCGGCCCGCGACCCGGCGGCGCCGCGGGCACCGCGGGCACCGCGGGCACTGCGGGCACTGCGGGCACTGCGGGCACTGCGGCGCGCCTCGTCCCGCCGGCCGTGGCGGGAACGTCTCAGCGAAGCGGGGAACGGCACCGCGACGGCTGACATCATTCCGCGCGAGCCACTGACGCCTCCTTCGCGTACCTCACGCCTTGAAGCCGGACAGCGCCATCACCGGCCTCACCTCGACCAGGCCCATCGCCGCTTCGGGAACGCGGGCGGCGATCTCGAGTGCACGGTCGATACCGTCGCACTCGACGAGGTAGAAACCGGCCATGAGTTCCTTGGCCTCGGCGAAGGGGCCATCGGTCGCGGTCGTCTGCCCCGCCTCCGCGCGCACCCGCCTTCCCATGGCCGGGTCGGCGAGAGCCTCCGCGACGATCAGTTCCCCGCTCGCGGCCAGCGCCTCGTTGAGGGCGGTGTACGCCTCGAGCCCTTCACGGCGCTGCTCGGCCGAGAGCTGGTTCCACAACTGCCGGGACTCCGGGTTGCTGTAGATCAGAATCACATATTTCACGACAGGTTCCCGGTCCGAAATTCTCTGGTGTGGCGTGTCGAGGATAGTCGTCCGGCTCCGACGTCCCCGGTGAAAGCCCTTCGGCCGAGGGCTTCGAGACGAAGGAGGTCCGGAAGTTGACCGAGCTGAACTATCTGGCGGTCGTGGCGGCCACGGTCACGGCGTTCTTGCTGAGCACTGTCTGGTACATGGGGTTCGGTGCCCGATTGGCGGAGCCGGCCGATGCCCGTGCCGCCGTGGAGCGGCCGCCGGCCTGGATGGCGATGGCGGAGCTGAGCCGCAGCGCGGTGGTCGCGGTGGTCCTCGCGTGGCTCACCGGCGAGGTGGGTGTGAGCGGGTGGCCCCAGGCGCTCGGGCTGGCGTGCGTGTTGTGGATCGGCTTCCCCTGCGTGTTGTTGATCGGCTCGGTGCTGCACGAGAGGGTTCCGTGGCGGCCGGCCGCCGTCCACGCGGGAGATTGGCTGCTCAAGGTGGCCGCGATCGCGGTCATCGTCGGGACATGGAGGTGAGGGGCATGAACGGCCTCACCCGGGGAGCGCTGGACGAGCAGTTCACCGCGGCCATGCCAAAAGTCCCGGCAGGAGCGCGGATGCCGGTGCCGCCCGGCCTTCCTCCGCGTTCGCTCGTCCCACCGGCTCGCCTCCGCGTGTGATCTTTCACACTTCAGAATATGAAACATTGCATAATCTGAAAGTTCTTCCCTACAGTTGACGCCGTGACCCCCGTAGAGAGCGCGTACGAGCTCGGCCGCAGAGATCGGAAGAAGCTCGAGACTCGCGCGGCCTTGGAGCACGCCGCTCTGACGCTGGTAGCCGAGCACGGGCTGGCGGGTGTCACGGTGGAGGACATCGCCAAGGTGGTGGACCTCTCCTCCCGTACGTTCTTCAACTACTTCCCGTCCAAGGAGGACGCGCTCGTCGGCGCGAGCCCCGCGTCCGCCGCCGAGCTGCGCGAGAGGCTGGAGGCCGTGCCCGCGGAGGTGCCGGTCCTGGAGGCGCTGCGCCTGATGTCGCGGGTCGAGGCCGAGCACGTCCAGCAGCAGCGCGAGCAATGGCTGCTGCGGCTGAAGGTGTTCGAGCAGAACCCGTCACTCCTGCCGCGGCTGGTCGCCGGCGGCACCGAGACCGAGCGTGCCGTGTCGGCCGCCGTCGCGCGCCGGATCGGCGTCGAACCAGGTACGAGCGGCTACCCCGAGCTGGTCGCCGCGGTGGCCATGGCGGCCTTCCGGGCGGCGATGATGCGCTGGAGTGCCGCGGGCGGCCGACCGGCGCTGGCCGACCTGGTCGACGAGGCCTTCTCCCAGCTCGCCGCAGGCCTGCCCAATCCGTGACCGCCCCGGTCACCGTCCTTTTCCGACCACCCCCGCGAACGTTTCCGTTCCGCCGGCGTCCGCTGGAGTCTCGCGGAGCGCCGGTCCCCACCTGAGAAATCGAGGAAAGATGACATCCACCAGCGCGCAGCCCGAGGCCGTGGCCGCGGCGCCCACCTCCAGGAGAAAGGTCCTGCAGGCGCTGTCGGGGCTGATGGTGGGCATGTTCGTGTCCATCCTGGCCTCGACCGTCGTGGCCAACGCCCTGCCCCGCATCATCACCGACCTGCGGGGCTCGCAGACCGTCTACACCTGGATCGTCACCTCGGAGCTGCTGGCCATGACGGCCACGGTGCCGCTCTGGGGCAAGATGGCCGACCTCTACAACAAGAAGCTGCTGATCCAGCTCTCGCTGGGACTGTTCGTGGTGGGCTCGCTGATCGCGGGCCTCACGCCGAACGTGGAGATCCTCATCGTCAGCCGCGTCGTGCAGGGCATCGGCGCCGGCGGCATGACCGCGCTCGCGATGATCGTGATGGCGGCCATGATCCCGCCGCGTGAGCTCGGCCGCTACGCCGGCATCTTCGGCGCCGTGTTCGGCGTCGGTACCGTGGCGGGCCCGCTCATCGGCGGCGTGCTCGTGGACACCTCCTGGCTCGGCTGGCGCTGGTGCTTCCTCATCGGCGTGCCGTTCACGATCCTGGCCATCGTCCTGTTGCAGCGCACGCTCGACCTGCCGGTGGTGCGCAAGGACGTCAAGGTCGACTACCTGGGCGCCCTGCTGATCACGGTGGGCGTGTCCACGCTGCTGATCTGGTCGTCACTGGCGGGCAACCAGTTCGAGTGGGGCTCCTGGTGGACCGCCGCCCTCGTCGGCGGCGCCGTGCTCATCCTCGCGCTGGCCGTCTGGGTGGAGTCGCGGGCAGCTGAGCCGATCATCCCCCTGACGATCTTCAAGAACCGCACCGTCGCCCTCGCCACCGTGGCGAGTGTGCTGGTCGGCGTGGCCATGTTCGGCGGCACGGTCTTCCTGTCGCAGTACTTCCAGGTGGCGCTCGGCAAGTCGCCGACGGTCGCCGGCCTGATGAGCCTGCCGATGGTGTTCGGCCTGCTGATCTCCTCCACCGTGGCCGGCCAGCTCATCACCAAGTGGGGTCGCTGGAAGGGCTTCCTGGTGGCCGGCGGCGTCGTCATGCTCGCCGGGATGGGCCTGCTCAGCACCATCGACGGCCAGACCGGCACGGTGGTGCTCGGGCTCTACATGACGGTGCTCGGCGTCGGCGTCGGCATGCTCATGCAGAACCTGGTCCTCGCCGCCCAGAACGACGTACCCGCCCACGACCTGGGGGTCACCACCTCGGCGCTGACCTTCTTTCGCAGCATGGGCGGCGCCGTCGGCGTCAGCGCCCTGGGCGCGGTGCTGGCCAACCGGATCACCACCCTCATGACGGAGAAGCTCGGCCCGATGGCCGCCGGCGGCGCGGGCGGCGACAGCGACGCCGTACCCGACATCTCCAAGCTGCCCGCTCCCGTCGTCCGCGTCGTCCAGGACGTGTACGCGACGGCCACCGCCGACCTGTTCCTCATCGGCGTGCCGCTCACCGCGCTCGCGCTGGTGGCGGTCCTGTTCATCAAGGAGAAGCCGCTCAACACGCTGTCAGGCGAGGAGCGGCTGGCCCGGGAGCACGCCACGACCGCCGGTCACTGAGTGACTCCCCGCCAGGTCGCGTCCCGGGCGCGGTGCGAGAGAGAACGAGCGCAGGTTGCCGGGTCGAACCGGCCAGGGTTCGCACGGCACAGGACCTGCGCTCGTGGCGCGCACACCACCGCCCGTCATCTTCTCCTGGCAGCCCTCCCCGTCACGGTAGTGGGCGTGGGCGTGCGGCGCGGGTCTCCGGGGCGCCGCGCCCTCACCCGCGCCGACCTCGCCGCAGGCCCGCGCCCCTTCCACGACGGCCTTGCCCAGGTGCGCCGACCGGGGGCATCGGTCGAGAACCGCGTCCACGCGTTCTCTTTCGCCGGACCCTGTGACGCAGCTGCGGGCTCGAGACCTACGAGGCCAACCGCTCACGCGCGTTACGACCTGATCTTGTGGGTTCGACCCCGCCGTCAGGCTGGCTGATCTCGGCCCACACCGCGTCGAGGGAAAGACCGAGGACCTCGGCGATCGCCGCGATGGTCGGGAAGGCGGGGGTCGCCACGCGGCCCGTCTCGATCTTCCGCAGGGTCTCCGGCGAGACGCCTGCATCGAGGGCGGTCTCGAGCATCGAGCGCTCCCCCCTGGCGCGACGCAACAGGGCACCGAGGCGCTGTCCGCGCTCGACCTCTGCGGGTGTGAGCGGCAACCTGACCATGGCTCCGATTCTAGGCCCGTACGGGGTTGAGATCAGAGGGATTCGCTCCGCTTGAAGATCCGAAGTCCGTGCAGGCCCCCGCACCGGGATAATATGGCCGGGATAGTTATTGGTCGCATGAGAAGGGCGCCGCATGATCGAGATCTTGAACCCCACCGAACTGGTCCGGGCGAAGGAGGCCGGTGCCCTGGTCGCCGACATCCTGCAGACGCTGAAGAGCCGCAGCGCAGTGGGCACCAACCTCCTGGACATCGACCGGTGGGCCAAGACCATGATCGTCGAGGCTGGAGCGCAGTCCTGCTACGTCGACTACGAGCCCTCCTTCGGACGCGGGCCGTTCGGCCACTACATCTGCACGTCCGTCAACGACGCCGTGCTCCACGGACTGCCCCACGACTACACGCTCGCCGACGGCGACCTGCTGACACTCGACCTCGCCGTCTCCAAAGGCGGAGTCGCCGCGGACTCCGCCATCAGCTTCATCGTGGGCGACTCGAAGCCCCCGCAGAGCGTCGCGATGATCAGCGCGACCGAACGCGCGTTGAGCGCGGGGATAGCCGCCGCCGGACCCGGGGCTCGCATCGGTGACATCTCCCATGCCATCGGCTCGGTCCTCAGCGAGGCGGGATACCGGATCAACACCGAGTTCGGAGGTCATGGCATCGGATCAACGATGCACCAGGGCCCACACGTTTCGAACACCGGACGGCCCGGCCGTGGGTACAGGCTACGCCCCGGACTGCTGCTCGCACTGGAGCCGTGGGTCATGGCGGACACCGCCGACCTCGTCACCGACGCCGACGGCTGGACGCTCCGGAGTGCGACAGGCTGCCGGACGGCACACAGCGAGCACACGATCGCCATCACCGACGACGGAGCCGAAATCCTCACCCTGCCGAAGCACGCGCCCGTCAGTCCAGCCTGACAGCCTGCTTGAGGAAGACGACGCCGTCGACCATGTCGAGCTGGGCCGGGTCCAGCGGGAAATAGCGGAAATCATGGGAGACGCGCGGGACGAACTTCGTGACGGCCTCGGCCAGGCGGCGGGCGTCGATGAGAGAGTGCTCCCACGGGAGCGCGGACAGGACGCCCTCGACGGTGTCCGGGGACGGGGTGTCGTCGCCGACCGTGCCGAGGGCTGAGGCCAGGAAGGCGTACCGGTCGCCCAGGTGCGCTTCGGCGATCGCCCCCGCGCTCCACCACTCCAGCATCTGGTCGCCGAGCGGCATGAGGCTCTTGTTCCGCTGCAGGTGGAGGTTGTGGGCGAAGACCAGGGCCGGGCCGCGCCCGGCGACGGCACGCAGGTTGGCGGCCATCATCGCGTCCCGCAGGGCCGACAGCCGGGTCCACCGCGCCGGGGACGCGTCGGCCATCCAGTGGTGGTAGCGGAGCAGGCCGGTGGCGGTGCGCCCGTACAGTGCCGCCCGCTCCCTGTCCCGCGCGTCCAGCCGCGGCAGCTGCGTGTCGAGCAGCGCCACCAGGTCGTCGGCGATCAGTCGCAGCCGCCGGGCGTCGGCGGACTGGCCGATCGACTGGGACGGATCCATGGCCGCGGCCTCGTTCGCCCACCGCTCGTCCGGGCCCAGCAGCGTCTCGAGGGTCTCCCTGGTACAGGGCAGCGGGCCGTCGAGGAGGTCGTGCAGGGCGGTGAGCGCCTGGCGCGGGCTCGCCGCCCAGTACTCCAGAGGGCCGTCGAACCCGAAGAACCGGAGCTTTTCGTCATGCTCCTCGTTGTACGCCCGCATCCAGCGCACGAGCTCGCGGTTGGCCGGGGACGTGCCGAAGTTGTGGCTGAAGCCGCGTTCCATGACGTCATCGAGCGTGTCCGCGCCCGTCGTGATGTGGTCGTCGACCACGAGGCCCATGAGACAGTCGCTCTCGATGGCGAACGACCGGTAGCCCTCCTGCTCGACCAGATGCCGGAAGATCTCGTTGCGCAGCTCGCCCAGCTCCCCCACGAAGTGCCTGGCCTCGCCCAGGCCGAGCAGCAGGGGCTTGGCGGGAAGCGACCGCAGGAACGCCGAGACGCCTTCGCCGTCGAGCGGCCGGGCCATGTCCTTGATATCCATGCCTTCAACGGTATCGTTGAACATTCGGTGTAAACTTTTCGCCGGAAACCACCGCCTCCACCGTGATGAACCTTCAATCGGCGGTGTACCCATGAGGGCAGTGGGCCCGGCGCGCGGCACGACCTGTCCACCCAGGCGATCAGGAACCTCGCTTCATCGACCGGGCGCCCGACCCCCGAGCCGGCCTCGCAACGCTCTGATACGGACACGGGGAAACGGCCGCCGCGCGAGCATCGTCGGGCGGCGCTCCCGCCGCCCTCGCGAGGCGGTCTCCCCCAGCACGACCCGGGCGGCTCTGGAGTCGTTCCGGCGCGCGGTCGAGACCAGAAACCCGCAAGGCCTCCTCGACGTGCTCGCCCCCGAGGGCGAGCTGCGCCGGCCCCTGCCGAGGACGCCTCCGGGCCGAGCCGAGGAGGCGTCCTCGGTGACGGGGTGAGCACGGGTCCGTTTCGTGCCGGCGCGACCTAGAGGGCCCGGTCAAGGGCCTCGGTCATGGCGATCGAGGTGATTTCGAGGTGGTCGAAACGCCAGCCGCCCCCGGTGCGGCGCGCTCCGTAGCGGAGGATCCCGGCCGCGACGGCCTCCGTCTTGTCGTCGATGACGAAGACGGCGACGTCGTGGGCCCGCACCGTGGCGGTCTCGCCGTCGACCTCGATAACGAGGTTGGACTTGTTGTGCAAAGTGCGGGCGTACACGCGGTGCGCGCTCACGAGCTCGATGAGCTCCTTGATGCCGTGGGCCTCCCCGCGGGGGGACTTGACGACGACGTCCTCGGTGAAGAGCCGGTCGGTCTCGTCGTAGCGGCCCTCGTCGATCCACAGGCTGTGACGGGCGACCAGGTCGGCCAGCTCGGCACGGTCAGCGAGGACGCGGATCAGGATTTCGGTAGCGGTCATGACGATCTCCATTCCGGCCGCCCACGGCCAGTTCTCGGTGGTCACCGGCACCTAGCGGGTGGCGGCTCGGTGGTCGTGCTTGAGGCGGGTGAGGAAGAAGTCCCGGACGTCCTCGGCGAGCAGGTCCGGCACCTCCATCGCGGCGAAGTGGCCGCCGCGCTCGAACTCCGACCAGTGCCTGATGTCGTAGAGCCGCTCGGCCAGCGGTCGCACCGACTGCGTGATGTCGTGCGCGAAAACCGCCACACCGACCGGCACCTGGCACGGCACGGGCCGTCCCCGCGGAACATCGTGGTGCAGCCGCGCCGAGGAGGCCGCGGTGGCGGTCAGCCAGTACAGCGAGATGTTGGTGAGCATCCGGTCGTCACTGATCTGCGAGCGGGGGTCCGTCCAGTGCGCGAAGCGCTCGGCGATCCAGACCAGCTGGCCGACCGGGGAGTCGGTCAGCGCGTAGCCGATGGTCTGGGGGGTGAGGGCCTGCAGTGCCTGGTACGGCGGACGGTTCGCCATCAGCTGCCTGACCTTGTCCAGCCGGGCCTCGTCCGTTGCGGACAGCTGGATGTCGGCGTCCGGGACCGGGCGGGTCGGCAGGTAGTTGACGTGCACCCCGACGACCCGCTCCGGTGCCGCCGCGCCGAGCGCCAGGGAGATGCCCGCGCCGAAGTCGCCGCCCTGCGCGCCGTAGCGCTCGTACCCGAGACGGCGCATCAGCTCGGCCCAGGCCCGCGCGATCCGGACGGCGTCCCAGCCGCGCTCGTGGGTCGGTCCGGAGAAGCCGTACCCCGGGATGGACGGGATCACCAGGTGGAAATCGCGTGACAGCGGCTCGATGACGTCGAGGAACTCCAGAAACGAGCCGGGCCAGCCGTGGGTGAGGAGCAGCGCGAGCGCGTCCGGCTTCGCGGACCGGACGTGGACGAAGTGGATGTTCTGGCCGTCGATCTCGGTGGTGAAGTGCGGGAGCTCGTTGAGCCTGGCCTCGTGTTCGCGCCAGTCGTACCGGGTGCGCCAGTGTTCGGCGAGCTCCTTCAGCCGCGCCAGCGGGAAGCCGTGGTCCCACCCGGCGTCGGCGACCTCGTTGGGCCAGCGGGTGCGGGCGAGCCGGTCGGCCAGGTCGTCGAGGTCGGCCTGGGTGATGTCGATGCGGAACGGCTTGATCATGGTCTCAACTCCAGGGGAATTCATTTGCCGACCGAATGTTCGGCTCACTAACGTTTACTCCACGAACGATAGCACAATCATTAGTGCGCCGAACGAATTGCTAGACTCGTCACATGGAGAACCCGACCGAGGAGACACCCACCCCGTGGGAGAACCTGCCCAGCTGGCTGCTCACCCAGACCGCCCACCACGCGCACCGCCTGGTGGGTGACGGGTTCTCGTCCGTCGGCGCCCGCGGCTACCACTACCGCCTGCTGGCGACGCTGGAGAGGTCCGGCCCGGCCAGCCAGGCCGTGCTGGGCCGCCGTAGCGGCATCCACCTCAGCGACATGGTCGCGACGATCAACGAGCTCGCCGACCACGAACTGGTCGAGCGCGCCCCGGACCCCTCCGACCGGCGGCGCAACATCATCTCGCTGACCCCGGCGGGCAAGCGGCAGCTGCGGCGACTGGAGAAGCGCCTGGCCGAATGCCAGGACGAACTGCTGGCTCCGCTCTCACCCGGGGAGCGGCAGGGGTTGACCGAGTTGCTGTCCAAACTGCTGGATCACCACAACCGGCGAACCGGCACCCCCGAAGAGCCGTGGCGCTGACCGGCCCCCGAGTCCCGGCCCGGCCACCGGCCCCTTTGCCCCCCTCGGCTCCGGCCAGGTGACCGGACACCGTCCGAGGTCAGGGAAGATCCTCGACGTTCCCGTCGATGCGGCCTTCGGCGGCTGATCCCTAAAAGCAAGGTCAATTTGCCTAAAGCTATTAGGCAAATACATAATCGACACTGTCGCAGGAGAGGGAGGCCATGGCACGCGCAGGACTGACCACGGAACGCCTGACCCGGGCCGGGGCGGAACTGGCCGACGAGGTCGGCTTCGACCAGGTGACCGTCTCGGAGCTCGCCAGACGGTTCGACGTCAAGGTCGCGAGCCTGTACTCGCACCTGAGGAACTCCCAGGAGCTCAAGACCAGGATCGCCCTGTTCGCCCTGGAGGAGCTCGCCGACCGGGTCGCCGCCGCCCTGGCCGGGCGGGCCGGCAAGGACGCTCTGGCCGCGTTCGCCAACGTCTACCGCGACTACGCCCGGGAGCATCCCGGCCGCTACGCCGCGGCCCAGCTGAGGCTGACTCCGGAGGAGGCGGCCGCGAGCGCCGGCGGCAGGCACGCACAGATGACGCGGGCGGTCCTGCGCGGCTACGACCTGACGGAACCGGACCAGACGCACGCCGTCCGGCTGCTGGGCAGCGTCTTCCACGGCTACGTCAGCCTGGAGATGGGGGGCGGGTTCAGCCACAGCGCGCCCGACACGCAGGAAACCTGGTCACGGGTCCTGGACGCCCTCGACGCCCTGCTGCGGAACTGGCCCGCGCCCTGACCCGGGCTCCCCCGCCGGCCGGGCACCGCCGGCCGAGCGGCGCACCGGCGAATCCAAACACTCCGAACAATCCGAAAACTTCGATCAACAGGCTGAGACCATGCACACCACGCCCGACTGGATCACCACGCCCGTCACCGCGGACCTTCTGCGCGGCGCGCTCGACCTGCAGGACACCGCCCACGGTGTGCTGCCGCACCGGCTGCCCGCCCGTGCCCGCGCCCAGTGCGCCGACGGACAACTCGCCATGGCGGAGTCCCAGCCCTCCGGGGTACGGCTGGTCTTCCGCACCCGGGCCACCGCCGTCGAACTGGACACGCTGCCCACCAAACGGGTCTACGTCGGTGCTCCGCCCCGCCCGGACGGCGTGTACGACCTGCTCGTCGACGGCCGCCTGGCCGGCCAGGCCGGCGTGACCGGCGGCAACACCCTGACCATGGACATGACCACCGGGACCACCGTGCTCCGGCCCGGCCCGGCCGGCACCCTCCGCTTCACCGGCCTGCCCGGCCGGATGAAGGACGTCGAGATCTGGCTGCCGCACAACGAGACCACCGAACTCATCGCCCTGCGCGCCGACGCCCCCGTCGAGCCCGCACCGGACCGGGGCCGCAAGGTGTGGCTGCACCACGGCAGCTCGATCAGCCACGGCTCCGACGCCGCGAGCCCCACCACCACCTGGCCCGCCCTCGCCGCCTCCCTCGGCGACGCGGAACTGATCAACCTGGGCCTGAGCGGCAGCGCCCTGCTCGACCCGTTCACCGCCCGCGTCCTGCGCGACACCCCCGCCGACCTGATCAGCCTCAAGATCGGCATCAACCTGGTCAACACCGATCTGATGCGCCTGCGCGCCTTCACCCCGGCCGTCCACGGTTTCCTCGACACCATCCGCGAAGGCCACCCCGGCACACCGCTGCTGGTCGTCTCGCCCATCCACTGCCCCATCCACGAGGACACCCCCGGTCCCAGCGCCCCGGACTTCACCGACCTCGGCGCCGGGCGACTGCGGTTCCGGGCCACGGGCGACCCGGCGGAGCGCGCGAGCGGGAAACTGACCCTGGGCGTCATCCGGGACGAGCTGGCCCGGATCGTGGGGCAACGGGCGGCCGAGGACCCGAACCTGTACTACCTCGACGGCCGCGACCTCTACGGGGAGGCCGACTCCGCCGAGCTGCCGCTGCCCGACGAACTCCATCCGGACGCCGCCACCCACCGCCGCATCGGCGAGCGCTTCGCCGAGCTCGTCTTCACCGCCGGCGGCCCCTTCGCGAATCGCAGCACCTGAAACCGGTTCCGGCCGCGCCGGCGTGCCCCGGAACGCGAGGCGTCCGCGCTACGCGGGTTCCGCGTTCCGGGCGCTGTCGCGAAGCTGTGCCACCGCGCGGGCGACGAGGTCGCCGCGGCGTCGATCCTGGCGGGCGTGGACGACGATGCGCCGCAGGACGGCGGGGCGGACCACAGGCCTGGCGACGACTCCGCCGGGGAGCTCCGCGACGGCCAGGCGCGGCAGGACGGTGACGCCGATGCCCGTCTCCACCAGCCGCAGCGCCGCCCGGTGGTCGTCCAGGCGGGCGGCATAGCGCGGCGTGAATCCGGCGGCCCGGCAAGCGGTCAGGATGATCTGTCCGATCGGGCTGTCGTAGATGTCGTGATCTATCCAGGGCTCACCTTCGAGGTCCCGGAGAGCGAGTTCGCGGGCACCGGCGAGAGGGTGGGCGCCGGGGAGCACGGCGACGAGCTCCTCGACGACGAGTTCATGACGCCGGTAGCCGTCGAGGTGTACTCCGGCTCCGCCTGCGGGCTCGGTCCGGATGTCGAGGTCCGGGCGCCGGCGTCCGCGCCCGTCGACGGGCTCGTTGAGGCTGATCTCGACGGTGAGGTTCGGCTGGTGGCGGCGAACGGTCCGCACGACCTCCGGGATCCACCGCTCGGCCGCGGAGGCGAAACAGGCGATCGCCAGATGCTGCGCCTGACCGCCCCTGAGGTCTGCGACGACTCGTTCGAGGCGTCCGAAGTCGGCGAGGAGCGACTGGGCCTGATCCGCCAGGTGCCGTGCGGCGTCGGTGGGGATGATGCCGCGTCCCTGCTTCTCGAAAAGGACCAGTCCGGTCTCCTTCGCCAGGGTGGTCATGTGCTGGCTGATCGTCGCGGGAGAGTAACCGAGGTTCCGCGCCGCTTTGTTGATCGACCCGGCTGCCAGGACCGCGCGCAGGATCGCGAGACGTTGCGGGTTGAGCATGGCACCAAAGGTAAGGCAACACCGAATGACGAGCCGCATTTGTTTGCTTGTTTCGAGCTTTGCCGGCGGTGGAGGATGGCAGCGAGCAGGACATCCGGCGTCCTCTCGGGCGCGGTGAGAGAGGGTTGGCGATGGACACGACGTTCTGGGACGAGGCGGACCGTCTCCTGATCCGCTACGGAGCCGGTTTCACCCCGCGGGTCATCGAACGCGCCCGTGGCGCGTATGTCTTTGATAGCCGGGGCACGCCGATTCTCGACTTCACCTCGGGGCAGATGAGTTCCATCCTCGGCCATGCGCACCCGGACATCGTGGCGACGGTCTCGTCCGCGGTCGCGTCGCTGGACCACCTCTTCAGCGGCATGCTCAGCGCTCCCGTGCTGGAGCTCGCCCGCAGGCTCACCGCGACCCTGCCCCCGGCACTCGGCAAGATGTTGCTGCTCACCACGGGAGCCGAGGCGAACGAGGCCGCGATCAAGATGGCCAAGCTCTCCACCGGCCGTTTCGAGATCGTCTCCTTCGACCGCTCCTGGCACGGCATGACCCAGGGGGCCGCCGCCGCGACCTTCTCCGCCGGGCGGCGCGGCTACGGTCCCCCGATGCCGGGAAACCTCGCGCTGCCCACACCGAACGCCTATCGTTCGCCGTTCCGATCCTCCGACGGGTCACACGACTGGGAGGCCGAGCTCGCCTACGGCTTCGCCCTGATCGACCGGCAGTCCGCCGGGAGTCTCGCCGCCTGCCTCATCGAGCCCATCCTGTCCTCGGGCGGGCTCATCGACCTGCCACCCGGGTATCTGCGTCGCCTCAAGGCGATGTGCGACGAACGCGGGATGCTGCTCATCCTGGACGAGGCGCAGACCGGTCTCGGCCGCACCGGAGCGATGTACGCGTTCGAGCGCGACGGGGTCGCGCCCGACATCCTGACGTTGTCGAAGACCTTGGGAGCCGGGCTGCCGGTGGCGGCCGTCGTCACGACCGCCGAGATCGAGCAGGTCTGCCACGACCGGGGTTTCCTCTTCTACACCACCCACGTCTCCGACCCCCTGGCGGCCGCCGTCGCGCTGACGGTCCTTGACGTCATCGACCGCGAGAACCTCACACGGCGTGCCGCGACGCTGGGCGATCAGCTCACCGACCGGCTGCTGGCGCTTCGCGACGACTACGAGGTCGTCGGTGACGTTCGCGGCCGTGGCCTGCTCCAGGGCATCGAGCTCGTCATGGACAAGAAGAGCAAGGCGCCCGCCGACGCGCTGGGCAACGCGATCACCTCGGCCTGCCTCGAACGAGGCCTGCACATGAACATCGTCCAGCTGCCCGGGATGGGCGGCATCTTCCGCATCGCCCCGCCTCTCACGATCGGGGAGGACGAGCTGCACACCGGCGTGGACATCCTCGAGGCGTCTCTCAAAGCCGTGCTCGACGCCGCCGCCGGGTGACGCGGACCGGTCCGGCGGCGGGCCGCCGGGTCGATGCTCCCCAGCTCCCGCGCCGGTTCACGGGTGCGGCGCCCGATTCCCGGTCGGCCCGTCAGAACCGTTCACGAGGTTCCTCATGGTCCACCACCGTCGTGCAGGTCCGCCGCCACGCATTGATCAGGCCGGTCCCCTTACCATCGACACGCCCCCGGACGGGATCGACGGGGTGTTTGAGCAAGGGAGTACCGCCATGGACGCGGACGTCATCATCGTGGGTGCGGGTCTGGCCGGGCTGGTCGCGGCGCAGCAGCTGACCGGCCGGGGCCGGAAGGTGGCGCTGGTGGACCAGGAGAGCGCCGCCAACCTGGGAGGGCAGGCGTACTGGTCGTTCGGCGGGCTGTTCCTCGTGGACTCGCCCGAGCAGCGCCGCCTGAGGGTGAAGGACTCCTTCGAGCTGGCATGGAGCGACTGGCAGGCGAGTGCCGGGTTCGACCGCCTGGAGGACGAGGACGTCTGGGCGGCGCGCTGGGCCCGCGCGTACGTCGACTTCGCCGCGGGCGAGAAGCGGTCCTGGATAGACGCCCAGGGCATCAAGCTGACGCCGGTGGTGGGCTGGGCGGAGCGCGGTGGCCTGCGCGCCGACGGTCACGGCAACTCCGTGCCCCGGTTCCACGTGGCCTGGGGTACGGGAACGGGCGTGGTGGCCCCGTTCGTGCGCGGCGCCGAGCAGGCGGCCGACGCGGGACTGCTGAGGTTCTACCACCGTCACCGGGTCGACGAACTCGTCGTCCGGGACGGTGCCGTCACAGGGGTGCGCGGGAGCGTCCTGATCGACGACCCCTCTCCGCGGGGGGTGGCCTCCAGCCGCGAGGTGACGGGCTCCTTCGAGTTGACCGCGCAGGCGGTCATCGTCACCAGCGGCGGGATCGGCGCCGATCACGACCTGGTGCGCCGGCACTGGCCCCGGCGGCTGGGCACCGCCCCACAGAACATGATCACAGGCGTGCCGGCCCACGTGGACGGGCGGATGCTGGCCATCAGCGCCGCGGCCGGGGCCCGCATCGTCAACGAGGACCGGATGTGGCACTACACCGAGGGCGTGCGGAACTGGGACCCCGTCTGGCCCGGGCACGCGATCAGGATCCTGCCGGGGCCGTCGTCCATGTGGTTCGACGCGCTGGGCCGCCGCCTGCCGGAACCGTGCCTGCCCGGCTACGACACCCTCGGCACCCTCAAGTATCTGCGCACCACCCCCGACATCGCCGGATACGACCACTCGTGGTTCGTCCTCACCCAGAAGATCCTCGAGAAGGAGTTCGCGCTGTCGGGCTCGGAGCAGAACCCCGACATCACCGGCGGAGACCGGAAGGCGGTACTGCGGAACCGGGTCTTCGGCAAGGGGGCGCCCGCTCCGGTGGAGGCTTTCAAACGGCACGGCGCGGACTTCGTCGTCGCCACCACGCTGGACGAGCTGGTGGTAAAAATGAACGGCCTGACCGACGAACCGCTGCTCGACGCCGGCGAGCTGCGCCGCCAGATCGTGGCCCGTGACCTGCAGGTCGGCAATCCCTACAGCAAGGACGCCCAGGTGCAGGGCATCCACAACTCACGACGCTTCCTCGGGGACCGGCTCAGCCGCACCGCCAGACCGCACCGCATCCTGGACCCGCAGGCCGGTCCGCTGATCGGGGTCAAGCTCCACGTCCTGACGCGCAAGAGCCTCGGCGGCATCCAGACCGACCTCGATTCCCGCGTTCTCGGCATGGACGGCGAACCCGTCAGCGGCCTGTACGCGGCCGGAGAGGCGGCCGGATTCGGCGGCGGCGGCGTGCACGGCTACAACGCCCTGGAGGGCACCTTCCTCGGCGGCTGCCTGTTCTCCGGCCGCCAGGCCGGCCGCGCCGCCGCCCGGGCGGTCGCGTGAGACGGACGGTCCCGGCGACCGCCGGCCGGGTCCGCGCCCGCCGGCGTGACCCGGCAGGCACCGGACCCGGTGGACCCGGAGGGTGCCCGGTGATCTCGCGGCGCGTCCCCGCTTGACCTTGACACGGTGACAAGGTCTTCACTGGGGCCGAGGAGGTGGTCCCGATGACCATGCCGGAACAGGACACGGACATGATCCGAGCTTTCCAGGGGCTGGAGGACGACCGCCCGTCGGTGCGGCTGCGAGCGGCGCTGGCGGTCGGCACGACCCCCGACCCGCGGTTCGTCGACAAGCTCATCGAACGATGCGCCGTCGAACCCGAGTTCTACGTGCGCGACATGCTCACGTGGGCCCTCACCCGCCACCCGGCGTCGATGACGGTCCCCGCGCTTCTCGGCGAGGTCCGCTCGGAGCGTGCGCAGGCGCGAAGCCAGGCGTTGCACACGCTGTCCAAGATCGGGGATCGGCGGGCGTGGCCGGCGATCACGCGGGCGCTGCTGTCCGACGCCGACGACGAGGTGGCGCGGAGCGCCTGGCGGGCGGCGGTCGTGCTCGTGCCCGAAGGTGAGGAGCCCGAGTTGGCCGTAGTGTTGTCGACACAGCTCGGGCGCGGCGAGCGTGAGACGCAGCTGAGCCTCAGCCGGGCGCTGGTCGCGCTCGGCGAGGTGATCCAGCCGGCTCTGCGCGCCGCGACGACGGATCCCGACCCTCGGGTGCGCGCGCACGCGACCGCCACGGAACGGCTGTTGCGCGACCCGGATGCCGGATTCGAGTTCGCGATCGAGCAGGCGAAGCGCGTCGTGGCCCTGGGCGGGAACGGCCAGGAGGAGTGACAGGCAGTGTTGATCGGTGATGTGGCACGACGGTCCGGGGTCAGCGCCCGCATGCTCAGGCACTACGACTCGCTCGGCCTGGTGCGGCCGACGGGCCGTACCGGCGCCGGCTATCGGGAGTACTCCGGCGAGGACATCCGGCGGATCTTCCACATCGAGAGCCTGCGGTCATTGGGGCTGTCGCTGCGTGACGTCGGGCGCGCGCTCGACGACCCCGGCTTCGCGCCCTCGGCGCTCGTCGACGACCTCATCCGCCGGACGCGAGAACGCATCGCGGGTGAGAAGGAGCTGCTCACGCGACTGCGTCGTATCGGTGCCGCGGAACCGGCGGGCTGGGAGGACGTCCTCCAGACCGTCGCGCTCCTGCAGGCACTGGGCTCGAAGAGCGCCGGGAAGCGCCAGCGCGCGGCCCTGTCCTCGGTCGAGGAGGTCCCGGTGCCGGTGGAGGCACTGGTCGAGGCGGCGCTGAGCGAGACGGACCCGAACGTCGCCGGAGCCCTTCGATGGGCTCTGGCGCAGTCGGGCGACGGCGGGTTGGCGCTGCTGGCGGAGGGCCTCGGCTCGCCGGCGGCCGAGGTGCGGAAACGTGCCGTCCAGTCCATCACCGAGATTCCGGACGACGCGGCGACCGCACTGCTGCGGGACGCCCTCGCGCACCCCGACATCGTGGTCCGCGGGTACGCGGCTCTGGCGCTCGGGGTACGTGGAGTGGCCGACGCCGTCCCGACCCTCATCGACATGGTCGTCGAGGGGACGAACGACGTCGACGCGGCCGACGCGCTGAGCGCGCTGGCGAGTCGTCCCGCGTCGGCGGATCGGATCGCCGCCGGGCTCGTCGACCGCCTCGCCCACGGCACCGTCGAATCGCCCGCACGCCGGCGGCTGACCCAGGCGCTCGCGGACATCCCGGGGCTCACGGCGTCACGTGCCCTCGCGGATCTGGCACATGACGAGGACCGTGCCGTCGCGCTCACCGCGACGTACATTCTCGGGATACGCGAGGCACGATAACGGATCTTTCCCGGGGCGCCGCGTACCCGGGGCCCGGTCGTCGCCGATCACCGTCCGAGCGGCGATGGCCACGGCGTCCTGGTGGTACAGGGATGAGATGCCGACGTCGGCGGCCACGACCAGCGCGAACAGCAGCCAGGACGCGGGGGCGGCCAGGGTCGGCAGCACGCCCGTCGGAGGATCGACCTGGCGACGGATCATCTGTCGTGGTGGGCGCCGTAGTGGGTGCGGATGAGCGCGATCACGGTGTCGGCGGTGCGCTCGAGGTGGCTGCGGCCATCGGGTAACCGCGCCTCGCGGCTGATGTAGCTGCCCCGCCCCACGTGCGTGGCCGGATCCAGCCGATGCACGGTGATCTTTCCGGCACGGCGGGCCCGGTTCCATCCGCTGCCGGACCACCACCGCCACCGCTGGGGAAAGATCCAGGCGCCGCTGCGCTCGATCCAGTCGCCGGCACTGGTGAGCTGATGCAGATGATGGGCGCCGGTGAGATCGTTGGCGCCGTTGTGGAACCCGCCGAGCGTGATCAGCAACAGCGGGGCACGCAGGTGGGCGCGTAACTCCTCGACCGCGCCGGTGGCGACCTGGGCGCCCCCGCTGTAGCTGAGCAACACCACCGGGACAGCACTGTCGGCCCGGTAGCCGGCCAGGGTCAGCTGATCGGCGATCTGGGCGCCCACCGCCCGGTTGTACAACGGACGGTAGCGGTGGTCGGCGGCAACGAAGATCTGCATCACGTTGTGCAGGAACAACACCAGCTCCACCCGGTGGCGCAACCACTCCCACACCGGCCGGTTGACCAGCGGATCGGCCAGCGGGGAGTAGGGCTGCACCTGGCCCAGTACCCGCAGCTCCGGCGCCGCGGCGATCAGCGCCTGAACCAGCCGGCCCCCGTCGCGGGTGTCCCCGAAGCGACGCTTGCCGATACCGTCGAGATAGACCAGGTAGGCCCGCGCGGGCCGGCCGGGATCGGCGCCTCGCGCATAGGGCATGCCCGGGGGCAGCTCGCTGGTGGCCGCGCGCCAGCCTGCGGTGTAGGCCATCAGCTCATAGCGGGCCAGCAACGCCTCGGCGAGCAGGACCAGCCCGAACACCCCGAGCAGCACCACGACCAGGACAGGGAAGCCGCTCATGCCAGCACCTGCCGCGTCCCGGTGGCGCTGATCTTCACGACCAGGCGCCGGACGGCCTCGACGGCGGCGCCCAGACCCGCTCCGGCCACGGCCAGACAGCCCGCCGCGGCCCACCAGCCCAGCCCGGTGGCCGCGGCCAGCGGGCCGGCCAACCCGGCCCCGACCCCGGTGAGCAGCAGCAGGTGCAGCAACGGCCCGAGCAAGGGAAACGCCAAGATCGCGGCGAGAAGCAGCGGGGCGACCCGGCCGGGGGTCCAGACGAACGTCGCCGCACCCGATCGCGGCGCCGATCCCACCAGCTCGGCCAGGGTCCACGCGCTCACCGGCCACAGCGCGAACACCACGCCCTCGACCACGGCACCCACCAGCAGCAACTCGACCGCGACCGACCGCGACACACCGGGCCGGCGCGCTATCAGCGGCAGAATCCGCCCGGCGGCCTCGGACAACCCCGCGAGCAACAGCACAACGACCACGACGGGTGACATCGCTCAACGCTCCTGCGGCGAATCCTCCGGAGCAGCCGATCGGCTGCTCCGGCTAGCAACAATGCGGTCCACGGCACGAAGCCCGCGGCGCCGCCAGAGGTCCCGGCCCTCGGTCGTGAACCACCGCGCACCGAATGCCGAAGCCGACACGTCCCCTGTCACTGCCCGGGAGGCTCGCGGTGGCGCCCGCCCGGGGCGGCCATGCCGGCTCAGGGGCCCCTCCGCGTGGAAGGGGCCTCACTTTTGCGATCAGGCGAGGTCGGCGAGATCCTCCTCGGTGAGGGTGATCGACCGGGCGCCCAGGTTCTCCTCCAGGTGAGCCACGGAACCGGTGCCCGGGATGGCCAGGGTGACCGGAGACAGGGCCAGCAGCCAGGCCAGGGCGATCCGGTGGACGGTCGCACCGTGCCGTTCGGCGACCTTGACCAAACCGGGGTCGTTGATGTCGGCCCTGCCGCCGCCGAGGGGGAAGAACGGGACGAAGGCGATGCGGGCCTGCGCGCAGGCCTCCAGGACGGCCGTCTCGTCGCGATTGGCGATGTGGAAGTTGTTCTGGACGGCCGCGACAGGAGCGATCGTGCGGGCCTCGGCGAGATGGCCGACATCGACGTTGCTGATGCCCAGGTGGCGGATCAGGCCCTCCTCGCGCAGCGCGGCGAGCGCCTCGAAGCGTTCGGCGAGCGACTCGCCGTGCGGGGGTTCCATCATGCCGATGCGCAGGTAGACCAGGTCGAGGCGATCCAGGCCCAGGCTCTCGAGGTTGGCCTCGACCTGGGGCCGAAGGTCGGCGGCGGTGCCCTGGCCGGGCCCGCCGGGACCGAAGACCGGGCCGACCTTGGTGGCGATGACCAGGGTGTCCGGGTACGGGAACAGGGCCTCACGGATCAGGGTGTTGGCGTGCACCGCGCCGTTCTCGCTGCGGTAGAAGTCGGCGGTGTCGATGTGGTCGACGCCGAGCTCGACGGCACGGCGCAGGACGGCGCGGCCGGACTCGGGATCGCGGGCGGGTCCGCCCGGACCGCCGTGGGGCAGGCGCATGGCGCCGAAACCGAGCCGGTCGATCGTCAGGTCGCCGCCGAGGCGGAACTGGCCGGTCATGTCTCTCCTCGTGATGTGATGTGGTGCCTGGCGGTGGATCGGCTTCTGCGCGATGCCCGGCCGGAGGCGTGACCGGCGGCGAAGCGGCGACAGCCGCTCCGGGTGGGAGGCGCTCCAGGTGGGAGGCGCTCCGCTCACGCCGCGTGCGATCGCGTGACCGGACTCTCGACGAACGTGACCGTCTCCTCGAGCGGCGCCCGGCCGGTACGGGCGTGACCCGCCGTGACGTCCTCGAACCCGATCGACATGCCGCAGAAGAGGATGAGCCCGTCCGGGGGCGACAGGACCTCCGCGACGGTCCTGTGATACACCGACCACGCCATCTGCGGGCAGCTGTGCAGCCCTTCGGCGCGGAGCAGCAGCATGACGGTCTGCAGATACATGCCGACGTCGGCCCACTGGGGCAGGCCCATGTCGCGGTCGATGTAGCAGAACAGGGCTGCGGGCGCACCGAAACAGCTCCAGTTCGCGGCGGCGGCCCTCTGGTGCGCCTCCCAGTCATCGTGCGAGATGCCGAGTGCGCCGTAGCGCTGCGCGCCGAAGGCTGATCGGCGCTCGCGGTACGGGGACTTCAGCCCGGACGGGTACATCTCGTACTCCCGCTCGTCCCAGGGAGTGCCTGCCGCCACACGCTCACCGACGCGCTTCTTGAGTTCGGCCAGCCGCGCGCCGGTCAGCACGTAGGCGTGCCACGGCTGGAGGTTCGATCCGGACGGTGCCCAGGCCGCGGCGGACAGCACGCGCTCCAGCACCTCCCTCGGGACGGGCTGGTCGGTGAATCCGCGCACTGCCCGTCGGCTCGTGACCGCCTCGTAGACGTCCACGATGGCCACCTCCCCATCCGCTCGACGCGTCCAGCTTCGGTACACTTAAGACCGTATCATTTACGATGGTATCAATCAATACCATCTGGTGGGCTGGGAGCACATTGTGACGAAGACAACTCCCAGGGCACCGGCAGCGAACGTCGCCGCCGTCTACCGCCCCACCCGTGCGGCGGGCGACCGGCGCACGGCCTACGCCTCGCCGCCCGGCGGATAGGCGAACCGGGTCAGAAGATCCCTCAGCTGCTCGGGCTCGCCGGGCCCCAGCTCGGCGACCAGACGTTCGGCCAGCGGCTCCGCCGCCACATGGGCCGCGTCGAAAAGCTCGACGCCCTTGGGCGTGATCTCCACCGCCCGCGCCCGCCGGTCCCCCGGAACGGCCTTGCGCACGGCCAGACCCATGCGCTCCAGATCGTCCACGACCCGCATGATTCCCGCCTTGTCCGACCCTGTCGCCGCCGCCAGGTCCCGCTGCACCGTGGCCCCGCGGTCGACCAGCACGATCAGGGCGGCAAAGTGCCGCAACTCGATGCCGAGCGGCCGAAGCGCCTCCGTCATCACCGCGGCCGCGCGCCAGTGCGCCCGGCGCAGCAGCAAGCCGAGAGTGAAAGGCGAGGCATCCCCGGGGCGGTCGGTCGCACGCGAAGTGGTGGTTCCGTGAGGAACGTCTGCGGTCATGAAAGCATATTACCCGCTATGTTTTCATTTAATATGGTATCAATTGAAATTAATTGCGAGCCTGGCAAGACAGCCCGCGTGATGGCCATACGCCGATCAGGCGTCCGGAGAGAGCATCTCGTACTCGATGCGGAGACGACGGCGAAGCCTGAGCCACCGGATGGCGGCCGGGCGGAGTGGAAAGCGTTGCCCTTCCAGCTTTCATCGATTATCGTCGATTTTCGATGAATGAGAGGCTGGAGCCGCTGGAGCGCGAAGCGGCGGAGGAGTACGCGAGCTGGTTCAGGGCGCTGGCCGACGGCACCCGCATCCAGATCGTGTCGTTGCTGGCCCGGCGGCGCGAGCCGATGAGCGTCGGGGAGATCGTCACCGCCGTCGGGATCGGCCAGTCGACGGTCTCGCACCACCTGAAGATCCTGTCCGAGGTGCGGTTCGTCCTGGTGGAGCGGCACGGCACCTCCAGCCTGTACCGGATCAACGAGGCCTGCGTGAACTGCTTTCCCACCGCCGCCGACGTGGTGATGGGCAATCCCGTTCCCGCGACTCCCGCCTGCGAGTAGGAGCACGCCATGGCACACGACGAGGTCGTCAACCGCTACTCCGGCCTGGCCCGCGCGGCACTGGCCGGTGAGACCGTCGCCGACTGCGGCGCGGACGCCTTCGAAAGGGGCCGCTTCGGCGCGGCCGGATACGACGACACCGCGGGACTGCCCGAGGGCGCGCTGCGGGCCGGCCTCGGCTGCGGCGACCCGGTCGCCGTCGCCGAGCTGCGTGAGGGTGAGACCGTGCTCGACCTCGGCTCCGGGGGCGGCATCGACGTCCTGCTGTCGGCCCGCCGGGTCGGCCCGTCCGGAAAGGCCTACGGCCTGGACGCCAGTGCCGACATGGTGGAGCTGGCCCGGCGCAACGCCGAGCAGGCGAGCGCGGCCAACACCGAGTTCGTGTGCGGCACCATCGAGGCCATCCCGCTGCCCGATCACGCGGTCGACGTCGTCATCTCCAACTGTGTGATCAACCTCGTCGGCGACAAGGCGGCCGTGCTGGCCGAGGCCTTCCGGGTGCTGCGGCCCGGCGGACGCCTCGGCATCAGCGACGTCGTCACCGAAGGCGCCCTCGCCCCTGAACCGCGGGTGGCCGCCGAGCTTCGGGTGGGCTGCGTCGCCGGCTCGCTCAGCGTCGCCGAGTACCGCCGGCTGCTGGCGGCGACCGGTTTCGTGGCCACCTCGATCACGCTGACCGCCGATCACGGCGAGGGAGTCCACTCGGCGATCGTCCAGGCGGTCAAGCCCGCGATCTCGCCGGGGCTGGAGATCCGGCCGATGCGCGACACCGACGCCGAGCAGGTGCTGGCCATCTACCGGGCAGGACTGGAAAGCGGCCAGGCCAGCTTCGAGACGACGGCCCCCAGCTGGGAGGGCTTCACCGCGAGCAGGCTCGCGCATCTGCGCTACGTCGCCGCCGACACCGGCACCGGTGAGGTCGTCGGCTGGGTGGCCGCCTCCCCGGTGTCGGCGCGTTCGGTGTACGCCGGAGTCGTCGAGCACAGCGTGTACGTCCACCCCGGCTGCCAGGCCCACGGGATCGGCCGAGCCCTGCTGGCCGCGTTCATCGCCGCCGGCGAGGACGCCGGGATCTGGACGATCCAGTCCGGGATCTTCCCGGAGAACGCCGCCAGCCTCTCGCTGCACCGGGCGCTCGGCTTCCGCGTGGTCGGCACCCGCGAGCGCGTCGGCTGCCACCACGGCACCTGGCGCGATGTGATCATGATGGAGCGGCGCAGCACGGTCGTCGGGCGATGACCCCGGGGCAGGCCGGGGGTGAGGTGCGGGAACATCCGGCGGCCGGCGGTGGTTGTGCATCTCGTGGCCGGTGTGCCCAGTGTCCCCGGGCCTCACCTATCGCCTTCGCGGAACACCGTTCGGCTGGAGCCGCGTTGCGCATCTCGCCGAGAGGCGACCTGCACACCGGTACGCACACGTTGAAACCAAGGCCCCGCCCCGAGTCAGGGCGGGGCCTTCGGTGTGTCCGGACGCCATTGACGAACGGGCCACCGGCTCCGAGGCGCGGGGAGGTTCATCTGCCCGCGGGGGCGTGGCGGGCCAGTTTGACCGCCGAGATCAGCAGGATGGCGGCGAGAGCGGGAATGAGGATCAGGTCGGGGACGGCGCCGAGCAGCAGGCTCATCGCCTTGTTCACGATAACGGCCGACAGGGCGGCGAAGCCGAACAGGCTGATCAACAACGGCAGCCGGAACTCCGCGCCGCCCAGGCCGATCATCCCGCCCAGCACGCCCACCGCCGCCCCGGCGCCGAAGATCAGCGGCGCCGACCCCGCCGCACGAGAGGGTACGGCGGCCTCGTTCGCGCTCACGCCCACCACGCTCCTCACTTCCTGGCACTGCCCGGCGCCCGCGCCGGGTGCGCGGGCTTCTACGGTCTCGCACCGCCTCCAGCAGGCGACGCGCGGGACGGCGACCACCATCACCGTGATCATCTGAGTTCGTGGCGCTACTTCCCGTCCAGGTCCGAACCTGTAGGTGATGCGCACGTCCGCTGTTCATGCGCCGTTTACCCACCATGGAATCGATAGATGCCAATATCGAAACTAATCGAATTAGACACTCGTCGATTCCATGTGCGGATGCCCCGGAAGCCAGCGATGACCAGTACCGACAAGCGCGACGACCTGACCATCGACCAGCAGCTGGCGATTGCCACCGCAGCCCGCAGGCTGGGTGAGGAGTTCGCCGGCACCTTCTCGGTCGAGACGATCGAGCGGTTCCTGCACACCAGCTACGACCAGTTCGCCACCCGCGCCGCGGTGGCCAACTTCCTGCCGCTGCCGGCCGAGCGCTTCGCCCGCCAGCGCCTGCACGCCCTGGCCCGCGTCGAGGGCAAAAGCGACGGGCGGCCGATCGTGTTGTTCTTGTGCGTGCACAACGCCGGCCGCTCCCAGATGGCCCTGGGCTTCTTCTCCCATCTGGCCGGCGAGCACGCGGTCGGCTGGTCGGGCGGCTCGGAGTTCGCCACGGAGATCAACCCGGCCGCGATCACCACGATGGCCGAGCGCGGCATCGACATCTCCCGGGAGTTCCCCAAGCCGTGGACCGAGGAGATCGTCCGGGCCGCCGACGTCGTGATCACCATGGGCTGCGGGGACACCTGCCCGATCTTTCCCGGCAAGCGCTACCTGGACTGGGAACTGCAGGACCCGGCGGGCAAGAGCGCCGAGGAGGTGCGCCCGATCCGTGATGAGATCGAGCGCCGGGTGCGGACCCTGCTCGGCGAGCTCGGCGTGCCCGTCAGCTGACCCCCGCACGCCGAGCACCCATAGACACCTGTCAATATAGACAGCGCATGACTTCGACGAGTATCTATTCCCGGAGGTCCGATGGAGCTGCTTCATCTCCTTGAGTGCAGCCCGCCGCTGGTTCGCGAGCCCTTGGACGTCGAGCAGGCCACCGGGATCGCGCAGGTGTTCAAGGCCCTGGGCGACCCGGTCCGGCTGCGGATCCTGTCGATCGTGGCCAGCCATTCGGGCGGCGAGGTGTGTGTGTGCGACATCACCGGCGCCTTCGAGCTGTCCCAGCCCACCATCAGCCACCACCTCAAGGTGCTCAAGGAGGTCGGGCTGCTGACCTCCGAGCGGCGCGCCTCCTGGGTCTACTACCGCCTGGTCCCCGAGACCTTGACCGAGCTGTCGGCCCTGCTGAACACCCCCGCCACCGTCTGAGCTCGCACCGCCGCACCGTTAAGGAAGATCCATGTCCTCAAGCCCACCTCCACCTCCGGCCACCGCGAGTCAGAGCGGCGTGATGGGCGCCCTATCCACCCTGGACCGGTTCCTGCCGGTGTGGATCGGCCTGGCCATGGCCGCCGGACTGCTGCTGGGGCGCCTGGTGCCCGGCCTGAACTCCGCGCTGGAGGCGGTCAAGATCGGCGAGATCTCGCTGCCGATCGCACTCGGCCTGCTGCTGATGATGTACCCGGTGCTGGCCAAGGTCCGCTACGACCGCCTGGGCACCGTCACCGGCGACCGCCGCCTGCTCATCGCCTCCCTCGCGCTGAACTGGGTGCTTGGCCCCGCGCTGATGTTCGTGCTGGCCTGGACGTTCCTGGCGGACCTGCCCGAGTACCGCACCGGCCTGATCATCGTCGGACTCGCGCGGTGCATCGCCATGGTTCTCATCTGGAACGACCTGGCCTGCGGCGACCGCGAGGCCGCCGCCGTCCTGGTCGCCATCAACTCGGTCTTCCAGGTGGTGGCCTTCGGCGTGCTCGGCTGGTTCTACCTGGAGGTCCTGCCAGGCTGGCTGGGCCTGGGTGAGGGCACCGCGCTACAGGTCTCGGCCTGGGACATCGCCCGGTACGTGCTCATCTTCCTCGGCATCCCGCTGGCCGCCGGATACCTGTCGCGCCGGCTCGGCGAACGCGCCCGGGGCCGCGACTGGTACGAGGAGCGCTTCCTGCCGAGGATCGGGCCCATCGCCCTGTACGGATTGCTGTTCACCATCGTCATCCTGTTCGCCCTGCAAGGCGGGACGATCACCTCCCAGCCCGCGGACGTGGCCCGCATCGCGCTGCCGCTGCTGGCCTACTTCGCTCTCATGTGGGGTGGCTCCTTCCTGGTCGGCCGGGCGATCGGCCTGAGCTACGAGCGCACCACCACGCTCGCCTTCACCGCGGCCGGCAACAACTTCGAACTGGCCATCGCGGTCGCGGTCGGCGTGTTCGGCGTCACCTCCGGCCAGGCCCTGGCAGGAGTGGTCGGCCCGCTCATCGAGGTACCCGTCCTGGTCGCCCTGGTCTACGTCAGCCTCTGGGGCCGCCGCCTGTTCACCACCCCCACCACCACCTCCGAGGGATCGGTTCATGCCTGACAAACCCAGCGTGTTGTTCGTCTGCGTGCACAACGCCGGACGCTCCCAGATGGCCGCCGGCTGGCTCACCCACCTGGCCGCGGACCGCATCGAGGTTCGCTCCGCGGGCTCGGCCCCCGCCGAGAGCATCAACCCCGTCGCCGTGGCGGCGATGGCCGAGGCCGGTATCGACATCACCGGCCAGACACCGAAGATCCTCACCACCGAGGCCGTACAGGACTCCGACGTGGTGATCACCATGGGCTGCGGGGACGCCTGCCCGTTCTTCCCGGGCAAGCGCTATGAGGACTGGAAGCTGGACGATCCGGCCGGCCAGGACATCGAGGCCGTACGGGGCATCCGCGACGAGATCCGCGCTCGCATCGAGAAACTGATCGCCGAGCTCGACGCCAGGTGACCACGGCCCCGCCCTCGCCCAGGCCAGGCGGGGTGACCGGATCGCGGCCACCCCGCCTGCCTCAGGCCTGCGGCGACCCGGCCGGCAGCGACCCGGTGGCCACCGGCAATCGCGCGGCGGCCACCGGCGCACGGGCGGGTCCGCCCGCCTCGACGGACGAAGCCGCGGCGATGCTCCAGCCGTCGCATCCGCTCATCGGTGCTCACCCGCGGGATCGGCGTGTCATACGGTGGTGAGCTCCAGGCCGACCGGGCGGTGAGCGGGCTCGGCCAGCGGCGTGAACAGGGCGCCGAGCCTGTTCACCGCTTCGGGGATGATCCAGTAGTAGACCCAGGTGCCGCGGCGCTCGGAATCGATCAACCCGGCCGTCCGCAGGGTCTTGAGGTGGTGGGAGATCGTGGGAGCGCTCAGGTCGAAGGCGGGGGTCAGGTCGCACACGCACGCCTCACCGCCCGCGTGGGAGCCGATCATCGACAACAGGCGCAGCCGGACCGGATCGGCGACGGCTTTGAGCATCACCGCCAGATCGGCCGCGTCATCCTCCGACAGTGGCTCGCGGGCGATCGGCGCGCAGCACTGGACGGTGGTGGCGGTCATGCGACAACTCCCCTACTTCGACATTTGTCTAAATCATACGCGGTGGTAGGCGACCAGCGCGAGCGCGACGACGGCGCAGGCCACCGCCACGGCCGCCATCACCCGCGCGTAGCCGGCCGCCTGGGCCGGCGCCTTGCCGGCGACGGAGAAGGCGTAGTGGAGCACGCCGTAGCCGATGGTCTGCGTCACGGCCAGGGCGGCGACGCAGACCATCGTGACGTGCCGGTGCGGCTTCGGCGCCGGTCGACGGCCGGCGCTCACCCGCAGCAGCCACCGCCGTCGCCGTCACCGCCGCCGACGGTGACCAGCGGGAGCGGGGCGGCGAGCAGGCCGCCACCGACGCCGGTGGCCAGGCCGACCCGCCGCTCCTGCGCCTCGGCCAGGCCGGAGGAGCACACGCCGGTCTCGGGCAGCTCCAGCCGCACGTCGTGGGCGGCCTCCCAGTCCCCGGCCAGGGCGGCGGCGACGGATCGGACCTGCTCGTATCCGGTGGCCATCAGGAACGTCGGGGCGCGGCCGTAGCTCTTGACGCCGACCGCGTAGTAGCCGGACTCCGGGTGGGACAGCTCGCGGACGCCGTGCGCCGGAACGGTGCCGCAGGAGTGCTGGTTGGGGTCGATCAGCGGGGCCAGCGCCCGGGTGGAGCCGAGGATCGGGTCGAGGTCCAGGCGCAGCTCGGAGGCGATGGAGTGGTCGGGACGGTATCCGGTGGCGGCCACGACGCGGTCGACGGTGACCGACCGCTCGGCGCCGGAGGGGTCGCGGCCGATCACCGTCACCCGGCCGCCGGTCTCGGTGACGGAGTGGGTGAAGAATCCGGTCAGCAGCGTGATGCGCCCGGAGTCGACGTGCGCCCGCAGCCGGGTGCCGATCGTCCCCCTGGCCGGGAGGGCGTCGGCACTGCCGCCACCGTAGGCACGGCCGGCGTTGGTGGCGCGGATCGCCCAGGTGATCTGCGTCTCCTCCAGCTCGGCCAGGGCCAGCAGCGTGGTGGCCGCCGAATGGCCCGCCCCCACGACGAGGGTGTGGCGGCCCTCGTAGGTCTCGCGGTCGGCGCCCAGCACGTCGGGCAGCGCGTGGTCGATGAGCGCGGCCGCCTCGGCTTCGCCGTGGGCGGGGAGGCCGTTCGCCCCCAGCACGTTGGGCGTGGTCCAGGTGCCGGAGGCGTCGATGACTGCCCCGGCCCGCAACTCCTCACCATCGGAAAGCCGCAGCAGGAAGGGGACATCGTCCCTGCCGTTGCTGCGGACCCGGTCGTAGCCCAGGCGGCTGATCGCGGTCACCGTCACCCCGAGGCGCAGCCGGGGCGCGATGGCCGGGTGCTCGGCCAGCGGGGCGAGGTAGTCCTCGACCAGTTCGGCGCCGGTGGGCAGCCAGTCCTGGTCGGGGCCACTCCAGCCCTCGGCCTCGAGAAGGCGGCGGGCGGCGCTGTCGATGTTGTGGCGCCACGGGCTGAAGACCCGCACGTGAGCCCACTGCGCGACCGACGCGCCGACCTGCTGCCCCGCCTCCAGCACGAGGAAGTCCAGGCCGCGCGTCGCCAGGTGCGCCGCGGCGGCCAGGCCGACCGGGCCGGCGCCGATGACCACGACGGGCAGGGCGCCGGGCGCGGCGTGCGCCACGATCTGCTCGATCTCGACAGCGGTGGTGGTGCCGCAGCATCCGTCACTCATGATGGCCTCTCCTGCAATTCGCGCGATGTGTGATCGTCGGGTCTCAGCGGTGGAGCAGAACCGACGAAGCGGGGCGCGTACCGCACACCCCTTGTTTAGAAGAACATCTAAGTAGTGAAGAGAGTGCCTCGTTGATTAGAGATTTGTCAAATCAGTGGATCGGCAGGCGGACTGGGCTCACCCGCAGGTGGCGCCGGAAGGGCGGTCGCCGGGCGGGCAGCAGGCCCGCAGGCCGGCCTGCAGATCGCTCAGCGCCTGGCCGATCCGGGCGGGGTCGGCCCGGTAGTAGACCGTTTTCCACTCCCGCCGAGCGCTCAGCACCCCGCCGTCGCGCAACGTCGCCAGATGGGTGGAGGTGGCCGACTGCGCCAGCGCCATCCGCTCGGCGACCTCTCCCACCGTCAGCTCGATCCCGCCGGCGAACAGCATCAGGATCCGCTGGCGGGTGTCGCTGGCCATCGCCTTGAGGAAGCCGCGCGCGGCCTCGGTCAACTCGATGTCGGTGCTCGCCGTCTCCATGGGATGACCCTATCCTTCATATTGTCATTTCTTGATTTGACGATACGATGCGGCGCATGAACACCATCGTCATCGGTGGCGGCCAGGCCGGGCTGGCCGCCACCCGAGCTCTTCTGGACGCCGGCCTGACTCCGGTGCTCCTGGAGACAACAGACCAGACCACCGGCTCCTGGAGGCGCTACTACGACAGCCTCACCCTGTTCTCCCCCGCCCGCTACAGCTCCCTGCCCGGCCTTCCTTTCGGCGGTGACGGCGACCGCTACCCGCACCGCGACGAGGTGGTGGACCATCTGGCCCGCTACGCCCGCGATCTCGGCCGCGGGGGCGCCGAGATCCGCACCGGCGCCCGCGTCACCGCCGTCACAGCCGGTGCCCGGGGCAGTGGCTTCGTCGTGCACCTCGCCGGCGGCGGCACGCTGAACGCGCCCCTCGTGATCGCCGCCAGCGGATCGTTCGACCGCCCCCACCTGCCTGTCCTACCGGGCCGCGACGGCTTCACCGGCCAGATCCTGCACGCCGCCGCCTACACCAACCCCCTGCCGTACGCGGGCAGACGCATCGTCGTGGTCGGCGCCGGCAACTCGGCCGTGCAGATCGCCTGCGAACTCGCGCGGACCAGCACGGTGACACTGGCCACCCGCACGCCGATCCGCTTCGTCGACCAGCGGATCCTGGGCAAGGACCTGCACTTCTGGTTCACCGTCACCGGTTTCGACCGCCTGCCTGCCCGCCTGGTGAAAACTCCGCCCACCGCCCCCGTCCTGGACGAGGGCCTCTACCGCCGGGCACTGCGCGAAGGCGAGCTCGACCGGCGCCCGATGTTCACCCACCTCGACGGCGACGACGTGGTGTGGGCCGACGGCAGCCGTGAATCCGTCGACGTGATACTGCTGGCCACCGGGTATCGGCCCAGCCTGGACTACCTGGACGGGCTCGACGCCCTGGACGAGACCGGCCGCCCCCGCCACGTCCACGGCCTGTCCACCGTCCATCCCGGCCTGGGCTTCCTCGGCCTGGAATGGCAGCGCACCCCCGCCTCCAACACCTTGCGCGGAGTGGGCCGCGACGCCCGCCACCTCACCCGCAGGCTCAAAACCCACCTGTCGCGGTAGCCCGGTGTGCACCCGTTCCGGGAGGGCGCGCCCGGTGACCGGGCCGCCGGAAACCCTGTGACGACCGCCGGATGGCCTTACCCGGCACGTCATCGGCGTGGCGCGCCTCGCCGGCTCCCGGCCTGTGCCCGCGAGCGTCAATCTTCCCCGCGTCCGCCACGACCCGCAGGTCATGTCGTGTGGCCAGGACGTCTTCGGGCACATAAATGCCGCACCTTCAACGGTTTTCGATAGCCCGCATCCATGACGAGCGTGTACGCGGCACGTCCCCGAGACCTGCCCGCGACGGCAAGGTCTGGCGGCATTCGAGAATCCAGAAGGAGCGACACCCATGCCCATCAACCGACCTTTGCCCCGCAGGCTCGCACCGGCCGTCACGGTGACGGCCGGTGTGCTCGCACTCCTGACCGCCTGCGCGAGCGGCGACGTCACGGCCGGGCTCCCCGACGTGGCCGGCGTTCCGGCCGCCTCCCCGACCCAGGGGCCGGGCGCTTCCTTCAACGCGGCGGATGTGACGTTCGCCCAGATGATGACCGAGCACCACAGGCAGGCCGTGAAGATGGCCGAGCTGGCCCGTACGCGTACCCGAGACCCGGAGATCAGGAACCTGGCGGCCACGATCGACAAGGCTCAAAGGTTGGAGATCACCACCATGACGGGCTGGCTGGCGCGGTGGGGCGAACCCGCGACGCCTTCCGGAGGAATGCGGGGACACCGCATGCCCGGAATGATGACCGGCGAGGACATGAAGAGGCTCGGCGCGGCCAGGGGCAGGGAATTCGACCGCATGTTCCTGCAGATGATGATCGCCCATCACCAGGGGGCGATCGAGATGGCCGGAATCGAGCGGACTCAAGGGTCCGACCCGGAGGCCGGGAAACTGGCCACGACCATCGAGGCCACTCAGCGGACGGAGATCGGGCGGATGCGGAAACTGCTCGACCGGCGCTGAACCCAGCCGCCTCAGGGATTCCGCACGCTCGCCCCTCCGGACCCGGTGCCGGCCCGGCCGGGTGTCAGGACGGCGGCCACGAGGGCCGCGGCACCTGCGGCGACCGCGGCGAGGACGTAGCCGTTGGTGAACCCCGAGAGCGTGTCCCCGACCAGGCTGGCCGCTGCGACGCTGGAGATGGCGGCGGCTCCGATGGAGGCGCCGAACTCGTGGAACGTGCTGACGATGCCGGAGGCGATGCCGGACTCGTGCGGGGCCACCTGGCCCAGAGCGGTCGCCGAGGCGACGACGAACAGGGCGCCGGTCCCGGCGGCCGCGAGCGCCGTGCCCGCCACCACGGTCACGGTATGCGTCGACAGGGCGGGCACGGCCATGCCGATCGCGGCGGTGAGCAACCCGGCCACGGCGAGCCGGCGCGCTCCGGCCCGGGCGATGGCCCGGCCGGTGAGGTCGGCCCCGAGCATCGTCGCCGCCGCGACCGGAAGGAACAGCAGACCGGTCTGCAGAGCGCCGAAGCCCTGGGCGTGCTGGAAGTAGAACGTGCCGAGGAAGAACACCGCGACCATCAGCGCCGTCGCCATCACGATGAGGAACGTGCCGGTGGCCACCGGGCGCCGGACCAGCAGCGTGACGTCCATCAGGGGCGAGGCGGCGGTCTTCTGCCTGGCCACGAACGCCAGGTAGCCCGTCGCGGCCGCCAGCAGGAGCCATCCGGTCGTGGCGGTGAGCCACCCGTGGTCCCCGGCGCGAGTGATCGCGTAAATCACGGCACCGGACGAGGCGGTGACCAGCAGCGCACCGAGCACGTCGAGCCGGGCCCTGGGCGCGGCCACGCCGTGGTGCGGCAGCATCCGGGCAAGGGCGACGAGGATCACCAGCCCGATGGGCACGTTGACGTAGAAGACCCACGGCCAGCCCGGGCCGGCGGTGAGCAGTCCTCCCAGCAGCACGCCGAGAGCCGCGCCCCCACCGCCGAGCGCGGACCAGACGCCGAGCGCCTTGTTCCGCTCGTCGCCGTCGAACAGGGTCACCAGAAGTGACAGGGCCGACGGAGACAGCAGCGCCGCACCGGCTCCCTGCGCGATGCGTCCGCCCAGCAGCATGCCGGCGGAGTCGGCGAACCCGGTCACCAATGACGCCACCGTGAAGATCAGCAGGCCGGCGAGGACCACTCGTCTGGCCCCGGCCAGGTCGGCGAGCCGCCCGCCCAGCAGCATCAGGCCGCCGAACGTCAACGTGTACGCGCTGACGGTCCACGTCAGCGCCTCACGGCTCAGGTCCAGGTCGGTCTCGATGTGCGGGAGCGCGATGGCCACGACCGTGACGTCGAGGATCAACATCAGTTGGGCCACCCCGAGAAAGGCCAGGATGCGCCATCGCGACGGATGAGCCGAGCTGTCCGGCGGAGATGGTTCGTGGATCTCATGGTGCGTCACCGAGAGCCTCCAGCTAACTCGTATGGTTGTGTACGACTTCGAGCCGTGAGAGTAACACGTATATCCACGTACGAGTTAAGGTGGTGGCATGCCTACCGTCTCTGCCGGTCCGCGCCGGCGCGCGGACGCCGAACGCAGCATCGCCCGCATCGTCTCCGCAGCGCGCGAGCGCCTGAGCAGCGATCCGGACGCGAGTGTCGACGACATCGCCAAGGCCGCCGGAGTGGGCCGGATGACGCTCTACGGCCACTTCCGCACCCGGGCGGAACTCGTCGAGGCCGCGCTGGTCGACGCGCTGCGCGCCGGCGAGGAGGCGCTGTCGTCCGTCGATCTCACCGGAGACGCCCGAGACGCCCTGGCCCGGCTGCTCGACTCCAGTTGGGCCCTCGTGGCCGAGTCCATGGCGTTGTCGAGCGCCGCGCAGAAAGCCCTTCCCGCCGGGCGCGTTCGCGAGCTGCACGCCGCCCCCGCGCGGCGCGTCGAAGAGCTCATCCGCCGCGGCCAGGACGACGGCGTGTTCCGCACCGACCTGCCGATCTCCTGGCTGATCAATGTCCTGCACTACATCCTGAAAGGCGCCGCGGAGGAGAGCCGCACCGGGCGCATGGAGACGGGTGAGGCCGCCCGCGTCGTCATCGCGACGGCACAGGCGATCCTGGTCTCCGCCCCGCCGGACTCTCACGCGCCACCGAAGTAGCGCGCCGCCCCGTGCTCCCGGCGGGCGTGGCCACCACCGGGATCGGCGAGCCCGCGCGGAACCCGAACACTCCGTGCCACCGGCTCACGAACTCACCGCTCGCGCCCCGCCCGTTGTGATTTCCCGGACGCCGACGTCGCCGAGATCCCGTCGTCCTCCCCCGGTGGCGATGTCGGCGAGTCCCGACCCCATTGGCAATTTAACCCCTAGGGGGTATGTTGAGGTCGCAGATCGAGATACCCCACCCAGGTATCCGTGAGAGGAGACCCTTATGTGCACGGCATGCGCGTGCGGTACCGCGGAGAGCGTCTCCGCGCAGGTGGAGACCGGCGGCGGGAGCGTCTACCAGGTCAGCGGGATGACCTGTGGGCACTGCGTCTCCTCGGTCTCCGGCGAGATCGGCAAGGTCGGCGGCGTGAGCGACGTTCAGGTCGACCTGGCCACCGGCGCCGTCACCGTCAGCGGGGCGGGCTTCTCCGACGAGGAGATCCGCGCGGCCGTGGACCGGGCGGGCTACACGGTGGCCGACGCCTCCTAGGGCGACTTCGCCCGAGAGAACGAACGGTGGGCGTGCACTGGCATGCACGCCCACCCACGGGGCCGACCGGACTCGACGTCACACCCAACCCCATGACGCATCCTGCCATCACGGCGTGGATGCGAGGAATCAGGAGCGCGGCATGAACGCCGTCGACCCCCGCAGGTGGCAGGCACTCATCGTGCTCGCCGCCGCGCAGTTCATGGTCATCATGGACACCTCCATCATCGGCGTCGCGCTGCCCGACATGCAGCGCGACCTCGGCTTTTCCCCCGGCGACCTGCAGTGGGTGTTCAACGCCTACGTCATCGCCTTCGGCGGCCTGCTGCTGCTCGGCGGCCGGCTGTCGGACCTGTTCGGCGCCCGTAGGATCTTCACCGCCGGCTGGATCATCCTGATCGCCGGTTCCGTCGTCGCCGCGCTGGCGGGCGAGGCCTGGATCGAGATCCTCGGCCGCGGCGTCCAGGGCGTCGGCGGCGCGCTCATCGCGCCGTCCTCGATGACCCTGCTCATGATGCTCTTCGGCCACGACCCGCGCGAGCTGGGCAAGGCCATGGCCCTGTACGGCGCGGCGGCGCCGGCGGGCGGCACCGCCGGGGTGTTCCTGGGCGGCGTCATCACCGAGTACCTCAGCTGGCCCTGGGTGTTCGTCGTCTACGTCCCGATCGGCCTGGCCACCCTCGCGGCCGTCCCCGCCCTGCTGCCCGCCGTCTCGGGCAGGCGCGGCTCGGTCGACGTACTGGGCGCGATCTCGGTCACCGCGGGTGTCGCCCTGGCGGTCCACGCCGTCGTCCGGGCCCCCGAACAGGGCTGGGGCTCGACCACCACGCTGCTGGAACTCGCCGGAGCGGTCGCGTTGCTGGCACTGTTCCTGGTGATCCAGCGCACGGTTCGCGAGCCTCTCATGCAGCTTCGCGTATGGAGGACGCCCGGCCTGGCCGCCGCCAACCTCGCGATGGCTCTGCTGGGGGCCGCCTGGATCCCGATGTGGTACTTCCTCAACCTCTACCTGCAGCAGGTGCTCGGCTACGGCGCCTTTCCCAGCGGCGCGGCCCTGCTGCCGATGACCGTCGCCATCATGATCTTCATGATCGGCGTCACCGCGAGGCTGCTGGGCCGGTTCGGCGCCAAGCCGCTGATCGTCGCCGGCCTGCTCGTCCTGGCCGTGGGCCTGGCAGGGTTGTCGCTCGCCAGGCCGGGCGGGACGTTCGCCGTCGACGTGCTGCCCGCCTCACTGATCGCCGCGGTCGGCATGTCCCTGGCCTACATCCCGGCCATGATGTCGGCCATGTCCGGGGTGCGGCCCGAGCAGAGCGGTCTGGCCTCGGGGATCGTCAACACCACCTACCAGGTCGGCTCCGCGCTCGGCCTGGCCGTGATGACCGCGATCGCCACCTCCCGGGGGGCCGCGCAGCCGGGGAACCTGCCCGCGCTCACCGGCGGTTTCCAGGCCGCCTTCATCGGGGCCGCGGCCGTGGCCGCCGCCGGTGCCGTACTGACCCTGCTGCTCATGCGCACGCCGAAGCAGGCGGCGCGAACGCGGCCGCAGGAGCCGCAGCCGGCCGGTGTGTGACGGTTCCGGGGGCGCGTCGCAGGCGCGCCCCCGCAACGCCGCCGCGGATCGCGCCTGGCGACCTAAAACTCCGGAATACCATACGGGGGTATCCTGTTGTAGGAGATGACGACGAAGGGCGGGGACATGCACGGCTACACCCACAACAAGCAGGACCACCTGCGGCGGCTGCACCGGATCGAGGGTCAGGCACGGGGCCTGCAGCGGATGGTCGAGGAGGACAAATACTGCATCGACATCCTCACCCAGGTGTCGGCGGCCAACCGGGCCCTGCAGTCCTTCGCGCTGTCCCTGCTGGAAGAGCACCTGGCGCACTGCGTGGCCGAGGCCACCGCCAAGGGCGGCGCCGAGGCCGAAGAGAAGGTCAAGGAGGCCACCGAGGCCATCGCCCGCCTCGTCCGTTCCTGATCGACGAAACCCAGCACACAGAAGGAGTGATCGCTATGACCACCACCTACACCGTCACAGGCATGACCTGCGGCCACTGCGTCTCCTCCGTCGAAGAAGAGGTCGGCGGGGTCCCTGGCGTCACCGGCGTCGACGTGGATCTGGCTACCGGCCTGGTGACCGTCCGCAGCGAGAGCCCGATCGACACGGCGCAGATCACCGCCGCGGTCGCCGAAGCCGGATACGAAGTGGTGACTCCGTCATGAACACACCGGCCAGGCTGGGCGCCTACGCCCTCGGACTCGTCGTGATCTTCGGCGGCGCTCTGGGGGCCGGCAATGCGGTGGGCGCGAGCGGACCCGCCCCCACGGCGGACGCTCACCCGATCCACGCGACCCCGACCGCGAGCCAGGCGGGCGATCACGCAACCCACACCGACCCGGCCCCTGCCCCGGCCACGACCGGCAAGCCCGTTCCCGGAGGTCTGCAGGTGTCCCAGGACGGTTACACCCTGCTGCCCCAAACCCTCACACTCCAGCCGGGCAAGACGACGGATTTCCGGTTCAGCGTGATCGGCCCCGATGGAAAGCCCGTCACCGCCTACCGAACAGAGCACGGCAAGAGGCTGCACCTCATCGTGGTCTCCCGCGATCTGGGCAGCTTCCAGCACCTGCACCCCGAACTGACCGGCGACGGCGTGTGGTCGGTGAAGCTGACCCTGCCCGAGGCGGGCACCTACCGGGCGTTCGCCGACTTCGCCCCCGAGAGCGGCGACGGGCTGACGTTGGGCGTCGACCTGCAGGCCCCCGGCGCCCAGGAACCCGAGGCGCTGCCCGCGACGAGCCGTACCGCCACGGTCGACGGCTACACCGTCACCCTGGACGGGGACCTGACTCCCGGCGCCTCCAGCAGGCTCACCCTCAAGGTCGGCAAGGACGGCCACCCCGTCGCCGACCTGCAGCCCTACCTGGGCGCCTACGGTCACCTGGTCGCCCTGCGCGCCGGAGACCTGGCCTACCTGCACGTACACCCCGACGGGGAACCAGGTGACGGTAAGACTCCGCCGGGCCCGCGGATCACCTTCTACGCCGAGGTGCCCAGCCGCGGCGACTACCGGCTGTTCCTGGACTTCAAGCACGAGGGAACCGTGCGCACCGCCGACTTCACCGTCCGCGCCGGTGAACTCCCCGCCCCGGCCACGACGCCGAGTCCGGCGGCGGCCACGCCGTCCGCATCCGCCTCGCACGGCGACCACGACCACTGACAGCCGGCATGACGAGCGAAAGGAGCAGGTGATGTCCTCCCTCACCGACGACAGGGCCCAAGACACGGTCGAACTCTCGATCGGCGGCATGACCTGCGCTTCGTGCGCCAACCGGATCGAGCGCAAGCTCAACAAGCTCGACGGCGTGAGCGCGACCGTGAACTACGCCACCGAAAAAGCCAAGGTCACCTTCGGTGAAGGCGTCGATCCTCAGACGCTGATCGCCGAGGTGGAGAAGACCGGCTATACCGCCGCGCTCCCCGCGGAGCCGAAGGCTGACAATGCGCCGGGCGAGGCGGGAGGTGAACCGGCCGATGAGCTCGCTCCGCTGCGCCAGCGTCTGATCACCTCGGTGGTGCTCGCCGTGCCGGTGATCGCCATGTCGATGATCCCGCCCCTGCAGTTCGTCAACTGGCAGTGGCTGTCGCTCACCCTGGCCGCCCCGGTCGTCGTCTACGCCGGCTGGCCCTTCCACCGGGCCGCCTGGACGAACCTGCGCCACGGCGCCGCGACCATGGACACCCTGGTCTCGCTCGGCACGATCGCCGCGCTCGGCTGGTCGCTGTGGGCGCTGTTCTTCGGCACGGCGGGCACGCCCGGCATGACCCACCCGTTCGCGTTCACCATCGAGCGCACCGACGGCTCGGGCAACATCTATCTGGAGGCCGCCGCCGGAGTGACGGCGTTCATCCTGGCCGGCCGCTACTTCGAGGCCCGCTCCAAGCGCCGCGCGGGCGCCGCCCTGCGGGCCCTGCTGGAGCTGGGGGCCAAGGACGTCGCCGTCCTGCGCGACGGTGTCGAGACCCGCGTCCCCGCCGAGGACCTCAAGGCGGGTGACCGGTTCGTCGTCCGGCCCGGCGAGAAGATCGCCACCGACGGCGTGATCGAAGAGGGAACCTCCGCCATCGACGCCTCCATGCTCACCGGCGAATCGGTGCCGGTGGAGGTGCGCCCCGGCGAGGCGGTGACCGGCGCGACCGTCAACGCCGGTGGCCGCCTGCTCGTCCGCGCCACCCGCGTCGGATCCGACACCCAGCTGGCCCGGATGGCCAGGCTGGTCGAAGACGCTCAGACGGGTAAGGCCCAGGTCCAGCGGCTGGCCGACCGCATCTCCGGGATCTTCGTGCCGGTCGTGATCGCGTTGGCCGTCGGCACGCTCGGCTACTGGCTGGGAATCGGCGACGGGGCCGGGGCGGCCTTCACCGCCGCGGTGGCCGTGCTGATCATCGCCTGCCCGTGCGCCCTGGGTCTGGCCACGCCGACCGCCCTGCTGGTCGGCACCGGGCGCGGCGCCCAGCTCGGCATCCTGATCAAGGGCCCGGAGGTGCTGGAATCCACCAGGAAGATCGACACCGTCGTGCTCGACAAGACCGGGACCGTCACCGAGGGCAAGATGACCCTGGTCGGTGTCCATCTCGCCGACGGCGAGGACGAGACGCAGGTGCTGCGCCTGGCGGGCGCCCTGGAGCACGCCTCCGAACACCCCGTCGCCCAGGCCGTCGCCCGAGGAGCGGCCGAACGCGTGGGCGAGCTGCCCACCCCCGAGGACTTCGCCAACCGCGAAGGCCTCGGCGTACAGGGCATCGTCGACGGACACGCCGTGCTGGTGGGCCGCCCCGCGCTGCTCGCCGAGTGGTCCCAGCACCTGCCCACCGGCCTGGAGCGGGCACTCGCCGAGGCGCAGGCGGCGGGCCGCACAGCCGTCGCGGTCGGCTGGGACGGCCGGGCTCGCGCGGTCCTGGCGGTGGCCGACACCGTCAAGCCCACCTCGGCCGAGGCGATCCGACGGCTACGCGCCCTGGGCCTGAGGCCGGTGCTGCTCACCGGCGACAACGAGACCGTCGCGCGGTCGGTCGCGGCCGAGGTCGGCATCACCGAGGTCATCGCCGAGGTGCTGCCCGCCGGCAAGGTCGACGTCGTCAGGCGGCTGCAGGCCGAGGGCAGGTCGGTGGCCATGGTGGGTGACGGCGTCAACGACGCCGCGGCGCTCGCCCAAGCCGATCTGGGCCTGGCCATGGGCACCGGCACCGACGCGGCCATCGAGGCCTCCGACCTCACCCTGGTCCGCGGCGACCTGCGGGTGGCCGCCGACGCCATCCGGCTGTCACGCCGCACCCTGGCCACCATCAAGGGCAACCTGTTCTGGGCCTTCGCCTACAACGTGGCCGCCCTGCCCCTGGCCGCGCTCGGCCTGCTCAACCCGATGATCGCCGGGGCCGCGATGGCGTTCTCCTCGGTCTTCGTGGTCGGCAACAGCCTGCGCCTGCGCACCTTCACATAGCGAGACACCGGTGCGGCCGCGTTCGAGCACGTCCCCGACCGACGCCGGCCGGTGATACGACCACAGGCACTCCATGACCGTGGACTCCAGGTCTCCCGGACCGCGCATCAGGCGAGACTTCCCTCTACCGGCTGATCACTTACCGCCACCGGCCGTCGTAGAGGTCCGACCGTGCGTCACCTCGGCCCCCGGCCCGCCGGTCGCCGGGGGCGCGATCCGGGCGGGCCCGCGGCCCGCGACCTCCGGCACAAGGAGTGTTGTCCATATACCCCCTACCCGTATAAGGTGAGTGAAGTGTCGAGACAGTGCGCAGACCGGGAGGCTGTGATGGCGGAATCGATGGGTTCCAGGGATCATGCCGGACACGACGAGCCCCACGGGCACGACCACCTCGGGCACGCCGGTCATGCGCAGAAGGCCCCCTGGCGAGTAGCCGCCTCGGCGACCTTGCACTGCCTCACCGGGTGTGCCATCGGTGAGGTGCTCGGCATGGTGATCGGCACGGCTCTGGGATGGCCGAACGTGCCCACCATCGTCCTGGCCATCGTGCTGGCCTTCTTCTTCGGCTACGCGCTCACCCTGGTCGGGTTGCGCAGGGCCGGCGTCGACTGGCGCAAGGCCCTGCGACTGGCGCTGGCGGCCGACACCCTGTCCATCCTCGTCATGGAGATCGTCGACAACGGGGTGATGATCGCCGTCCCCGGCGCCATGGACGCCGAGCTGACGTCCGGCCTGTTCTGGGGCGCCCTCGCCTTCGCCCTCCTGGTGGCCTTCCTGGTCACCACGCCCATCAACAAGTGGATCATCGGCCGGGGCAAGGGACACGCCGTCGTCCACGCCTACCACCACTGACGGGCACCGGCGAGCACCGACCGGATACGCCCGATGCTCGACGCCCAGCAGGCCGCCTCCGTGGAAGCCGTGCGCCTCGAAGGCCTCCTCCATGGCGCCTGCCGTGCCGCGACGGTCCTGCCGGGCAGGCCGCCCTCTCGATCCGCCGCGCTCCTCAGGCCGAGGGGCGCGAGGCCCGGACGTAGTAGAGCATGACCGGCAGGTCGCCCTCGTCGGTGATGTGGAATCCGGCGTCGGGGATCAGGTCGCCGAGCAGGTCCCGCGGGCTGTGCCGCATCGCGGGGCCCGACACCATGCCGACGAGATGGGCGAGCAGGTGGTTGGCGGGCGGGCGGAACTCGGCGATCAGCAGCCGCCCGCCCGGCCGCAGTACCCGGAACATCTCCCTTACGGCGGCGCCGCGCTCGGCGGCCGGCATGTGGTGGACGGCCAGGCTGGAGACCACCACGTCGAAGGAGGCGTCGGGCAGGTCGAGCGCCTGCCCGGCGCCCGCGACGTAGGAGCAGTTGCCCGGGGCGCGTCGGCGGGCATGGTCGATCATGGGTGGTGAGGGGTCGACGCCGGTCACGTGGCCTGCCGGGCCGACGAGCGGGGCCAGGATCCGGGTCAGGTAGCCGGTGCCGCAGCCGACGTCGAGCACCTGGTCGCCCGGCCGGGTTCCGGACAGCGCCGCCAGGCGGGTGAAGATCTCGCGTCGTCGCCCGAGCAGGCCGATGTCGGCCGCGATGTCGTAGGCGCGGGGGTGATCGATCGTCCCGCCCTCGTCGGCGTGCTCGGCGTGATCGTGGAGCAATCTGCCCAGTCCCATTACCGTTCTCCTCTCGAACAACCTGTTCAATAATGAATGATCCGTTCGTTAGCATGACGGGGTCAACAACCACTTCCGCCTTGCTGTGCCATACCGAACAGGACCGGTGAAGTGTCCGGAAACACCGACAGGCGGGTGCGGCGCACCCGGCAGGCGATCCAGCGCGCGCTGGTGGAGCTGATCCTGGAGAAGGGGTATGAGCCGGTGACCGTCACCGACCTCATCAACCGCGCCGACGTCGGGCGCTCGACCTTCTACGCCCACTTCGCCGACAAGCAGGCCGTGTTGTTCGCCAACCTGGACGAGATCGCCTTTCTGCATCCGGCCCCGAGTACCGACGGCCCGCTGTTCGGTTTCAGCCTGGCGATGTTCGAGCACGTACAGGAGCAGCGCAGGCTGGTGCGGGCATTGCTCGGACGCCGTGGTGGCCGGATGGTGATGGCCCACGGCGAGCAACTGTTGCAGGCCGTCATCCGCGACGAACTGCTCGCCCGGGGCGGGCGCGCCGGTGCCTCGCTCGATCTGGTGGTCACCTGCGCCGTCGGGGCGTTCATGGCCTTGGTGCGCAAGTGGGTGGACGGGGAGATCGACGCCACGCCGGCCGAACTGGACGCGGCGTTCCACATGACGATCACACCCGGCGTACGAGCGTTACTGGCTCGGACGTGAGACCGGCGCGAAAGGCCGCCGGATCGTGACACGCCACCGGCTGGACGGCATGCTCCTGAAGACCTCCACAACCTGGGCGTATGCCATTTCAGCATAGATTTGCCTGTTTCCGTCTTTGACGGCATCGGATGCCGGCGTGAGACTTCTCTCCGCCCCGATCCATGACAGGAAGGCATCCCACCGTGCCCACCCGGCTTCTCCGACGCGCCGCGCTCCGGGCGCTGGCCTCCCTCGCGCTCGTCCCGATGGCGGGGGTCACCGCGACCGGCCACGCGTCCGCCGCCCCGTCCACCGTCCCTGCCGCGCCGGCGACGGCGCCGGCGCCGGGCCAGATCCGGGCCGCGAAGGAGCTGCGCGCGCTGGAGGCGTCCTTCAAGGGCCGGATCGGCGCGTACGCCGTCGACACCGCCACCGGCGCGACGATCGGCCACCGGTCGGGCGAGCGTTTCCCGATGCTGTCCACCTTCAAGGCGATGGCCGCCGCGGCCGTGCTGCACAGGGCCCGCACCTCCGAGCCCGGCCTGATGGACAAGGTCGTGCGCTGGACGGCCGCCGACCTGCGGGAGCATTCCCCGGTCACCGGGAAGCACGTGAAGGACGGGCTGACCGTCGCGCGGCTGTGCGAGGCGGCCGTCACCCGGAGCGACAACACCGCGGCCAACATGCTGCTGAGGCAGATCGGCGGCCCCGCCGGCCTGACCCGCTACCTCCGGACGCTGAAGGACCCGATCTCCCGGCTGGACCGGTGGGAGACCGAGCTCAACGACTGGAGTCCCAAGGAGAGGCGCGACACCACGACGCCCGCGTCCATGGGCCGTGACCTGCGCGCGGTCACGGTGGGGAACGCCCTCCACGCCAAGGACCGGGAACGGCTGAACGCCTGGCTGATCGCGAACACGACCGGGGACGCCCGCATCCGGGCGGGCCTGCCCAGGACCTGGACGATCGGCGACAAGACCGGTACGAGCTCCAGGTACGGGGCGGGGAACGACATCGCGGTGGTCTGGCCGGGCAGGTCGGCCGCCCCCGTCATCATGTCGATCTACACCAACCGCCGGACCGCGGACGGCGCCGTCGACGACAAGGTGGTCGCGAAGACCGCCACCATCCTCGCCCGCGGCCTCGGCAGGCTCTGATGCCGGGACAGCGTGAAGAGCCGGGGATCACCTCTCTCGCCGCGCTCCCCGGCCCCGTTCGTCCGATGCGCGCCAGGGGCGAAGGATGAACCCCTTCGGCGAGAAGCCGGACGACGCCGTCCGGCGGGCGCACCGCCCGCGCCGGGCCGGGACCCGATCGTCGGCGGGGGCGAAGATCGTGCGTCTGGCCGGCGCGGCGACGGCGGTGGGGGTGCTGACGGCCGGGCTCGCCCTGCCGGCCGTGGGAGGCGCGGGGGTGGTGATCGTCGGAGCGTCGGACGGGCTCGACCTCAATCCCGCGGAGCTCGCCGAGCCTCCGCTCGCCGAGAAGACGACCGTCCTCGACGCCGGGGGCCGTCCGATCGCGCAGTTCTGGGACGTGTACCGCGAGGTCGTACCGCTCGGCCAGGTCTCCGACGTCATGAAGAGGGCCATCGTCTCGATCGAGGACTACCGCTTCTACGAGCACGGTGCGATCGACCTCGAAGGCACGATGCGGGCCCTGGCCAAGAACCTCTCCTCGGGCAGGACGAGCCAGGGGGGTTCCAGCATCACCCAGCAGTACGTCAAGCAGGTGCTGCTGAACACCGCCGTCACCGAGAAGGAGAAGGAAAAGGCCCTGGAGGCCAGCTACGCGCGCAAGCTCACCGAGCTGCGCTACGCGATGGGGGTCGAGCGGAAGTACACCAAGGACCAGATCCTCGAGAAGTATCTCAACATCGCCTACTTCGGCGCCGGGGCCAACGGCATCGAGGCGGCGGCCAGGCGGTTCTTCGGCGTGCGCGCCTCCCGGCTCAACCTGTGGCAGGCGGCTACCCTGGCCGGAGCCGTGCAGCTGCCCACCGCCACCGATCCGGAGGGCGGCAGGGAGAACCGGCGAAGGCTGCTGGAACGGCGCGACGTCGTGCTCGACCGGATGGCGGAGCTCGGCGCGATCACCCCGCGGCAGGCCGCCGAGGCCAAGTCCAGGAAGCTCGGCTACCGGGGCACTCCCCTGCCCGGCAACTGCACGGCCAGCCCGTACCCCTACTTCTGCGTGTACGTGCGCGAGGAGTTCCTGCGCGATCCCGCGTTCGGCAGGACCGCGGAGCAGCGCGCCCGGCTCCTCTACCGCGGCGGCCTGACGATCAGGACGACGCTGGACCCCCGCATGCAGGCCGCGGCCGAGAAAGCCGTCAAGAGACACGTCCACGCCTCCGACGACCCCGTCGCCGCCGAGGCGCTGGTCCAGCCGGGCACCGGGATGATCAAGGCCATGGCGGCCAGCCGCGAGTACGGCACCTCCGCGCGCAGGCGCGAGATGTCGTACAACATCGTGGCCGACACCGACCACGGCGGCATCGGCGGGTTCCAGGCGGGCTCGACGTTCAAGACCTTCACCCTGATCACGGCCCTGAAGCAGGGCATGAGGATCGACGACGGCTTCACCGTCGGAAACGGCTACCGCGCCTCGGGCTACGCCGACTTCAAGAACTGCGAGGGCGAGAACGTCGGCGACCCGACGCACACCGTCACCAACGACGAGGGATCTCCCGGCTTCAAGTCGCTGCAGACCGGCACCTGGCAGTCGGTCAACACCTTCTTCATGGAACTCGAGCGCCGCGTCGGCCTGTGCGACACCGTCCGGACCGCCAGGTCGCTGGGCATCAAGCGAGCCGACAACCGCGAGCTGCAGGAGTACGAGACCTTCACCCTCGGCATCAACGAGATGGACCCGGTGACCGTCGCGAGCGCCTACGCCGCCATCGGCGCGCGCGGGAAGTACTGCGCTCCCATGGTCGTCACCCGGGTCACCGACCGGAACGGCAGGGCGACCGGCTACCGGCCGAAGTGCCGCCAGGTGCTGGATCCCGAGATCGCGGACGCCACGGCGCACATCCTGTCGGGGGTGTTCACCAAGGGCACGATGCGGGCGGTGGGCGGCATCGGCCGCGCCGCCGCCGGCAAGACCGGCACCAACGACGACCAGGCGAGCGCGTGGTTCGCGGGGTTCACCCCGGACCTGGCCGGCGCGGTGAGCATCGGCGACCCCCGAGGCGCCGTCGCGCACAAGCTGAACAACGTCACCATCGGCGGCAGATACCACGGCGCCGTCTTCGGGGCCACCATTCCCGGGCCGATCTGGAAGGACACCATGATCGGCGCGCTGAGGGGCGTGAGGGCCACCTCCTTCACCCCGATCGATCCGGTGCGTTTCGGCGGCTGCGGGCGGCACTGCCGGCCGGCCCGGACGCCTCCGGGCGGGGATCCGCACCACCTCGGCGACATCATGAACCGGGCGGGCGACCACGTGCGCGCCCGGCCACCCCGCTCGCCCGCCCCGCGCAAAAGCCGCGCCGCCCCGCCCCCCGCCCCCGCGAACCCCGGCACGGCCCGCAGATCCTGAAGCCGCACACCGGCGCTCTCCCCTGCCCGGAGCTTTCCGGGTGAACGCGCCGGTCCGGCCTCACCGGTGCCCCGATCTCCCCGCCTCGTCCTGGACGACGCCGCCGAACCCGCGCGGCCCGCGCCGCGCCTTCGGCTCACGGTCGGTGCGCACACCGATCCGGCCCCGCGCAAGGCACGGCGTGCAGCAGTGAACGCAGCAGCCGCGCGGCGGTGCCGGCGGACACCTCGCCGGGGGTGTTCACGATCTGGGCGGCGAGTCCGTCGACGAACGTGTGCAGGAGCGCCGCCCAGAGCTCGACCTGGGCATCGGGGTGCGGGACCGTGGCCCGGTCCGGTTCGCGGATCGACTCGTGCCCGCGCAGGACGGCGACGCACTGGCGGTACAGCGCCCGCTGGTCGCTCCACGTCACAGAGCCTCCCTCCGGAGGGTGCCGGCGTTCCCATTCCACGATCGCCGACCACAGCGCGTACTCCTCGCGCCGCTCGGCGTCGAGCGGCAGCATCTCCTCCACGATCGTGGCGATCCGCTCGACCGCCGAACCCCGCGTGCGGGGCCGCTGGACGCGCGGCAGGACCCGTCGGCGGAGGGCGTCGGTGGTGGCCCGCACGACGTAGGCCTGCAACTCGTGCTGGTTGCCAAAGTAATGCCGCAGCGACCCGGTGGACCAGCCGGCTTCGGCGGCGACCCCGCGGACGGTCACACCGGCGAGGCCCTCGCGCAGGATCACCCGGATGGCGGCCTCGCCGAGCTCGGCCCGCCGCCGGTCATGATCAACGAGTCGTGGCACGTCAACATATTAGCACGCATGTGTTATTTTAACTGACACGGGCGTATTATTACGGCTCGTTGGCTCCCGTAAGGAGACAGGTTTGTCGATCGAGACGATCGGGGCGGTGCTCGGGCTGGCCCTGCTCGACACGCTGAGCCCCACCGTGATCGGGGTGACGCTCTACCTGCTGCTGGCCAGGCCGCGCCGCGTGGGCGCGCTGCTCGGGGTGTATCTCGGATCGGTCGCGATCGCGTACTTCGCCCTGGGCGTGCTGCTCATGTTCGGCCTGGGCGCTGTCGTGCCGGTCATCGACGACACCGTGTGGGCCTGGGGGCAGGCCGTCCTCGGCGTGGCGCTCATCGTGGGGAGCTACTTCATCCCCGACAAGGACCCCGAACGCGCATCCGTCCGGGCCCGGTCCTTCACCTTGGGCTCGATGCTGCTGCTGGGGCTGGGGACCTGGCTGTTCGAGTTCGCCACCGCCGTGCCGTACTTCGCCGCGATCGGCGTCATGACCGCGGCCCACCTGACCGCCGTCCAGTGGTCGCCGCTCCTCGGCGTGTACGTGACCGTCATGGTGCTCCCGGGCATCCTGCTCCTCGCCGCGTGGGCCGCCCTGGGCGAACGGACGCGCGAGCGGTTCGAGCGGTGGCGGGACAAGCTCTCCTCGGGATCGCGCTCGACACTGCGCTGGATCGTCGGGATAGCGGGAGTCCTGATCCTCCTGGACGCGGCACCGGACCAGATCACCTTCACGACGAGCCCGTGACCGCCCGCGTCGGTCCCCGATCGAACCGTCTCGAACACGGGAACACGCGACACCGCACACGCGGCGTCGCGAGCCCGCGACCGCGCTCAGCCGACGGCGGCGCCGAACCACCTGGGCAGCCGGTCGAGCAGATCCCGCTGATCCTCACCCGCCCACGCCACGTGGCCGTCCGGCCGCAGCAGCACGGCGGGGACGTCCAGTTCCTCGCTGACGTCGACGACGTGGTCGACCCGATCCGCCCAGCCCTCCACCGAGAGCCGGCCGGTCTGGTCGAGCAGCAGCCCGCGGCCGCCGCGCGTCAGCTCGTAGAGGCGACCGCGCTTCAGCGCCACGTCCCGCATCCGCCGGCCGAGCAGGTCGTGTCCCTCGCCGACGTCGTAGCGGACCCCGATCGCGACGATCTTCTCGATCAGGTGCCGGTTCACGTCCTCGAAGTCCATCAGTTCCGCCAGCAGCCGGCGCACCGCCTGCGGCCCCGGCTCGGTGGACATCAGCTCCGTCTGCGCGCGGGTGTTGTCCAGCACGTCGGCGGCCACCGGGTGACGCTCGGTGTGGTAGCTGTCCAGCAGCCCCTCCGGTGCCCAGCCGCCGACCTCGGCCGCCAGCTTCCAGCCGAGGTTGAACGCGTCCTGCACGCCGAGGTTGAGCCCCTGCCCGCCCATCGGCGGGTGGATGTGCGCCGCGTCGCCGGCCAGCAGCACCCGGCCGACCCGGTAGCGCTCGGCCTGCCGGGTGGCGTCGCCGAAGCGGGACAGCCAGCGCGGTGAGTGCACGCCGAAGTCGGTGCCGGCGAAGACCCGCAGCTGTCGCCTGAACTCCTCCAGGGTCGGCGGGACCGAGCGGTCCCCGGCCACCCCCTCGGCGGGCACGACGACGCGGTGCGCCCCGCCCCCGATGGGGCCGACGCCGAACCGCAGCTGGGTCTTGCGGACTTCGGCCACCACGGCGGCCAGCGTCTCCGGCGGCACGGCCACCTCCATCTCGCCCAGCAGCGTGTCGATTCTGGAGGGCTCACCGGGAAAGCCGACGCCGAGCAGCTTGCGCACCGTGCTGCGGCCGCCGTCGCAGCCGACGAGGTAGCGCGAGCGCAGTCGCGTGCCGTCCGCCAGCTCGGCGGTCACCCCGTGCTCGTCCTGGTTCAGCCCGGCCAGCTCGCAGCCGCGCCGGATCTCGGCGCCGAGCTCGGCGGCGCGCTCGGCCAGCAGGCGATCGGTGATGGTCTGCGGGATGCCGAGGACGTAGCCGTGGGCGGTGTCCAGCCGGTCGGGCGAGGGCTTGGTGATGCCGGCGAAGAAACCACCGACCGGATGCCGCCGGCCGTGCGCGAGGAACCGCTCCAGCAGGCCGCGTTGGTCCATCACCTCGATGCTGCGCACGTGCAGGCCGAGCGAGCGGACATACGCGGTCGGCTCCGCCTCCTTCTCCAGCACGAGCACGCGCACGCCGTGCAGCCGCAGCTCGCCGGCCAGCATCAGGCCGGTCGGCCCCCCACCGGCGACGATCACGTCAATCATGAGAACCCCCCATTCGACAAGGTCGCGTTTCGGCCGGCCGCTCCGCGCGGTCCGGCGGCGGTTCGAGGTCCCGCGTGCCTCGCACGTCGATCAACAAAGGAACACGTGCTTCGCGAACTCCTGATTTCCGCAGGTCCTGGCCTCGGCCGACGATTCTGCAGCATGACCCGGGTCTTGCCGCAAGCCCCCCGGTGCGCTATATGTTGAGAGTGGCAAGGAGTGTGTGAGCTCCTTGCCTTTGCCTTTTGTCGCCCGTCGCGGACGGGCAGGCCCCTCCCGAAGCGGTGACGCGCCGCGTACGGCGATGCCGCCACCGCCGGACGCACCTGGAGCTCATGCCTCCTCGTCGGCGTCGGCGGCGGGCCGAAGGCGACGCGGCGTCCCGCCTCCGGGCGCTTGACCGGCAGCGGCAGCCGCACGTCGTGGTCGTAGGCGGTGGACCTGCCGCGCACGAGGCGCTGCCGGCCGGAAAGAGGGCGTTCTACTCGGGCGTCTCGCCTTCCGGTGAGAGTTCGACCTGTTCCAGCGGGTTCACCGCGGGCCCCTGCAGGACGGCGCCGTCGATGCCGAAGCGTGAGCCGTGGCATGGGCACTCCCAGGCGCGTTCGGCCTCGTTGAAGGCCACCACGCACCCCAGATGGGTGCACAGGGCCGACACCGCGTGCAGGCCTCCGTCCTCGTCGCGGTACACCGCGCAGCGCCTGCCGTCGTTCTTGACCACTTTCGCCTGGCCGGGCGACAGGCCGGTCACCTCGTCGGAGGCGCCCGCCGCCAGGCGGTCGGCGACGAAGTGCCGGGCGACGGCGGTCTGCATCTTCAGCGCCGGGCCGGCCTCGCGCAGGGGATGCAGCCGCCGGGGATCGTACAGCCGGGCCCACGGCGACTCCTCGCCGGTGATCAGCGCGCTGAGCAGCAAGCCGGCCATCACGCCGTTGCTCATGCCCCAGCCGCCGAATCCGGTGGCGACGTGGACGTGCCGCGCGCCGGCGTGCAGGGGGCCGACGAAGGGCAGGCGGTCGGTGGTGTCGTTGTCCTGGGCCGCCCACCAGTGCGTGAAGCGGGTCGTGCCGAACCGGTCGGTGGTCCACGAGCGCAACCGCCGCAGCCGGTCGTTCACGTGACCGGCGCCGGGGGTGAAGGGCTCGCCGGTGACGATCAGCAGGCGCTGCCCGTTCCCGTAGGGGGCGGTGCGGACCGAGCGGGTGTTGTCCTCGGTGGTGATGAACATGGCGCCGGGATCCTGCTCGGCCGGGATGGCGGCGGCGACGACCAGCTCGCGGTGCGGCTGCATCCGGGCGAACAGCAGGGCACGGTCGAAGATCGGGTAGTGCGTGGCCACCACCACGTCCCGGGCGGTGACGGTGAGCCCGGTGGAGGTGGTGAGACGACAGGGACTCCCCTCCGCCAGGCCGACGACGCGCGTGCCCTCGAAGACGAGCGCGCCGGAGGCGGTCATGGCCTGGACGAGCGCGAGGAGGTAGGCGCGGGGGTGGAACTGGGCCTGGTCCTCCACCCGTACCGCCCCGGCGATCGGGAAGGGCAGTGAGCTCTCGGTCACGAAGGAGGCCGGCAGCCCGGCCCGCGCGGCGGCTTCGGCCTCCGCCCGCAGACGGTCCAGGCCGTCGGCCGATTCGGCATAGGTGAGGGCCGGGACCCGTTCGAGGCCGCAGTCGACGCCGAGGTCGGCGGCGGTGGCGACGAGGTGCTCGATGGCCTGCTGCTGGGAGCGGGCGTACAGGCCGGCCGCCTGCGGCCCGGCCGAGGAGGCGAGGTCGGCGTAGATCAGGGTGTGCTGGGCCGACAGTTTCGCCGTGGTGTGGCCGGTGACCCCGGCCGCGACCCGGCCCGCCTCCAGGACGGCCACCGTGCGCCCCGCCCGGGTGAGTTCCCAGGCCGTGCTCAGACCGGCGATCCCGGCACCGATCACGACGACGTCCACCCGCAGATCGCGTTCGAGAACCGGATGGGAGACGCCGGGTGCCGATTCCATCCAATAGGACTGCATGGTCATGGCCGGGTGTGTGCCCCGACGGACGACACGCAAACGACGGCCCTGGCGACGCGCCGTGCGAAGCGGTGGCCTGTCGCGTGAGGAGACAGGCGCGCTCCGCCCCTCGGCACGGGCCGGCAGGATGGCGTCACCGGCCGGCTCGCAGCAGGCCGAGATCTCCCCGACAGGAGAAGAAATTTGATCTCGAAGGCCGTTCGCGTGGGGCGGTGACGGGTAGGCGCACCCCATGTCGGACAACCAAGAAGGCGCCGGGCAGCCGCCGCAGGAACAGCCCTATCCGGGACACAGCGGGGCGATGACCCCGGAGCCGCGAGATGAGATGCGCGCGTACACCGGTCGCGGCCTGCTGCCGGGACGGAAAGCACTGGTGACCGGAGGCGATTCCGGGATCGGCCGGGCGGTCGCGGTGGCGTTCGCCAAAGAGGGCGCGGATGTGGCCGTGGCCTACCTGAACGAGCACGAGGACGCCGAGCACACCAAGGAGCTCGTCGAGAAGGAGGGCCGGCGATGCGTACTGCTCCCCGGTGACCTGGCCGTGCCCGAGCACTGCCGGGAGGTCGTCGAGGCCGCCGCCGGCGCGCTGGGAGGGCTTGACCTGCTGGTCAACAACGTCGCGACCCAGTCGCCGGTGGACTCCCTGCAGGAGCTCGACGACGAGCAGTGGGAACGGACCTTCGCAGTCAACATCGGCAGCTACTTCTGGGTGACCAAGGCGGCGCTGGCTCATCTCCCGCAGGGGGCGGCGATCATCAACACCTCGTCGGTCAACGGGCTTCGCGGTAACAAGACGCTCATCGACTACTCGGCGGCCAAGGGCGCGGTCCTCGCCTTCACCTACTCGCTGGCGCAGACGCTGCTGGAGCGGGGCATCCGGGTGAACGCGGTGGCCCCGGGGCCGGTGTGGACGCCGCTGATCCCGGCGACTTTCCCTCCGGAAAAGGTGGAGAAGTTCGGGCAGCAGACGCCGATGAAACGCGCCGCGCAACCCGATGAGATCGCTCCTTCCTACGTCTTCTTCGCCGCCGAGCAGCTCTCCTCGTACTACACGGGAGAGGTTCTCGCACCGGTCGGTGGCGAGACGATGCCCGGCTGAGGAGGACCTCTCGCGGCGGTCCGCCCGCGGTCATGATGTCCGCTCGTGCCCCTCACCTGCCAGGACCGCTGTCGTCACTCCTGCCGCGCGCCGTTTTCCCGATGAGAAAGCGGCTCCCCCCGGGCGGGGCGGAGCCGCTTTTCTCCCGGCCAAGGGCATTGTTCAGTCGCTGGTCAGCGCGTCGAGGAGGTCGCCGACCGGTGCGTCGGGCAGGGCGCGGGCCACATCGGCCAGCGCCACCATCCCCACCAGGGTGTGGCCGTCGATGACCGGCAGGCGCCGTACCTTGTGCGAGGCCATCGTGCGCAGGATCTCCCGGGCGTCGTCGTCGGCGCCGATGGTGACGGGCTTGCCCTGGGCCAGCTCGCCGACCTGGCACGCCTTGGGCTCCCTGCCCGCGGCCAGCACCTTCACCACGATGTCACGGTCGGTGAGCATGCCCTGCAGCCGGTCGTCGGAGCCGCAGATCGGCAGCGAGCCGACATCCAGCCGGGCCATCTTCTCGGCCGCCTCCAGCACCGTCTCCTCAGCGCGCGCGCACTCGGCGTCCGGCGTCATGATCTCTCGTGCCGTGGACATTCTCCGCTCCTTTCGTCGCTGCCGCCCGAAGCGGGCGGTTCGGGTGTCGGCTCGCCTACCCCCGATCTCCGTGCCGACACCCTCGGCGGCGAAGCCGAAGGCACCTGAAAAAAGGCGATCGCCAGTGTGATGAGCAGGCAGAACGCGATCGGTACCCGGCCGGGAAAAGGCCGTCGTCCTCGTCACCGCCCCAGACCTTTTTGATGCTCCTCCTGCGGTCTCATCCGCGCTGACCGGTGGTGGCGATTCCCTGGAGGAAGTGCCGCTGGCCGAGGAAGAAGATCACGATCAGCGGCACGGTCGTGATCACGCTGGCCGCCAGGACGATCTCCCATTTCGGGTCGCCGCCCTGGTAGAACTGGTCGACGACCGCCTTCAGCCCCCGGGGCAGCGTGTAGAGCGCGGGGTCCTGCAGATAGATCAGCGGCTTCATCAGGTCGAACCAGCTGGCCTTGAGCTCGAAGACGAACGCGATGATCAGGGCGGGCCGCGACAGGGGCAGCGCGATCCGCCGGAAGAGGTCGAGGTAGGAGGCTCCGTCCACGCGGGCGGCCTCGAAGACGTAGCGGGGCACGCCGAGCAGGAACTGCCGCAGCAGGAAGATGTAGAAGGCCGAGCCGAACAGGTTGCCCGCCCACAGCGGCACCTGCGTGCCGGTCAGCCCCGCCGACTTCCAGATGAGGTAGGTGGGCACCAGGGTGACCGCGGCGGGCAACATCATGGTGCCCAGCACGCTCGCGAACAGCAGGTTGCGGCCGGGAAAGCGGAAGTAGGCGAAGCCGAAGGCGACGAAGGCGCTCGACAGCGTCACGGTGAGCGCGGCCGTCACCCCGACCACCAGCGTGTTGACCAGCCAGCCGAACATCGGTGCCGCGTCCCAGACCGCGAGGTAGTTCTCCGGGCGGAACGGCACCGGCCAGGGCAGGAAGGGGTTGGAGAACGTCTGGTCACGGGGTTTCAGCGACGCGGTGACCAGCCACACGAACGGATAGAGGAAGACCACCGAGACGGCGGACAGGACGGTGAGGAAGAAGATCCTGCGTGTCGGCCGCGCCGCGGTGTCCGGCGCGGCCGGCGGGACGGCGATGACGGGCCGGGCGTCTCGTACGGCGGTCATCAGCCGTGCTCCTCGGTCTCGTAGTGGACGAGCCTGTTGCCCACCTTCACCTGGACGGCGGTGATGAGCGCGATGACCAGGAACAGCAGCCAGGCCAGCGCGGAGGCGTACCCCATGTGCAGGAACTGGAAGGCCTGCTGGAACAGGTAGACGACGTAGAACAGCGCGGCGTCGCCGTACGCCTCCCGGGCGCTCTGGGTGCCGAAGAACATCGTGTAGACCTGGTCGAACATCTGCAGCGAGGTGATCGTGTTGATGATCACCACGAAGAACAGGGCGGCGCTGATCATGGGAACGGTGACCGACCGGAACCGCTGCCAGGGGCCGGCACCGTCGATCATCGCGGCCTCGCTGAGCTCGCGCGGGACGTTGCGGAGCGCGGCGAACAGGATGATCGTGGTCGAGCCCAGGTTCCACAGCGACATCAGCACGATGCCGGCCAGCATCCAGTCGGGATCGGTCGTCCACTGCGGCCCCTCGACCCCGAAGAGGCCCAGGATCCGGTTGACCACGCCCGCCTGGCCGTTCAGCAGGAACAAGAACAGCACGCCGACCGCGACGTGCGGGGTCATGGACGGCAGGTAGAAGATCGTCCGGAACACCCCGGCGGACCGGCCCGTGACGCGGTTCAGCAGCAGCGCCAGGGCCAGGGCCAGGGCGATCGACAGCGGGACGTGCGTCACGGTGTACAGCAGGGTGTTGCCCACGGCGCGGACGACCTTGGGGTCCTGTGCCATCGCGGTGTAGTTGTCGAGGCCGGTGAAGCGCGGCGCGCCGATCAGGTCGTAGTCGGTGAAGGACAGCGCGAGGCTGGCGATCATCGGCCCCAGCTGGAAGACGAGCAGGCCGATCAGCCAGGGCAGCAGGAAGACGTACGCCCAGCGCGTCTCGCCGCTCAGGGCCCTCCACCTGGGTAGGCGTGCGGGAGCGGTGGCGGTCATGAGGTGGCCTGGTCGATGGCCTTCTGCGCCTCGGCCTGCGCCTGCCGCAGCGCGGCGGCCGCGTCCTGCTGTCCCTGCAGCACGCGGGTGCCCGCGTCCTTCCAGGCGTTCGTGAACTCCGCGGCGGCGGCCGACTGCGGAACCACGAAACCGGCGTTCTGTACGGCGCGGATGGTCTTCACCGCGTCGTCGTAGGCCTGGTGGCCGCTGGGCTTGACCAGATCGGAGAAGATCACCTCGTCGGCCCTGGCGTTGCCGGTGTAGGTCCCGATGTTGACCTTGCCCTCCTTGGCGCGTTTGTCCGCACGGGCCCTGGCCGCCGCGACCCAGGTGTCGGCCGCGGTCATGGTCTTGATCCACGAGCAGGCGGCGTCGGGGTTGCGGGCGCCCTTGGGGATCACCCAGGCGTTGCCGCCCACGTTGTTGACCAGCCTGCCCTGCCGGTCGGTGAACGGCAGCACCGTGATGTCCGCGTCCGGCGCGACGCCGGCCATCGCGCTGACCACGAACTGCTCGGTGAGCATCGCGCCGAGCTGGTCCTTGGCGAACGGGTTGCCCTGCCCGAAGTAGTCGAAGGTGTCGGTGAAGGCCTTCAGCTTCTTCCAGCCGCCCTGGGACTCCACCAGCCGCGCGGCGTACTGCATCGCCTCGGTGACCTTCGGATCGTCCAGCCGGGAGGTACGGCCGTCCGCGGTGAGCAGGTCCGCGCCGTTGGCCTTGGCCCACAGGGGCAGGAACTCGGGCAGTTTCGGGTGGAAGCCGAACCGCTCGATCCTGCCGTCCTCGATCCGGGTCATCTTCTTGGCCAGCCGGGCCAGCCCGTCCCAGTCGGAGGTGTCGATGCGCGCCGGGTCCACCCCCGCCTCCCGGGCCGCCTTGTTGTTCACCACCAGCACGATCGAGTTGTAGAACTCCGGCATGCCGTACCAGGCGCCGTCGTACTTCACCTGCTGCTGGGCGGCCGGGTAGAAGTCGCCGGTCGCGATGGACTGCTCGGCCACGCAGCGGTCCAGCGGCTGGATGGCGCCGCGGGCCGCGTAGCCGCCGATCCGTTCCCGGGCCAGGTAGACGACGTCGGGCGGGTTGCCCGAGGCCACCGCCGACAGGAACGCCTGCTCGTCGAACTGGCCCTGGTTGATCGTCAGCTTCACGTCGGGACGCGCCTTCTTGAAGGCGTCCACCCGGACGGTGGCGATCTCGTCGGGCAGGCCGAACCCCATCGTGGTCAGCGTCGCCGGCCCCCCGCCCGGCTCGCTCGCCTTGCGATCGGCCCCGACTCCCCCGCACGCGGCCAGACAACCGACCAGTACGGCCGCCGTGACCGTGTCGCCCATGCGCAGACCAGGCATCGTCGCCTTCTCCCTGCTTTCCGAGAACGATGACGCGCTCCGTCTTCCCGGCGAACGAGAAATAAACGGAGACGCGATCCCACCTGGCTCATCGGGAATGACCGCGAAACGCGACGCGGCCCGCGCCGAGGGCGACCCTCGTCTTCGGGTTCGTGCTGACCGCGATGCGATGACACGGCGGGGGTTCCGGCGCTTCGGGGCCGCCGGCACGGCGTCATGGCCGCGCCTTGCGATCCCCCTGGGCCGGCGGTGCCGGCGTACGCGACGCATCGCCGCTTCGTGAGGAGGTCGCGCCGTTTCGCGAGGAGGTCGCCCGCCCAGAGCGGACAATGAGGCGGAAAGGGGAGAACCCACTCCTTTCCACTCTCAATGTATAGCGCACCGGGGGGCTTGCCACAAGACCCAGGTCGTGCTGCAGAATCGTCGGCCGAGGCCAGAGCCTGCGGAAACGGGGGGTACGACGTGCGCCGGCGTTGTCGGCGCACGGGTCGCGCGGGGACGTCGAACCGGTGGCACCCACGGTGCGATCACGGGAACCCTGCGCGCGGATACGGGTGTGCGCGCCGCCGGACAGGGAGTCCGCGGAGCCGCCGGCCGGTGTGGTTCGTCCCCCTCACCACGCGCGACAGCGCAAGCGTCATCAGATCGGAGCAAACAACGTGAAACCGCTGACCACCAGCGCGTTTGACCTTCCTGACCACCTCTCCCCCAAGGCCGACCCGGCGCTGATCGCCGGCGACGAGCAGCACTTCGCGGCCATCGCGGACAGCCTCGAGCGGTCGATCGCCGACCTGTCCGACCGTCTCGACGCCGAGCGCAGGGCACCCGGCGGCAAGGGCCGGCAGGTGCTGGACCGGGACCTGGAGATCCACCGGCTGACCGTTCGGCTGCGCGCGCTGCGTCGCTTCGGCCTGGACCTGTGCCTCGGGCACATGGTCGGCGCGGACGACCCCGAGCCCGTGTACATCGGGCGGCTCGGCCTCACCGACAGCGCGGGCCGCCGGCTGCTGCTCGACTGGCGCTCCCCCGCGGCCGAGCCGTTCTTCGGAGCCACCCACGCCAACCCGATGGGGCTGGCGAGCCGCCGCAGGTATCGCTGGACCCGCGGCAGGATCAGCGACTACTGGGACGAGGTGTTCACCTCGGACGGGTTCGAAGGGCACGCCGCGCTCGACGACCAGTCCGCCTTCATCGCCAGCCTGGGCGGCAACCGGTCGCCCCGGATGCGGGACGTGCTCGGCACCATCCAGGCCGACCAGGACGCCATCATCCGTGCGGGATCTCGTGGCGCTCTCGTCGTCGACGGCGGTCCGGGCACGGGCAAGACCGTCGTGGCTCTGCACCGCTCCGCCTACCTCCTCTACTCCGACCCTCGCCTCGGTCACCGCCGGGGCGGCGTGCTGTTCGTCGGTCCGCACCAGCCCTACCTGGCCTACGTCGCCGACGTCCTGCCCAGCCTCGGAGAGGAGGGCGTGCAGACCTGCACCCTGCGAGACCTCGTCGCCGAGGGAGCCGCGGCGGCGGTCGAGGCCGACTCGGAGGTGGCCCTGCTGAAGTCGTCCGCGGACCTGGTGAAGGCGATCGAGCCGGCCGTCAGGTTCTACGAGAACCCGCCCGGCAAGGGGATGACGGTCACGACCCCCTGGTCCGACATCTGGCTGAGCGCCGAGGACTGGGCCGAGGCGTTCGAGGCACCGGAACCCGGTACTCCGCACAACGAGGCGCGCGACCGGATCTGGGAGGAACTGCTCACGATCCTGACGGACAAGCACGAGGGCGAGGTCTCGGTCGACCTGCTGCGCAGGTCACTGCTGCGGGACAGGGAGCTGCTCACGACCTTCAACCGCGCGTGGCCGCTGATCGAGGCGGCCGACCTCGTCGGGGACCTGTGGTCGGTACCGGCCTACCTGCGGATGTGCGCCCCCTGGCTCAGCCCCGACGACCTCCGGAAGCTGCGGCGTGAGGACGCCCAGGCCTGGACGGTGTCCGACCTGCCGTTCCTGGACGCGGCACGGCAGCGGCTCGGCGACCCGGAGGCGGCGCGGCGCAGGCGCCGCCACGAGGCCGCTGTCGCCACCGAGCGCGAGCACATGGCCACCGTCGTCGAGGCCCTGCTCGAGGCCGACGACGACGGCGAGGGTGCGGTGACGATGCTGCGCGGACAGGACATGAAGGACGCCCTGGTCGACGAGACCGCGCCGCCCGGCACCGAACCGGACCTGCTCGCCGGACCGTTCGCGCACATCGTCGTGGACGAGGCGCAGGAACTGACCGACGCGGAGTGGCAGATGTTGCTGCTCCGCTGCCCGTCCCGGAGCTTCACCATCGTCGGGGACCGCGCCCAGGCCAGGCGCGGGTTCACCGAGTCGTGGCGGGAACGGCTCGAGCGGATCGGGCTCGACCGGATCGACCTGGCCTCCCTGAGCGTCAACTACCGGACGCCGGAGGAGATCATGGCGGAAGCCGAGCCGGTCATCCGGGCCGTGCTCCCGGACGCCAACGTGCCCATCTCCATCCGCAGCAGCGACGTCCCCGTCGTACACGGATCCGCTGCGGATCTGGGCTCGATCCTCGACACCTGGCTCGCCGCGCATGCCGACGGGATCGCCTGTGTCATCGGCGATCCCACGTTCCGGGCGACGTCCCGCGTCCGGTCGCTGACCCCGGAGCTGTCGAAGGGGCTCGAGTTCGACCTGGTCGTCCTCGTCGACCCGGAGGCGTTCGGCGCGGGCATCGAGGGAGCGGTCGACCGCTATGTCGCCATGACCCGGGCGACCGGGCAACTCGTCATCCTCACGAGTTCCTGACGCCGGCCGCACCCGCTACGGCGAGGCCGCCATCTCACGCGCCGCCGCGGTCGTGAACAGCACCGCGGGGACCGCGGGGACCGCGGGGACCGCGGGGACACCGCCCGGGACAGGGAATCTAGTGGTGGCCGTGGGGCCAATGGTGGTGGTGTCCGGGCCAGGGGTGATGGTGATGGTGGTGGCTGGGCCAATGGTGGTGGTGTCCGGGCCAGGGGTGATGGTGATGGTGGTGGCCGTGCCAGGGGTGATGGTGTCCGGGCCAATGGTGGTGATGGCCGGGCCAGGGGTGATGGTGGTGATGGCCGGGAGGGGGATCGCTCAGAAGGAGGTGCACCTGAGCGGCTTCCCGGACTGCCGCGCTCGCCCCGGCGGGCTGAGCCGTCATCGCCATGGCGATGACGAAACCGGAAGCCGTCAATGCGCCGGCGGTGAGAGCCTGCTTGAACATGAAAGATCACTCCGTGTCTGATGTCGGGCCCGGCCTGCTTTCACGGCTGACAAAACGCCAATGCAGTTTCCGGAAATATGTTGAATCGACGTCACGTAAAACGCTAGTTCCCGGACATCCGGACGTTCACCCCACATAACACAAAGCCTTGGTCCGGGATCACCACTGAGAAGAAAGCCGGGGTGACACAAGGGCGGAGGCCATGAGCCCACCCTCGGCAACAAACCTGACTTAAGCCCTGATATCCGTTCAAATAGGAAAGAGTGGAACCAGTCCTCTACCTTTGCACCTACCGGCCGATACCGGTGGCTCATTGAATCGGCGACAATGCCACATATCACCATATTGTTAGCTTTACTGGTAATCCGCGAATGGGTGATGACCGCATCCGGCACATCATGGGCGATCATCCCGTGCGGCGCACGGCGATGGCTCGCCCGCCGCGACAGGCGTGTCCACGGCGGCCGGACGCGCCGGATGAAGCCTGCGCGGTCGGGCCGGGCCCCGTCGTCCCGGTGGATCACGCTCCGGCGGGTTTCCGCACGGCCCTCGCGCGAGGTGCCTGAAGCCCTCGGCCCGCGACCCGGGCCGCCTGCCCCGGACAGGGCAAGGTGACAGAAAATTATCCAAGGCGTCCACGCGCAGCTCAGTGGTCGAAAACCCGGGGAATTACCGATCTTCGGGAAAGCTTCCCGGTACTTCGCGGAATGGGACGAAGTCATGAGGGTAATCGGCGGCTCAGTCGAAGATGCACAACCTTTGGAGGGCATCGATGAGTGAGTATTCCACCGGGGCGGGGGAGCGCCCAGGCCAGAGCCAGGATTTCCAGAGCACGGCTCAGCACGCCAGGTCCGCCGCCGGAGAGGTGGCCGATACCGCCAAGGGGCAGACGCAGGCAGTGGCCGGAGAGGTCAAGCAGCAGGCCCGGCAGGTGGTCGACCGGCTACGGAACCGGGTCGGCGACCAGGCGCAGCACCAGAGCCAGCGCGCCGCCCAGGGAATCCGCCAGTGGGCCGACGACCTGGCCTCGATGGGCGAGGTCGCCAAGCCCGACTCGCCGGTCTCCGGTGTGGTGCAGCAGGTCGCCGACGGCGGGCGGCGGGCGGCCGACTACCTGGACCAGCACGGCCTGACCGGGGTGGTCCAGGAGGTCCAGAGCTTCGCGCGCCGTCGTCCTGGAGCGTTCCTGGCCGGTGCGGCCGCCGTGGGCTTCCTCATCGGCAGGGTCGCCAAGGTGTCGGGGAACACCGACTCGGCGAGCTCTCCCGGCTCGAGGGCCGGCAGCCCGTACGGGCCGGGGACCTACACCCCGGCTCCGGCCGCCACCGTGCCGCCTGCTCCGGTCCGGCCGCCGGTCCAGCCACCGGTCTCGGCCCGGCCCGCGCCGGTCACCGCCCAGCCGCCGGTGCAGCCGCCGGTCGAGCCGTATCCCGGCCGGCCGATCACACCGCAGGAGGAGTTCGGCGGCTCCGCAACCACGCCCGCGCCCAGGAGTCCGGGCGGTGAGGTCCGATGACCCACCCCGGTCCCGGGGCGCGGGAACCGTCGCTGGGAGAGCTGGTCGGGGAGATCGGCGAGGACCTGTCCAAACTGGTCCGCCAGGAACTGCTGCTGGCCAAGGCCGAGGTCCGCGAGGAGGCGGCCAAGGCGGGCAAGGCCGCCGGGCTGCTCGGCGGAGCGGGGTTCGCCGGATACATGGTCGCCGTCCTGGTGACGCTGGCCGTCATGTTCGGCCTGGGCAACGTGATGGACCTGGGCTGGGCCGCGCTCATCGTCGCCGTCATCTGGGCGGCGGCCGGTGCGGCCCTGTACGTGACCGGGCGCGCCCGGCTGCGCCAGGTCTCCCCCAAGCCGGAACGTACCGTTGAAACGCTCAAGGAGGATGCGCGATGGGCGCGAGACCTGACGAGATAAGGGCCGAGATCGACGCCACCCGGGCCGAGCTGGCCGCGGACGTGGAGCGTCTCGCCGACCGCACCAGCCCGGCGCGGATCGCGCGGCGGCGCACCGACAACGTGCGCCGGCGCCTGCGGTCGGTGCGCGAGCGGGTGATGGGGACGCCGTCCCACGCCGCCCACACGGTCGGCAGGCAGGCGTCGTACGCCGCGGACAGCGTGCGCGACACGGCCTCCGGCACGGCCGAGACCGTCCGCGAAGTCGCCTCCGACACCGCCGGCACCGTCAAGCACGGTGCCCAGCAGGCCGCCGAGGTGGTCCAGAACGCGCCGCGGCAGGCGATGCGCAGCACGCAGGGCAACCCGCTGGCGGCCGGGGTGATCGCTTTCGGCGCCGGGTTGCTGGCGGCCGCCCTCATTCCCAGGACCGAGGCCGAGGAGCGCGCCGCGGGACAGCTCATGGAGCAGGCCGACGGGGTGATCCAGCCGGTCAGGCAGGTGGTGCAGGAGTCGGCCCAGACCCTCGGCCATGAGGCGAGGGAAGCGGCTCAGCAGGCCGCCCAGCAGGTCAAGGAGACCGCCGCGGAGGCCGCGCACCGGACGGGCGACCACGCTCGCGAGCAGGCCCGGCAGGTGGGCGAACACGCCCGCTCCACCCCCGGTCACCAGTAGGAACGGATCCGACCACCGCCGCCCCCGTTTTCGGGGGCGGCGGTACCCCCGAGGGAGGCGGTGCCCCCATGTCCGGCCACGACACGCGACGCCCGACCGCCGGCGCCGAACGCGCGACGGGAGAGCACAGGGCTCCGGGAAGCCCCACCGAACTACCCAGACAGTCGTGGTGGGCGGTACTCAAACGCACCGTCAAGGAGTTTCAGCAGGACAACCTGACCGACTGGGCCGCCGCGCTGACCTACTACGCGGTGCTGTCGATCTTCCCGGCGCTGCTGGCCGTGGTCTCGCTGCTCGGCCTGTTCGGCGAGTCCGCCACCAAGCCCCTCATCGACAACCTCGGCGCCCTGGCCCCGGGACCCGCCAAGCAGATCCTCGACACCGTGCTGCAGGCCCTGCAGAGCAACCAGCGCGCGGCCGGGATCGCGACCCTCATCGGTATCGCCGTCGCCCTCTGGTCCGCCTCGGGGTACGTCGGCGCCTTCATGCGCGCCGCCAACGTCATGTACGAGATGCCCGAGGGCAGGCCTATCTGGAAGACCCTGCCGCTGCGCCTGGCCATCACCGCCGTCCTGGTGGTCCTGATGGCGGCCGGCTCGGTCGCGGTCGTGTTCACCGGCGGGCTCGCCGAGCAGGCGGGAAAGGTCCTGGGAGTCGGGCAGAGCGCGCTGACCGTCTGGGGCATCGCCAAATGGCCCGTGCTGGTCGTCGTCGTGATGGGCATTCTGGCCCTGCTGTACTGGGCGGCGCCCAACGTCCGGCACCCGGGTTTTCGCTGGCTCACCCCCGGCAGCGCCCTCGCCGTCGTGCTGTGGATCGTCGCCTCCGCCGCGTTCGGCTTCTACGTGGCCAACTTCGGCGCCTACAACAAGACCTACGCCGCCCTGTCAGGGGTCATCGTCTTCCTGATCTGGTTGTGGATCTCCAACGTCGCGGTGCTTCTCGGCGTGGAGTTCGACGCCGAGCTCGCCCGCGGCCGAGCCATCGAGGCGGGGCAGCCGGAGGGGCGGGAACCCTACGTCGAGCCTCGCGACACCCGCACGTTCGACCAGGATCAGGGGTCGTCATAGGCCTTCGCCGCCTCCGGCGTGATGGCGTGGCGCGGCCACTCGCCGGAGCCGCGGGTGCCGGCCTCGGCCGCTGTTTCCCCCACCGGTCCCCGAGGACCGAATGGACGCCGCCTGAAACAATCCGGTCAATGATCCGGTTGGCACATGGCGTGACCGCGAGGAGGTGGCGTCGTGCCGGGTGATCGAACTGCGCCGCAGGTGCAGAGCTGGCGCCTGGGGCCGGTGCGGGTGCTGCGTGTCATCGGTGAGCTGGACGCCGTGACGGTCCCGGGCGTCGCGGTGAAGTTCGATGAGGCGCTGCTCACCTTCGACGACCTGTCGCTGGTCGTCGACCTCACCCAGGTGACCTTCATCGCCTCGGTCGGGGTGGGCGCCCTGGTGGAGATGCGGCGGAAAGTCCACCGGCGCCGGGGGCGCCTGATCGTGGTCCTTCCCCCGCAGGGGCGTGCGCGCCGTCTCTTCGTGTTGACGCGCATGGTGGATCACTTCGAGGTTCGCCTGACCCTGCCCGAGGCGGTGAGCGCCCTGCGACAGCAGGACCCGAGCCCCCTTCTCGAAGAGGGGATGAGGCCGGATCGGGAGCCGACACCGCCGGCGACGCCGATCCCGGGAGGTCCCGCCGGCTGAACCGGCCCGGCGCCGGCGACATCGGTGATCTTCTAGGCGGGCACCACGATGGGAGTTCCGGCGACCGGGTCGGGGACGATCACGCAGGCAAGGCCGAAGACCTTCTCGACCAGTTCGGCGGTGATCACCTCGGCCGGGGGGCCCTCGGCGACGACGGCGCCGCCGGCCATGGCGATGATGTGGTCGCAGAAGCGGCAGGCGAGGTTGAGGTCGTGCAATACCGCGACGATGGTCTTGCCGGACTCGGCGTTGAGCCTGCGCAACAGCCGGAGCAGCTCCACCTGGTGGTTGATGTCCAGGAACGTGGTGGGCTCGTCGAGCAGCAGCAGGTCGGTGTCCTGGGCCAGCGCCATGGCGACCCAGACCCGCTGCCGCTGCCCGCCGGAGAGAGCGCGCAGCGGGCGGTCGATCAGGTCGGCCGTGTCCGTCGCGGCCAGGGCCCGGGTCACCGCCTCGTGGTCACGGTCGGTCCACCGGCGAAACCAGCCCTGGTGCGGGTAGCGGCCGCGGGAGACCAGGTCGGCGACCGTGATGCCGTCGGGCGCCACGGGGGTCTGCGGCAGCAGGCCGAGCACCTTGGCCACGTCCAGGGTGCTCAGGTCGCCGAGCGCCCTGTCGTCGAGATACACGGCTCCCCGGCGCGGTCTGACGAGCCGGGCCAGGCCGCGCAGCAGCGTCGACTTGCCGCAGGCGTTGGCGCCGACGATCGCGGTGATCTTCCCGTCGAGCACGGAGAGGTCGAGGTCGGTGATGACGGCTCGATCGTCGTAGCCCAGGGACAGGCCTTCGGCGCGGAGGCGGCTCATCCGCCTGCTCCTTGTCTGTTCGTGGTGGCCAGCAGCCACAACAGGTACGGTGCGCCGACCGCGCCGGTGACCACACCGGTGGGCAGCGCGCTCGGCAGCAGATGGACGGCGATCAGATCGGCGGTGAGCAGGACCACCGCGCCCACCAGGGCGGCGGCGACCACGCCGCCGGTGGCGGGGCCGAGCAGCCGGTTGGCGATGGGTCCCGCGACGAGCGCGACGAAGATCAGGGGCCCGGCCGCCGCGACGGCCAGCGCGACCAGGACCACGGCGGTGGCCAGCAGGCCCGCGCGGGCGAGCTCGGTGGGCACGCCCAGCCCTCGCGCGGCGTCGTCGCCGAGTTCGAGCACGCGAAGCTGCCGTTGCAGCAGCATGGACAGGGGCAGCAGGACAACCAGCGCGACGAGCAGCAGCCGCAGCTCGGTGTCACTGGCCTGCCCGACCGAACCGGTCAGCCAGTGCATCGCCTGGCGCGCCTCGAACAGCTGGGCGCGGGTCAGCACGAACCCGGTGAGGCCCTCGAAGAAGGCCGCCATGCCGATGCCGATCAGGATGAAGCGGTAGCCGCTCACCCCGTCGCGCCAGGCGAGCACGTACATCAGCAGCGCGGCCACGACGGCCCCGCCCAACGCGAGCCCGGCGATGGCGATCCCGCCGGCCTGCAGGAACACGATGCCGGTGACCGCGGCCAGGCCGGCGCCGGAGGAGATGCCCACGAAGTCGGGTGAGGCGAGGGGATTGCGGAGCAGTTGCTGGAAGATCGTCCCGGACGCGCCGAGGGCGAGCCCGACCGAGAGCGCGGTCGCGGCGGTGGGGAGCCGCAGTCCCAGCACGACGAAGTCGAGGCTCGGGTCGTCGATCGTGCCCAGCAGCGACCCGAGCACCTCGGCGGCCGAAAGACGGAAGCTGCCCACCATCATGGTCACCACGAACAGGGTGGCGACGGTCGCGGCCAGCGCGGAGATCACCACCACGATCCGGGCCGTGCGGCCGCGCCGGGTGGCGCGGACGGTGTCGGAGACGGTCGTGAAGGCGTCGTGAGTCGTGGCCATCTCGTCATACCTCCGACAGCCGGCCGTAGCGCACGATCACCACGAAGACCGGCGCGCCGAGCACTCCGAGGACCACGCCGACCTGCAGTTCCCCCGGGGCGCCCGCGACCCGGCCGAGCACGTCGGCCAGCAGCAGCACGACAGGCGCCAGCAGCATCGAGTACGGCAGGACCCAGCGGTGGTCCGGGCCGCAGAGCGCCCGCGCGAGGTGCGGCACCACCAGCCCGATGAACACGATCGGCCCGCAGGCCGCCGTGGCCGCGCCGGCGAGTATCGCGACGACCCCGAAGGCGACGGCCCTGGTGAGGCCGACCCGCTGGCCGAGCCCGCGCGCGACGTCCTCGCCGAGCGCGAGCCCGTTGAGCGCCCTGCCCAGGCACAGTGCCGCCGCCAGGCCCGCCAGCAGGAACGGCGCGACCCCGGTCAGGATCGGCGCGTACCGGCCGGCGAGCGACCCGACCTGCCAGAAACGCAGCTCGTTCAGCGCGTCGACGTTGGTCATGATGATGCCCGTGGTGACGGAGCCGAGGCCGGCGGTGACCGCCGCGCCGGCCAGGGCCAGCTTGACGGGGGTGGCGCCCTCACGGCCCAGCGACGCGATCGCGTACCCCAGCAGGGTCGCGACGATCGCGCCCGCGAAGGCGAACCACACGTACACGCCCACCCCCCGGATTCCCAGGACCGTGAACGCGAAGACCACCAGGACGGCCGCGCCGGAGTTGATCCCCATGATGCCGGCGTCGGCCAGCGGGTTGCGCGTGACCGCCTGCAGGATCGCGCCCGCGACGCCCAGGGCCGCACCCACCAGGACGCCCAGGAGCGTACGCGGCACGCGCAGTTCCAGGGTCACCGTACCGGTGATCGACTCGTCGGCGCCGAGGCCGCCCAGTGCCCGCAGCACATCGGGCAGGCCGATGTCGCGCGAGCCGAGGGTCACGCTGAGGAAGGCCACCGCGGCGAGCAGGGCGCAGAGCGCGACGAGCCCGAGTCCGAGGACCGGGGCCCGTCGTATCGAAAGCGTGCTGGGCATCGAAGAGGATCAGTCGCCGAGGTTCTCGTCAGCGACCTTGACCGCCTCGGTGAGCTTGTCCACCTCGGTGGCGAAGTCGCCGAACGTGTGCAGCCAGTACGCCGGCCACGCCGCCACCGCACCGGCCTTGGCCGCCTTGATCTTGAACCAGGTGGGCTGCTTCCTGCCCCACTCGGCGTTGGCCGTGGGCGTGAAGGACCTGCCGTCCCACAGAATCAGGTCAGGCTGGTACTTGTCGGCGTTCTCCCAGCTGAGGTTCTCCCAGTACGGGAAACCCGCGTCCGGCTTGGCGGGATTGATCACCTTCAGGCCCCAGCGCTGGAAGTCCAGCAGCTCGGGCGCGTACTCGGGGTTGGCGGCGTACAGCTTGTCGTCGGCGGGCGACATGCCGAGGGCCGTCAGCCCGGGCTTGCCCGCGACCGCCGCCTTGAACTTCTCGACGGACTCCTCGAAACGCTTCTTGTTCGCGGCGATCTCGGGAGCGTCCACCTTGGCGCCCAGGCTCTTGGCGAGGCTCTCGTACCCCTCGGCCAGGTCCTCGATGGATTTTCCCTGGGAGACGCCCACCACCGGAGCCAGCTCGGCGAGCTTCTTGCTCTTCTCGTCGACCCCCTCCTCCAGGCCGCTGTGCGCCTTCTCGGCCGGCCACCAGTCCGCGACGATCAGATCCGGCCGCAACGCGGCCGCCTTCTCCACGTCGATCTTGCCCCACTCCTGGCCGAGGAGCTCGATCCCGGAAAGGTCGAGGTCCTTCAGGTTGGGGTCGGTCTTGACCGACTCGTCGGCGTAGACGCCGACCGGCTTGATGCCGAACGACATCAGCGCGGCCGCCTCACCCGCGTGCGCGATGATCCGGGTGGGGATCCTGTCGGCCTTGACCGTCTCACCGGAGCCGTCGGTGAACGACCACGGGCCGGACGACGAGGGCTGTGCGCCCGGGGAGTTCTGCGTGCCCGGGGAGTTCTGTGCACCGCAACCGGTGAGCGCAAGGCCCAACGCCGCCACGGCGAGAACCCGACGCGACGTGCGCATGCGGTGTTCCTATCTCGCAAAGGGAAACTTCGCGACAAAGTTAGGTTAGGCTAACCAAAATAGCAAATCCAGGTCGGTGTGCCTGATCTCGCACTTCCCATCGCACACCTGCCACCCGCTCCGCGGTCACGGCCCGCTCGCGAACTCCCCGGCACGTTCCAGGAGGGCACGGACCTCCTCGGCCTCCGGAACACCGAGTTCCCGGTAGAGACGGAAAGCCAGCCGCCCGTGCTCCCCGGCCTGCCCCGGGCGCCCGAGCGCGAGATGGGCACGCGCGAGCCCGTCGTGAGCGCGCGCCCGCTCCGGCCGGTTACGCGTCACGTCGGCGAGCGCGAGCGCGGCCGCGTGCTCCTCGGCCGCCCGAGCCGGGTCGCCCGCCGCCTCGGCCAGCCCGTTGAGCGCGGCCGCCTCGTCGGCGGCGTTGCCGAGCCTGCGGTAGAGGGCCGCCGCCTGCTCATGGCGCATCCGTGCCTGGTCGAACTCGCCCTGGTGGCGGAGAACGACACCGAGATGGTTGAGGATCACCGCCTCTCCGGCGGGATTGCCGACCTTGCGATGGAGCGCCAGCGCCAGATCGAGATGGCGCCGGGCCTCCTGCGGGCGGCCGGCCCGATCGAGGACGAGGGCGAGGATGCCCAGCACGTGAGCCTCCCCCCAGGTGTCGGCGCCGATCCGGGTGAGGTCGAGCGCCTGCTTGAGGTACTGCTCCGCCCGCTCGTCCCACCGCCGCCGCAGGGCCACGTTGCCCAGTGTGAGCAGCGCCCGCGCCCGTTCGCGGGCCTCCTCGCACACCTCGAGAGCCTGGTGGGCGTGCTCCTCCGCCCGCTCGTACTCGCCGAGCCGCCAGTAGGTCCACGCCAGGTCGGTGAGCGCTCGCGCCTGAACCGCGCGGTCGCCGAGCCTGCGGCTGCGCTGGAGCGTCAGGGTGTGGAGCGTGAGCGCGTCGTCGTGGTGCGCCTGCCGGTCGAGGAAGGGGCGCATCGTCAGAGCCAGGAAACCGAGACAGATCTCGGGCCCGTGGACGGCGGTCGCGATGATGTTGGCACGCTCGGCGTCGAGCCAGGCGAGCGCCTCCGCGGCGTCGCGGACGGGCGCGACCGCAGCGGCCGGCTGCGGGATGCCCTCCCGCCGGCCGACGCTGTCGGGGAAGAGACGGTCCATCGCCGCCCGGGAGCGGTGCAGGTAGTAGGCGAGCAGCCGCATGACGGCACCGTCGTCCTCCGCGATCGAGCGGGCATGCTCGCGCAGCAGGTCGTGAAAGGTGTACCGGCCCGGTTCGAGCTGCAGGAGCATGTGGGCGTCGAGAAGACCCTCCAGAAGCTCCTCCGCCTCCTCCTCCGAGCTCCCCGCCAGCGCGGCCGCGCCGCACGGATCGATGTCGCGGCCCGGCACCAGCCCGAGCAGGCGGAACATGCGCTGCTCGGCCTCGTCCAGCTGCTCGTAGGACAGGGCGAAGGCCGCCGACACCCCGTCCAGAAGCCGTCGATGCTCCCGCAGCCGGCCCGCCAGGTAGGACACGCTCCAGCGCGGACGGTGCTGCAGGCGGGCAGCCGAGATCCGGATGGCGAGCGGCAGGTGCCCGCACAACCGCAACACCTCGCGTACGGCCTCCGGCTCACGGTGGGCGCGCTCGCCCACGATCCGCCCGAACAGCCCGGCGGCGTCCTCCTCCCCCAGCACGTCGACCGACAGGGCGTGGGCGCCGTCCAGATCGACGAGCCGCCGCCTGCTGGTGATCAGAACGAGGGTGTCGGAACGCCCCGGCAGCAAAGGACGCACGTGCTCGGCGTCGAAGGCGTTGTCCAGCACGACCAGCACGCGGCGATCGGCCAGCTCGGCACGCCACAGAGCGCCCCGCTCGACCGGCGTGACCGGAATACGGTCGGCGGGCACCCCGAGCTGGCGAAGGAGGGCCTCCAGCGCGGCGGCGGCCTCGATCGGCTCTTGTCCCGCGGTGTGCGCCTGCAGGTCGATGAAGAGCCGCCCGTCCGGATGGCGAGCGGCCAGCCGGTGGGCCGCGTGGACGGCGAGCGCGGTCTTACCGATCCCGGCCATGCCGTCGATCGTGACGACCCCCGGCCCGCGATGCTCACCCACGAGCCGCTCCAGCTCGACATTCCGCCCGGAAAAATCAGAAATGTCATAAGGCAAGAAGGTGGAGCGACGCGGCGAGCCGGAAGCCACCGGCCCCACCGGCACCGCGTCGGCCAACCGCAAAGCCGGATCATCCACCAGGACCGCCCGCTCCAGCTCGGCGAAGGCACGCCCAGGATCGAGCCCCTGCTCCTCCGCCAGAGCCGCGCGATAGGAACGCGCCGCCGCCAGGGCGTCGGCCTGCCGCCCCGCCCGGTGCAAGGCCAGGACGAGGTGGCCGTTGAGCTTCTCGCGGAGCGGAGCGGCACTCACCTGAGCGGCGAGCTCGTCGAGCAGACCGCCGTGCCGCCCGGCGGCGAGCTCGGCCTCCACCAGGCGCTCGTACGCCGACAGCCGCCGGTCACCCCAGAGCTCCCGGGCACCGCTGACATAGTGCGCGTGCACATCCTCCAGCGCCTCGCCACACCACAGATCCAGAGCCCCGCGCAGCTCCCCCGCGGCCACCAGCTCGGTGAACTCCCGCACGTCGAGCTGCCCGGGCTCGGGCTGCGCGACGTAGCCGCCGGCACGCGTCTCGAGAAGCCCTGCCGCTCCCACACCGCGCAACACCTTGCGGATCGCGGTGACCGAGGCGTGGATCTGCGATCGGGCGGTGTCCGGCCGATCATGACCCCACATCGCCTCGATCAGCCGCTCGATGCCGATCACCCGGCCGCCGTTGAGCAGAAGATAGGCCAGAACAGCCCGATGACGTGGGGCGATACCCGTCACAGGCACACCGTCGACGATCACCTGGACGGGACCGAGAAGGGTGAAACGCAGCATCGTCCCTCCAGCAACGTCGCATCGCGCGCGCATAGCGAATGTATCAATCCGGGCAGCCACTCTGATCTCACACGAACCGGGACGAAGGAAACACCATGGAAGCCCGCATGAAGAACCCCGCCACGCTCATCCCCGCCGCCGGCCGGCCCATCCAGGAGCTGATGAAGGCCGCCCAGTCGCAGGGCCTGCCCCAGGAGCTCATGGAGATGATCCACCTGCGGGTCAGCCAGATCAACGGCTGCAGCTTCTGCGTCGACGCCGGCCTGAAGAACCTGCGCAAGCTCGGCGAGAGCGACGAGCGCATCGGCCTGGTCGCCGCCTGGCGCGAGGCCCCGTACTACACCGACACCGAGCGGGCCGCGCTGGAGCTGGCGGAGGCCTCGACCCGGCTGGCCGACCGCGACGACGCCGTCTCCGACGAGGTCTGGAACAACGCCGCCGACCACTTCGACGAGCGGCAGCTGGCCTCGATCCTGCTGATGACCGCCGTCACCAACCTCTTCAACCGCCTGAACGCCCCGATCCGGCAGATCGCCGGCAGCTGGTGAGCGCCGGCCCTCGCGCAGGAGGCACCGCCATGTCCGTCGCCCGCTCACACCGCTACTCCGTCGCCGACGCCGACCTGGAGGAGTTCCTGGCCCGCCGGAGCTCGCTGATCGCGACCGTCCGGGAGGGACACCCCGGGCTCACCCGCGCCGTGCTGATCCACCTCGAGGACGGCACCTACACCGACATCTGGCACTGGGAGACCGCCGAGCAGATGGGCGCCGCGTTCGCCGCCCTGCCCACCTTCCCGGAGGCGCCGCTGGCCATGGCCCTGACCAAGGACGACACCGCCCTGAACGGCCAGGTCGTCGACGAGCGCTGAGACCTGCCGGCGGCCGGCTCCCGGATCTCCTGGCCGGGCCCTCGCTCCTCTCCCCGGCGCGAGCACGACCGGGCGCGCCGGTCGTGCCGGTCGTGCCGGCCGCGCCGCGGACTCCTCGGGAGAAGGAGCCGGCCGTCGACGGGCCGGTCAGGCCCAGGGGTCGAAGGGGATGCCGCCGGGCCTGGCACGCGCGAGGAGGTCCCCGAACCTGCCGTCGTTGATCTTTATGGTCGCGGAGCCGAAGTTCGCGTTCATCAGCCTGTCGCGCAGCCCGGTGCCCGGCCAGCCGTTCCAGTCCACCAGCGGGGGGTGGCGCCAGTCGCCGTAGTGGTTCTCCGGCGGCTCGTCGTTGCCGTTGGCGAGCCGGAAGAAGTGCGTGGACGCCCCGTCCTTGTGGTAGACGACCTTGGGGTGCGAGCCGTCGAAGCGCACCTGCGAGCGCGGGTAGGTCACGACGCCGCCGTGTTGCGTGGTCGAAAGATACTCCATCTGGTTGGACGCCTGGTCGACCCAGGAGATGACGTGTTCCCAGTCGTGACGGTGGCCGCCGAGGCTGATGCCGGGCAGCGCCTGGTCCTTCTCGAAGTAGCTGGCGTACACGATGGCGCACCAGCCGTTGTTGCACGTGGAACGGGCGTAGGTCTGCGAGTTGTCCAGGTCCGAGCGGTCACGGCAGTTGCCGTTGACCGCGCCGGTCGGGTTCAGCCCCGCAGCGAGGGTCCCGTCCGGCCCGATGGCGGGGGTGGCGTAGCAGCCGTCGCCGTCGTAGTCGTAGGCCGGAGAGAACGAGGCCTCGTACCCTCCGGCCGACTGGGGCAGGTTGTGCGGCGGGTCGGCGTAGGCCGCCGACGTGGGGATCACGACCCCCAGGGCGGTGGCGCCGAGCACGATCCCGAGCCGGGAACGCCCGCGCGTGAAGAACGCGGGCAAGAACGCGGGCAAGGACGCGGGCGAGGACGCGGGAAAGGACGCCCTCCTCCGCGACCCGGTCGCCGGCTTCGATGCCCTCGCGATGGACGTGAATGACGACAGCTTTCGCATTCTTCCGCTTTCTCGAAGGACTGGCTTCATGACCTGACGGCGCGCGGCGTGGTGCTCGCACCGGCGGCGTCGTCCGCACCGACGTGAGCATGCCTCGCGCTGTCACGGCACCACGGAACCGACACTTGATCAAGATCTTCGTGGCAAATGACGCCGACATGTATCGGCGGCGGTCGAAAGGTGAACCACGCGCGAAAGCTCATGATTCACCTCCCGGAGCAGCGGGGGCGCGCACCTCACCCCGCGCGATCCGCCGTTCGTCCCGGATGCCGTGCGCGGCGTGATCCGCCCTGTCGTGAACGCCCGCCCCGAACCGCACGCCGCCACGAGCCGGATCGTGGACCGGCTCCCTCATCAGTAGGCTGCGCCCATCGTTTCGAGGAAGCCGGGTGGACGCGCGTCAGCTGTCGTATTTTCTCGCCGTCGTCGAGCACATGAACTTCGGCCGGGTGGCCCAGCAGCTCCACATCGCGCAGCCGTCGCCGTCACAGGCGATCGTGACGTTCGAGCGGAAACCCGGTGTGCCCCTGTTCCACCGGGTCGGCCGCGGCATCGTGCTGAGCGACGCGGGCGCGCGGCTCGTCGAGCCGGCGCGCCAGGTGTTGCGGGCCGACGACGTCGATCCCGCGGCGCAACCGCTCGCCGCGCTCGCCCTGCCGCCGCGGATCGCCACCGCCTCGGACGCCGAGATCGAAGCCCTGGCCGCCTCACCGGATCCGGCCGCACGGATGCTGGGGGCCGAGCGGTGCGATCTGCCGTCCGGGATCCGCGTCGAAGACGCCCGAGCCGGGCGTCCACCGTCCTGATCGCGGATCATGCGCCGGAAGCGTCACCTTCTGACCTAAATGCGTTGGCGTCCTGGTCCTCGAGCGGACTAGCGTTGGCCTCCGTCATGCGCAGGAGGACGTGCCCCGTCTGCGCCTGCGAGCCAACAGCTGGGAGATCCGGGATGACCGCTCAACTCGTCGCGCTCTGCTTCGACGCGAACGACCCGCTCCGTCTCGCGCGCTTCTGGGCCGGAGTCCTGGGCTGGGAGACGGCCGACGACCCCCACGACGGCATCACGCTCCTGCCGAGCGACGACACCGGGTTCCGGATCCGATGCCTTCCGAGCCGGGAGAAGAAGACCGGCCCGAACCAGATGCACTTCGACCTGACGAGCACGTCCCTGGAGGACCAGCGACAGACGGTGGCCAGGGCACTCGAACTCGGCGCGCGGCACATCGACGTCGGGCAACGCCCGGATGAGGATCACGTCGTGCTCGCCGACCCCGAGGGCAACGAGTTCTGCGTCATCGGGCCGGACAACAAATTCCTCGCCGACTGCGGATTCGTCGGGGCGCTCGCGTGCGACGGTTCGCAGGAGGTCGGATACTTCTGGAGCGAGGCGCTGGGCTGGCCGCTGGTCTGGGACCAGGACCAGGAGACCGCGATCCGCTCGCCGCACGGCGGTCCGAAGATCACCTGGGGCGGTCCGCCGGTGGCGCCGAAGACCGGGAAGAACAGACTGCACTTCGACCTCGCTCCGCCCGCGCACGGTGATCAGCAGGCGGAGGTCGACCGTCTCGTCTCCCTCGGAGCGACGCGAATCGACATCGGCCGGCGCGAGGCCGGCCAGGTGGTGATGGCCGACCCCGATGGCAACGAGTTCTGCGTGTTCACCCCCCGCTAGCGTGACCGGCCCCGGGGACGGCGCGCCCGCGATCCACTTCGGTCACGGGTACGCGGCCCGATCGGCCGGGACCGTCCCCTCCCCCGGACAGCCCAGGCGGCTGTTCCGCCGCCGGTTTCACCGCAGGGTGAGTGGAATCTCCGAGTCGATGCGGGTCAGTTTTTCCGGGTTGCGGATGTAGTAGAGGCCGGTGATGCGGGCGTCCTGGACACTGATCGCCATGACGCCGTCGAGCTCGCCGTTCACGTGGACGAGGAGTGCCGGGCTGCCGTTGACCACGGTGGACTCGCCGGTGGGCGCGACCTCGGCCTTGCCGAGGCCGCCGGCGATGAAGCGGGCCACCTTGTCGGCGCCGGTGATCGGCCGCGGCGCGGCCTGCTTGAGGCCGCCGCCGTCGGCGATGAGGACGACCTCGGGGGCGAGCACGTCGAGGAGGCCTTGCAGGTTTCTGGTCTCGACCGCGCGCCGGAACGACTCCAGAGCCGCCCGGGTCGTACTCGGGGAGACCGCCTCGCGAGGGCGGCGGGCATCGACGTGCCGGCGGGCGCGGAGCGCGATCTGGCGGACGGCCGCGGGACTCTTGCCGACGGCGGCCGCGATCTCGTCGTAGCCGACGTCGAAGGCCTCGCGCAGCACGAAGACGGCGCGTTCGGTCGGCGACAAGGTCTCCAGGACGAGCATGAGCGCCATCGACACGCTCTCGGCGAGCTCGGCGTCGAAGGCCACGTCCGGCGCGGTGAGCAGCGGCTCGGGCAGCCAGGAGCCGACGTAGGTCTCCTTGCGGCGTCTCATGGCGCGCAGCCGGTTGAGCGACTGCCGAGTCGTGATCCGGACCAGGTAGGCGCGCCGGTCGCGTACCTGCCCCAGGTCGACCTTCATCCACCGCAGCCAGGTCTCCTGCAGGACGTCCTCGGCGTCGGCGGCCGAGCCGAGCATCTCGTAGGCGACGGTGAAGAGCAGGTTGCGGTGGGCGACGAACACCTCGGTCGCCGCGTTGACGGTGTGGTCACTCATTTCTCGCGCTCTCTCCTTCGTGGCCGCCCCTGGTCGCCGGAGACGCTCGCCGGGCCGCCCGTTCAGCGGGTGGCCAGCGTCTCACCGCGCCTGGCCCGCAGCACCTGCCGGCGCCTGCCATCCTTGGCCCAGGCCGGGAAGTCGAGCGAACCGGGCTTGCGCGCCTGGTGGGCCAGCTGCCAGACAATGCTCTTGCAAATGGACTCCTTGATCCTCGCGCCAGGGCGGCCCCCGATGTGGAACCGCATCGCGACGTCGTTCCTGTGGGTGAGCTGGAAGATGCCGGCCCGGCGCCCCAGGCTGATGCACTGGGCGACGAACGCCAGGGCGAGGGGCGCGGGGTCCTCGCCCGCGATCCGGCTGAGCACCGTGTCGGCGGCGTGCGGGCCCAGCTGGACCGCGGCCTGGCAGCTCATCCGGAACGGCAGATCCGACGGTGCCGCCGAATCCCCGGCCGCGACGATGCGCACGTCGTCCACACTGGTCAACGTCTCGTCCGTGCGCAGACGGCCCAGGGCGTCGGTGCTCAGCCCGCTGCGGCCGGCCAGATCCGGCACGCCGAAGCCGGCGGTCCAGATGGTCACCGTGCTCGGCAGCTCGCGGCCGTCGCTGAGCCGCACGGCGTCGCGGGTCACGGCCGTCACCGTCGCGCCGGGGCCGTCGAGCACGCTCACCCCGAGTTCGGCCAGCCGCCTGGCGACCGAGCGCCGGCCCCGCGGGTGCAGGTACGGGCCGAGCACCTCGCCGCACACCAGGGTCACGCTGCGGCCGGCCTCCGCCAGCTCGGCGGCGGCCTCGATGCCGGTCGGACCGGCTCCGACCACCGTCACCACGGCCGTGGCGGGAGCGGCGTCGACGACGGGCCGCAGCCGCTGCGCCTCCTCCAGGGTGGCGATCGGGTAGGCGAACTCGGCCGCTCCGGGCACGCGCGGATCGGCGCTGCCACTGCCCACCGCGTAGATCAGGTAGTCGTAGCCGACCGTGGCGCCGGTCGCCAATGTCACGCCACGCTCGGAGGCGTGGATCCGTGTCACGGTGTCGACGACCAGCCGGACGCCCTCGGCCAGGACGTCCGCGTAGTCGACGACCGCCTCGTGGGACCCGCCCACCAGCTGGTGCAGGCGGATCCGGTCGACGAAGGCCGGGCGCGGGTTGATCAGGGTCACCGTCACGTCGTCGCGCCGGGTCAGGCGATTGGCCGCCATGACGCCGGCGTATCCGCCGCCGATCACGACCACGTCGGTGTTCTCGGTCATGGTGTGTCTCCTTCGTCTCCAGAGGTACGACCACAAGACACCGCGTGATTGATCGTTGTGACAGCACGTGAGACAGATCACTCCAGCCGGGTTCCGCAGGACATCCGGGTCGACTCCGACCTCGCGGCGACCGCGCGGCCGCACCCCGGCCCGTACGCACGAAACCCGTGCGCACGGGAAAGGCCCGCCCCCATGGGGGCGGGCCCTGCGCTGTCTGTGGGGGTGGTCAGCGGAGGACGGGGTGGCGGCGCACCAGAGGGGTGGTGGCCCACCAGGCGCCGATGCCCCAGGTGGTACCGGCGCCGATCCGCCTGGCGCACCCGACGACTCCGACCAGCCGATCGGCGAGCGTGAGCCGACACCGACGACCCTCCCTCACACGAAAGGGAACACGTCACCAAGACCCCATCCTCGGCGCGACCGTGTCGCGGCTGTCCACACGGACGATCGCCCGGACCCGCGTCGCGACCGCCGTCAGGTGATCGGCGGCGTGGCTCTAGCCGAAACTGCTCCGGTAGGTGTGGGGACTGACGCCGACGACGCGTTTGAACCGGTCGCGGAAGGCGGTGGGCGAGCCGAAGCCCACCTGGGCGGCGATACGTTCCACGGAATGGCGGGTGGTCTCCAACAGGTGCTGGGCCCGGCGGACACGGGCCCGGTGCAGCCACTGCAATGGTGTGGTGCCGGTCTGCTCACGAAAGCGTCGTATCAGGGTGCGGGTACTCGTGCCGGCGTGGCCGGCGATGTCCGCCAGGGTGAGATCGCGGGCGAGGTTGTCCTCGATCCAGCGCAGGAGAGGTTCGATGGCCGAGCCGCGGGGGGTGGGCGGGTACTGCTGCACGATGAACTGGGCCTGGCCGCCCTCGCGTTCCAGCGGCATGACGGACAGCCGGGCGGCGTCGGCGGCGACCGCGGAGCCGTAGTCGCGGCGGATCATGTGCAGGCACAGATCCAGCCCCGCCGCGGCGCCGGCCGAGGTGAGGATCTGCCCGTTGTCGACGTAGAGCACGTCCGGGTCGACGTCGATGTCGGGGTAGGCGGTGGCGAGCCGGGTGGCGGCCAGCCAGTGGGTGGTGGCGCGCAGCCCGCCGAGCAGTCCGGCGGCGGCGAGGATGAAGGTGCCTGAGCAGATGGAGGCGATCCGGACGCCGTCGGCGGCGGCTCCGCGGAGCGCGTCACGGACGGCCGGCGGCAGGGACCTGGCGGGATCGGCGGTGCCGGGCACGATGACCGTGTCCGCGTCCGCGAGTGCCTCCAGTCCCCACGGGGCGCGCAGGGTGAAGAGGCCGGCGTCCACGTCGGGCCGCTCGGCGCAGACCCGCACCCGGTAACCGGGGCGGCCGTCGGGCAACCGGGTGCGGGTGAACACCTCGATGGGGGTGGACAGATCGAAGGGGATCACCTGATCCAGCACGAGAACGACGACGGTGTGCATGGCGAGAACATATCCCCGCACCGGATTCCCGCCAACGGCTCCCAACTGCCCTTCGTCGGCCCGCGGGGCACGAACAGCCGTTGGCGATAACCCGTTGGGAATTGTCATTCCTGCCACTAGGAGCCAGGAGACGCCGCTGGCTAGCCTCGACCGCGTCCCGACACTTCTCAACGAAACGGACACCTTCGTGATCGCCTGGCTCGATACCGTCACAGCCTTCGCGTTCCTCCGCGCGGACGGCGCCGCGGGCACCTCCGCCGCGCCGGGCGGCCGCCGGCAGGAAGGGCACCGACGATGAGCCTCGCCGCACCGATCATGATCGGCGTCGTGTACGTGTGCCTGATGTCCCTGATCCGCGAACCGCACCGACGCAGGTTCAACGCGATCATGGTGGCCGGAGCCGGCGCCGCCTACCTCAGCGGCGGGGGTTTCGGCCCGTGGGAGTTCGCCTTCACCGCCGCCATGACCTACTGCGCCTACCGCGGCCTGGAGTCGTGGACGTTCATCGGCATCGGGTGGCTGCTGCACACCGGCTGGGATCTGCTGCACCACCTGCACGGCAACCCGATCATCCCCTTCGCCGACCACTCCTCCCTGGGATGCGCCATCTGCGATCCCGTGATCGCCGTGTGGTGCCTCTCGGGTGGCCCCCCGGTCACCGCCCTGCTCCGCGCGCGTCTCGGCCGGCCCCGCGTCGAACCGCCCACGACGCCACCGCCCTGATCGCACCGGCACGCATCCCCTCCGGGCGAATCCTGCACGGCGTGGCCAGGTGCTGGGGCCTGTACGGACTTCGGATCTTCTGGGGGTCGAAGGCTTCGGATCCACGAGATGGCTCCGCGTAGATGCAGGCCGGCGAGGTAGCTTTCGGAGGTCTTGTCGAAGCGGAAGGCCGGTCCGCGCCACTCCTTGATCCGGTTGACGCAGCGTTTCGCCGTGTTGCGTTGCTTGTAGAGCTCTGCATCATGGCTGACCGGGCGGCCGCCGCGGGGGCGGCGTTTCTTGCGGTTGGCCGCCTGGTCGGCCTTTTCGGGGATGTCGTGGGTGACGGCCTTGATGCGGCGCTTGCGTAGACAAAGACGGTTACCGCGGGAGGAGGAGGCCTTGTCGGCGGCCACCGTGGCCGGACGAGTGCGCGGTTGGCCGATGGGCGGGCGGATCGTGACCCCGGGCCAGGGCAGCGCGAAACTGCGGGTTGTCGCCGGCGCCTGTGGCGGGCCCCGGCGGCGATCCGCATACGGGCGCGGTGTGGAAGACCGTCCGCGCGTGCGGGGCCGCCGCTCAGGGCCCATCCTTGCCGGCCGCGGACTTGCGCGTGGCGTGCGCTTTTCCGGTACTGCGCAGCAGGGCGGACTGGTCGAGGGCGACGTCTCGGGCCGCGCCGGTGAAATCGGCGAGGAACCGGAGTTGGTCGGTGGTGCAGGCCGTCAGGCGCTGCTGCAGGAAGACGGCCATCGGCCGGTAGAGCTCGCCGAGCTCGGCGAGGCGGTCGGGCAACTGGCTGATGATCACGCGTCGGCGGTCACCGGGGTCGTGCTCGCGCCGGATCAGCCGCTGTTCCTGCATCCGGTCGAGCATCTTCGTGACGGCGCCGGTGGTCATGCCCATGCGCTCCGCGATCTGCGTGGGGGTCACAGCCTGGCCCGAGCCCACCAGGTTCAGACAGTGCAGGTCGTTGACCGGCACGCCGAGCTGGTCGGCCACGGCGTTCTGAAACAGCGTCGTCGCGCTGACGAACTGCGGGATCAGCGCGACGACGGCGGCCTCCAGTTCTCCTCGTCCCTTTGACATCTCGCTCCTCGGCAAAGTAGCTTCCTTAAGAAGTAATCATCTTGAAGATGCTACTTCTTCAAGTTGTTGACTCACCGTGAAGGGTAACCAATGAAAGCTCTGATCATCGGCGGCGGAGTCGCCGGGCCGGTGGCGGCCCTGGCGCTGCAGAAGGCCGGCATCGACTCGACCATCTATGAGGCCCACCCCCTCAGCGCGCACGGCGTGGGCGCCTCGATGGGGCTGTCCACCAACGGGCTGGCGGCGCTGCGAATCCTGAACGTCCACCGCGCCGTCGCCGACGCCGGATTCCCCTGCCCGCGAGGCGTCATGTGGCTCGGCGACGGCCGACGACTGGGTGAAGACGTCCCGACCCCCCTGTCAGACGGCACGACGGCCGTCCAGATCCTGCGCGCCGACCTGTACGCCGTGCTGCACGATCACGTCACAGTCAAGGGTGTGCGTACCGAGTACGGCAGACGCCTCGTCGAGGTCGGCCACCGCGGACAGCACGTCGTCGCACGCTTCGCCGACGGCGGCGAAGCGGTCGGCGACGTGCTCATCGGCGCCGACGGCATGCGTTCGACGACCAGGCGATTCGTGGCTCCCGACGCCCCCCGCCCCCGCTACTGCGGCGTCTTCGGCACCAACGGATTCGCAGAACTCGACCTGAAGGGCGAGCCCGGCACCTTCCACATGGTGTTCGGCAAACGAGCGTTCTTCGGCTACGCGCGACACCAGGACGGCCGCGTCTGGTGGTTCGTCAACATCCCCGCCGGTCAAGAACCCTCCCCCGCCGAACTGGCGGCGATCCCCGCCGGACAGTGGCACCACCGGCTGCAGGAACTCCTCTCGGCCGACACCTCGCCCGCCGCTCGGATCGTCCAGGCCACGCCGGCCGGGTACGACTGGTTCGTGTCCCACCAGATGAAAGCGCCAAGAACCTGGTACCGGGGCCGGACCGTACTGATCGGCGACGCCGCCCACGTCACCTCTCCCAGCTCGGGACAGGGGGCCGCGATGGCCATGGAGGACGCCGTCGAGCTCGCCCGCTGCCTGCGCGACCTGCCGGTGGCCGACGCTTTCGCGGCCTACCAACGGCTTCGCGAGGGACGCCTGCGCAAAGTGCACGCCGGTGCCCAGCAGGTCAACCGGAGCAAGTCCGCCACCGGACCGGGCCGAGTGATCCGCGACGCGATGTTCCCCGTGCTCATGAAGCGGCTCGGCGGCCCGCAAGCCCTCAGCTGGCTGTACGACCACCGCATCGACTTCGACGACAAGGTCACGACCTGAACGGGCACGCCCATCCGACGGTGTTCGCGATGCGGACGACGAGCGAACGGGTGAGGAACCGTCTGGTCGCCCATGCCGACCTCCTGGCGGCTGTTCGTACCCAAGGAATGGGACGACGACGCTGCACGCCGCTTCAGGGCCTGTACGGAGTCGAGATCACAGGGATTCGCCTGCGCTTTGGTCTGCGGTCCGGGTAGGCCATCGTCATGGCGCGTGGAGAGCTCACCGATGAGGAATGGTGCTTGATCGAGCCTCACCTGCCCCTGGGTGAACGAGGCCCGATCCCGGACTTGCGGCAGCAGTTCAATGCGGTGATGTGGCGATGCATCAAGGCCGTCATCCCGGACAAGGCCGACCAGGCGGCCAGCCGCAAGAGACGCGGCTCTCTCGGCGGCCGCCCGATCAACCATGACTCCGAGCTCTACAAGCAGCGCAACCCGGCCGAACGTTGCATCAACCGGGTCAAGGAATGGCGCGGGCCGGCTTTCCGCTTCGATAAGACGCCCGAAAGCTACCTGGCCGGCCCTCATCTACGCGGAGCCGTCTCGTGGCTTCGAAGCCTTCACCCCGCTTAAAGATCCGAACTTCGTACAGGTCCCAGGAGTGCGCCGCGTAACCGGAATGATCACTCTTGAGAGTGAGGGCAGCAGGCGGACGAATCCGGATAATAGGCGGATGTTCGCAGCGGCCCGGGCCAGTAGGACGGTCGACGGGGTACTCACGGTGAGCGTGGTCCTGGCCACGATGGTGCCGCTTCTCCCGCCCGACCCCCATCCATGGTGGATCATCGGGCTGGGGCTGCTGGCGTCGGTACCGGTGGGGTGGCGCAGGCAGGCGCCGATGGCGGTGGCGGTGGTGGTCGGGGCGGCGATGTCGGTGCTGGTGACGTGGGAGAAACCGTTCCTGCCCTTCGGGCCGCTGCTGGCCGTCTACACGATCGCCGACCTGAGCCCCGCCCGGAAGAGGCTGGCGGCGATTCCACTGATCGTGGCGGCCGTGGGTTCCTCATTGGTACTGCCAGGAGAGAGCGAGGAGACCTTCCGGCTGGTGGGGACCGCCTTCGTGGCCGCCTACGCGCTGGGCACCAGCACCAGGGCGAGCCGCTCACGAGCCGCCGAGCTGACCGAGCGGGCGCGGCGACAGCAGCAGGAGCACATCGCGGCGGCGGCCGAGGAACGCACCCGGATCGCGCGCGACATGCATGACATCGTCACCCATTCCGTTGGATTGATGGTGGTCCAGGCCGAAGCCGGGCCAGTGGTGATACGCAGCGACCCCGACAAGGCCGAAACGGTTTTCGACACGATCGCCGACACCGGAAGGGGCGCGCTGACCGAACTCCGAGGGGCGCTCGCCGCCCTGCGAATCCCGGGCGAAAGCAACGGACCGGCATGGGGCCATACCGGCGAGCGCCTGAGCGAGTCACTGTTTCAGCCGCGTCTGGCCAACCTCCCCGCGCTGCTCGACCGCAGCGGTCTCGATGTGGTGAGCACGACCGCCGGCACCCCGCGCCTGACCACAGAAAACATCGAGGCCGCCGTCTACCGCATCGTCCAAGAGGCACTCACCAACGTGCGCAAGCACGCCGGTACGCGTGCCGCACGCCTCACTCTGACCTGGGGACAGAACCTGACAGTGGAAATCGCCGACGACGGGCGAGGACCGGGCGAGGGCGGCGGATACGGGGTGGCCGGGATGCGGGAACGGGCGACGGCATGCGGCGGGACACTCAACGCCGAAGCGGGACGGAACGGAGGATTCATGGTGAGAGCTGAATTTCCGCTTGAATAGCCCGCATGTTACGGGTGCTCATCGCCGACGACCAAGACCTCTTCCGCGCGGGATTCGGGCTGATCCTGGAAGCGCAGCCGGACATGGAAGTGGTCGGTGAAGCCGCCGACGGACAGGAGGCGATCGCCGCGGCCAGGCGACTCCAGCCGGACGTGGTCCTGATGGACGTGCGAATGCCGGGCATGAGCGGCATCGAGGCGACCAAGGAGATCTGCGCCACCACCACCGCCAAAGTACTCGTACTCACCATGTTCGACCTCGACGAGTACGTCTACGACGCGGTCCGGGCAGGAGCGAGCGGTTTCCTGCTGAAGGACATCCGGCGCGACGAACTGGCCCACGCCGTGCGCACCGTCGCCTCGGGTGAGGCCCTGCTGGCCCCGGCGGCGACCAAAAGGCTACTCGACGACCTGGTGCGCAGACCCGCCCACGGCGTCGCCCCCCGCCTGACGACCAGGCTGAACGCACTGACCGAACGCGAGCGCGAGACGCTGAAGCTGGTCGCGCACGGCCTGTCGAACGCGGAGATCGCCGCCGCACTCGTGGTCACCGAACACACGGTCAAGACACACGTCAGCCGCATGCTCGGCAAACTGGACCTGCGAGACCGGGTCCAGGCCGTGGTACTCGCCTACGAATCCGGGCTGGTGGTCGCCGGCGAGAGTGACAACGGAGATCACACCCGCGAGTGACGCGCCGGCCGAGTGCGAGAAAGCACGATCATCGGCATGGCACGCATCCTCCTCACCCTCGCCTCCGCCCTCCTGACGCACTTCGGCACCGGCCTCCACCCCATCTGGTGGCTCACCTGGCTCGCACCACTACCTGTCCTGTTCCTGGCTCGCCAGACGGGCAGAGGCACGGCCTTCACCGCCGGGACACTCGTCTGGCTCGCCGGCCAGGCGCAGATGTTGCCGTACTTCACCGGACCCCTTGAGATGCCGCCCACGCTGGCCGCCGCCCTCATCGCCGGCCCCGCCCTCTGCTACGGCCTGGGCGTGCTGCTCTTCCGCACCCTGCTCGCACGCGGCAGGCCACTCCTGGCGGCCTCAGCCCTACCGGCCGTCTGGGTCACCACCGAGTACGCCATGAACCTCGCCGGACCGCACGGGGCCTGGTGGAGCCTGGCCTACACGCAGGCCGACTTCCTGCCCGTGCTGCAGACCGCCTCGGTCACCGGGGTCTGGGGCATCACCTTCCTCCTGCTGTTCGTACCCGCCTCCATCGCGGTCCTGCGGCCACGCACAGCGGTGATCTCGGGCGCGCTGGTCGCGCTCACGCTCGGCCACGGCCTCCTACGGCTCACGACGCCCGCCGACACCGGAGGACGGAAAGTCGCACTGGTCGCGACGGACAACTCCGAGGACCTCGTCCGCCGGTACGGCGAGGCGGTGGACACCGCGGTGACCCACGGTGCGGAGATCGTGGTGCTGCCCGAGAAGGTTTTCAAGACCACCGACCTGCCGTTCACCCGCCCGGGCGTGGAGGTGATCGTGGGCATCGCCATGGAGACCAACAGCGCGATGAGCTACCCCTCCGGCGTGCGCTACGACAAACACCACATGATCCCCGAGGTGGAGCGCGAATTCCGGCCCGGCACCGACCTGGCCTTCCTCGACGGCAACCGGCTCGGCCTCATCATCTGCAAAGACCTGGACTTCCCCGGCCTGGTCAGGGCCTACGGCAAGGCCGGCGTCGCCGCCCTGCTCGCACCTGCCTGGGACTTCGACGAGGACGCCTGGCTGCACAGCCGCATGGCGGTGGTGCGCGGCGTGGAGAACGGCCTGGCGGTGGCTCGCACCGCACGCGAGGGACGACTGACGGTCAGCGACGCCCTCGGCCGGATCGTGACCGAGCGCCACAGCGACAGAACGGGCATGACCATGGTCACGGCCACCCTGCCTCGGAAGGGCTCGGCCACCCTCTACACCGCCCTGGGGGACTGGGCCGCATGGGCCTCGGCAGGATTGCTGCTGCTCGCACTCGGCGCGCCGGCTCGCACGAAACCCTCCGGCCCGATGAGCGAGGGCCCACTCGACGAGACCACGACAGGCCCGTCGACACCGAGCTCGGCGCGCGGACCGGCGAATCACCCCTCCACCTCTGCGTCCGCCGTCATCGGCACGCCCCCGAAGGGAGAATGAGGCAGACGGGAAGAACCGGCACCCGGACCGGATGCCGCCGAAGGTCACCCGGGGGCGGGGCCGTCGAGCGGCACGTGACGAGTTCGGGCGTCACGGAGAAGCGCACGCCGACATGCGTCCAGCGGCGAGGAAACACCCCGGCCGGGAGGGGCGCCGGCCGGCGCAAGCATGCCATGTCGCCGGAGTCCATCGCGGCGCACAAGAAATGCCGGACCGGCACTCCCGATACCCGACGGGACCTCAACGCCGCGCATGACGGATCCTCAACCGCCCCAATCCCATGGCCCCGGAGATCCGGATCCTCGGCCCGCCGGGGCGGAAACACCGCCGGGGCCGATAGCGCGGGCCCCTCCATCCGGTGCGCAGATCCTCGACGTCGACGATCGCGTCGCGAGGCACCGTGATCCTGGCTCCGCCGGTACCCAGGTACAGCTCGATGTCGACCACCGGATGCTCGATGACCGCCCGGGACAGATCCAGGTGCACCCTCGCGAGCGCGGACTCGACCTTGAGGATCCGAGGTACCCGCCACGCGCCGCGCCGCCGGATCCGTCCGCCGACGGCGGCGATCGTGGACGTGATGCCCGCCTCCTCCGGGAGCGAGGCCAGAGCCGACCCGAGCTCGCCGTGCGTCCCGGCGGTGAGCGCCCGATGGAGGCGCTCGTCCAACTCCTCGTGCGAGATGTGCCCTTCGGCGTACGCCTCCTGCAGACGCCGCACGACCATGTCCCGGTCGTCCTCGCCGATCGGCGACGACCGGCGGTCCGGCCCGTCGGCCCGGGCCCTCACCGGCCCCTGCGCCTGTAGGCACGCAGCGACAACGGGACGAACACCACCAGCAGCACGACCGACCAGAGCAGGACGGCGGCCACCGGATGCGCGAGCGGCCAAGCCGTGTCCCCGAACTCCCCGGACGGCACGCCCGGGTTGCCGAACAGCTCCCGGGAGGCGGCGGTGAGCGCGCTCACCGGGTTCCAGTCGGCCAGGAAACGCAGCCAGCCCGGCATGCCGCCGGTCGGGACGAACGCGTTCGACAGCATCGTGAACGGCAGGAACAGCGGCACCATCGAGTCGGCGACCTGGTCGTTCTTCACCGCCAGACCCACATAGACGCCCACCCAGCTCAGCGCGTACCGCAGCACGATCATCAGCAGGAACGCCTGGACCGTGGGGACCAGGCCGCGATGCGGCTGCCAGCCCACCAGCAGGCCCGCCCCCACCATGATGGCCAGCATCAGCAGGCCGACCAGGGAGTCGGCGCCGGTCTGCCCGAACGGCACCGCCAAGCGCGCCATCGGCATGGAGCGGAACCGGTCCATCACACCGCGGGAGGCGTCGGCGGCCGTCCGCGTCATGACCCCCATCACCGCCGAGAAGGTCACCATCGCGAACAGCCCGGGCATGAGGTACTCGCGGTAGTCGCCGCCGCCCGGTACCTGGATCGCGCTGCCGAAGACGTACCCGAACAACACCACCATGACGGCCGGGAAGACCAGCGCGGCGACGAGTTCGCCCGGATCGTGTCGCAGCCGTCCCAGCTCGCGGCCGACCAGGGTCAGCCCGTCGGTGAACGTCCACCGCAGGCGGCGGCCCAGCGGCGGGGCAAGGTCGGTCATCGGACCAGCTCCTTCCGGTCGGTGAGGCGCAGGAACACCTCATCCAGGGTGGGACGGCGCAGCCGCACGTCGGCCACGGCGACCCCGGCGCGGTCGAGCTCGCGCACGATGCCGGCGAGCCGGAAGCCGCCGCCCGGCAGGGCGACGCTGAGCCGGTCGGCGCCGGTCACCGTGGGATCGGTCCCGGCCAGGGCCTTCAGCGCGGTCACCGCCGGACGCAGGGCGGCGAGGTCTTCGAGAACGACGTCGAGGCGGTCGCCGATCGTGGCCTTCAGCTCGTCGGGCGTGCCCGTGGCGATCACCTGTCCGCGGTCGACGACGGCGATGTCGTCGGCCAGCTGATCGGCCTCCTCCAGGTACTGCGTGGTGAGCAGCACCGTGGTGCCGTCCGCCACCAGCTCGCGGACGTTGTCCCAGATCTCGCCACGGCCGCGCGGGTCCAGACCAGTGGTCGGCTCGTCCAGGAAGAGCACCTCGGGGCGCAGCATGAGGCTGGTGATCAGATCGAGACGGCGCCGCATGCCACCGGAGTAGCCGGTGACCTGCCGATCGGCGGCGTCCATCAGACCGAAGCGTTCGAGCAGCTCGTCGGCCCGCCGGTACGCCTCGCGCCGGGACAGGTGGTAGAGGCGCCCGAACATGCGCAGGTTGCCACGGCCGGTGAGCTTCTCGTCCACGGCGGCGTACTGGCCCGCGAGCCCGATCCTGGCGCGCACCTTGCCGGCCTCGCGGACGACGTCGTACCCCGCGATGCGGGCGTGCCCGGCATCGGGATCGGACAAGGTCGCCAGGATGCGCACCGCGGTCGTCTTCCCCGCGCCGTTGGGCCCCAGCACGCCGCAGACCGTTCCTCTCGGAACGCTCAGGTCCAGCCCCCGCAGCGCCCGGGTGTCGCCGAAGGACTTGTGCAGCCCCTCGGCGAAGACGACCGGATCCGCCATGATTCCTCCACTGGGTACATTGTACGCGGTCAAGGCGGCCAGGCTAAGTTACTGGGTACTATGTACGCAAGTAGGGGGTGCAACAGTGACCGACACCGAATACGTGAACATCTGGATGCGGCCCGAACGCCCCGCCCGCGGGCCGAAGCCGACCTACAGCCGCACCCAGATCACCGAGGCAGCCGTCCGGATCGCCGACACCGAAGGCCTGGAGGCCGCCACCATGCGGCGGATCGCCGCCGAGATCGGCACGGGCGCGATGTCCCTCTACCGCTACGTCCCAAGCCGCGACGACCTCATCGCACTCATGGCCGACCGGCTGATGGGCGAAATCGACCTCGCCGGACTACCCTCCGACGACTGGCGCGCGGACCTGACACGCTACGCCGACGAACTGCGGGCGATGTGGCTGAGACACCCGTGGATCGCCACCGTACAAAGGTCACTCCCCAGCTTCGGCCCCAACCAGCTGCTCCTGATCGAACGGCTGATGGGAGTGCTCGACACCCTCGTCTCCATCGACGAGAACCTCAGCCTCATAGCCATGCTGAACAGCTACATCGAAGGCACCGTCCGCGAGGAGATCAGCTCGGCCAAGGAAGTCCGCCGCAGCGGGCTCAGCGAGTCGGAGTGGATGGCACGGAGCTACCCGTACATCGACCGGCTGGTGAAAAGCGGGGAATACCCGATCTTCACCAAGATCGTGATGGAGGCGCGCCAGCCGCACCTGAGCCGCGACGACCAGTTCCGGTACGGACTGAAGCGCGTCCTCGACTGCATCGCCACGGCCCTCCCGTCAACGTCCGAATCTCCGAGGTCGGCGCACCGGGAGGAGCGGGAAGACCGCGACGGTTAGCGACGGCCGGGCGACGGCCGACGGCCCGCACCGCACCTCACCGCCCAGGACTCCCCCCACCGGACCGGGACCGCCGGACAGGACCCGGACCGCGGCCGCCCGCACCGGCCCCGAGGAGGACTAACCGTGACTGCCCTCCGGAACACTGTCCGCGGACATGCCCCCCTCCCCCGGAGCGCTCGTCAGGTAGACGTGCTGGTGACCGTGGCCGGCGTCGACATTGATCTGGTCGAGTTGTGTCGCCGCGACAGACCACGTCGCGACGGCCGCGGACCGCTGACGGGCCGCCAGATCGAGGAAGGGCTGCCGCAGATCCGCGGGGAGCCCCCGGCCGGACGCGTACGAATCGACCGCGATCGCCATGGCGTCCACCGCACTACGGAATCCCGCACGAGCCACGTTGGTCGCGGTCGTCCCCGAGGGAGTCTCCGCATGCCTGTCGACGGCCCGCCGCAGAACGCTCCGCCACCCGTCGACCTCCGCCGACTCCGCCGACCGCGCGCCGGGCTTCCCATCCCGGGGAAGCACCTCCGCGAGCCCGGACAGCACCCCGTTCAGCTCACCGGCGGTCACCCGCGCCGTGGAGGTCAGCTCACCGATCTGCTGGACGTCCCGCTTCGTCTCCGCCTCCCGCATCTCGGCGACGGCGACCTGGGAGGCGTCGGGGCTACCGAGGAGATAGCCCACCGGCCCGGCTATCGCGACGGCGGCGAGAACGGCCGCGACGTGACGCGCCCGGACGGACGGGCGAACGTCCGGCCGGGACGGGACACGGGGTGGCCTGACCGTTTTCGAGGACATCCAGCGGCTCCTGTCACCTGGCTACCCGGCCGACGCTACCGCTTTCAACGATCTACGTCCACGATCCCGCCGAACCCCGGAGGCCCCCCGTCTTTTGGTGGGCGCCTTCAGTCCGTCATGCTTTTTTTGATCTTGAAACTGCCCGACGCCTTTACAATGTAGATTTATAACGAGGCATCGACCTCGCCGGCCGTTCCCAGTCCGACGCGACAGCGGACACCACCCCCTCGTTTCACAAATGAAAACGATTATCGCTATCATTGGCTCACCCGTCCCCCTCCCAGGAGTGAAGACGCTTGGCCAGAAACGACGTGAGACCGGTGATCAAGCTGCGATCCACCGCGGGCACCGGATACACCTACGTGACCCGCAAGAACCGCCGCAACGACTCCGACCGGCTCAGCCTGCGCAAATACGACCCGGTCGTCCGCCGGCACGTGCTGTTCCGAGAGGACCGCTGACGCGACGAGAGAAGACGTCCACCCCGACCGCCACCCCGTGGCGTTCCGCTCCCAGGAAGGAAACCGCATGTCCGCCCACTGCCAGCTCACCGGCGTCAAACCGGTCTTCGGCAACAACGTCTCCCACTCCCACCGGCGCACCCGCCGCCGCTGGAGTCCCAACATCCAGCCCCGCCGCTACTGGCTGCCCGCCGAGGGCCGCTTCGTACGGCTGACGCTCAGCGCCCGAGCAGTCAAGACCATCGACAAGATCGGCGTCGAGGCCGCCGTGGCCCGCATCCGCGCCCGGGGAGAACGGATCTGATGGCGAAGAAAAGCAAGATCGCGGCCAACGAGCGGCGCAAACTCGTCGTCGTCCGCCACGCGGAGCGCCGGGCAGAGCTCAAGGAGATCATCCGTACCGGCTCCCCCGGCGAGCGAGCCCGGGCCGTCCGCGAGCTGAGCCGCCAACCACGCGACGCCAGCGCCACCCGGGTGCGCAACCGCGACGCCACCGACGGCCGCCCGCGCGGCCACCTGCGCAAATTCGGGCTCTCCCGGATCCGCTTCCGCGAGCTGGCCCACCGCGGCGAACTGCCCGGCGTCACCAAATCCAGCTGGTAAGGAACACCCCGACATGGCCGTCCCCAAACGCAAGACCTCCCGCAGCAACACCCGCCACCGCCGCTCACAGTGGAAGGCCACCGCACCCGACCTCGTCCCGGTCACCATCGGCGCGCACGAGCTGCTGATACCACGCCGGCTTGTCCGCGCCTACCGGCGCGGCCTCCTCACTCCCTGAGAACCACCTTCCGAGAGCCGCCTTCCGGGAACCGCCCCGAAGGCCGGCCCGCACCCCGGAGCCGCCACCGCGAACCCGCGCGGTGAACCCCGTACCACGAGAGGAGCCGTCATGTCCGTCCCCGTCGTCATCGTCGCAGGACTGCATCCCGAACCGCGCTCGGCCCTGGTCGACCGCCTGCTCGCCGAGCATCCCGGATCGGTGGCGATCCACCACGACCTGCGACAGGTGAGCACCGGGCGCGTGGAACGCGTCGTGCGCGACGCGTCGGGGACGCTGGATCTGCACGAGGTGCGGCTCGCGCACGGCTGCGTCACCTGCACCGTGCGCGAGGACCTCGTTCCCGTCCTGCTGTCGCGGGCGGACTCGGCGCCGCTGCTCATCGTGGAGCTGTGGGACTCGGTCGAGCCCAGGACCGTGGCCGAGGCCCTCGCCTGGCACGAGGACACCGTGCACCGCCTGCGCCTGACCGGGGTGCTGACCGCGCTGGACGCGGCACGCGCGACCGAGGACGTCTGCTGTGGCGACACCCTGGCCGCGCACGGCAAACACGCGGCGGCCGGTGACGAGCGCCACCTGGCCGGGGTGCTCACCCGCCAGATCGAGTACGCCACCGCACTCGTCGTGTCCGGCGCGGACGAGGAGGACGTCGAACTGGCCCTGGCCGTGCTCGGCCACCTCGCCCCCACCACCCCGGCCGGTCCCCCTGACCTCGTGTTGCCCGCCGTCACCGGTGCGGGGATCGACGTGGAGATGCTCGGGGCCCGCGTCGACCCGGCGACCGCCCAGCTGCCCTGCGACGCGCGGACCGGGGAGATCTCCACCGTGGTCTGGCACCGGCTGCGCCCCCTGCACCCCCAGCGGCTGTTCGACGCCGTCGACGAGCTGGTCACCGAGACCGTCCGCAGCCGCGGCCGGTTCTGGCTGGCCAACCGGCACGAACGCCTGCTCGCCTGGGACGCCGTGGCGGGTGTCGTCAGCGTCGAGGACGCCGGCCCCTGGCTGGTCACCCTGCCCGAGGCCGCCTGGGAGATGGAGAGCCCCGCCCGCCGCATGGCCGCCACCCTCGACTGGACCCCCCAGCTCGGCGACCGCGTCCAGCACCTCGCCTTCACCGGCCCCGACCTGGACCGCGACCGCATCCTTCGGCTGCTGGACTCCTGCCTGCTCACCGAGGACGAGACCCTGGCCGGCTCCGACGTCTGGGCCGGGTACCCCGACCCGTTCGCCTTCGTCCTCGACCTGAAGGAGACCTCCGTGTGAAACCTCGCCACGCGCACGCCGCCCTCCCCGCGCGAGGTGCCCGCCGGGTACGCGCCGCGGCCCGGTGGGAAAAGGACCGTCAGGCGTCGACTGCGGCCGGGACGCACTCGACGACGGTGTGCCGCGCCGTGATGTCGCGCACGGCGGCGATCCGCAGCCCGGCGGCCGCGGCCAGCGCCCGGTAGTCGTCGACGGTCCGTTCCCGGCCACCGGCCAGGACCAGCATCCGCAGGTTCATCTCCGCGAACATGGCCGGGTCCTCCCCCGAGACGATCGGTGACTCAAGGATCAGCACCCGGCCGCGCCGGCCCGCCGCACCGGCGCAGCGGCGCAGGATGGCGGTCGCCTCGGCGTCGGCCCAGTCGTGCAGCACGCGGTTGAGCACGTACACGTCGGCGCCGCCGGGCAGCTCGTCGAAGAAACTCCGCCCGACCGTCTCGCACCGGTCCGCCAGCCCGCGCCCGGCCAGGCACCGCTGCGCGCGTGACGCGGTGTCCGGCAGGTCGATCAGCACACCGCGCAGGCCCTCGTGGCGCGACAGCAGCTCGGCCAGCAGCGCCCCGGTACCGCCGCCGACGTCGGCCACCCGGGTCAGCGCCGACCAGCCGTAGGCCTCCGCCAGCTCGCCGTACCCGGTGTTGGCCGCCATCGTCGCGTCGAAGGAGGCGCTCAGCTCGGGGTTCGCGTCGAGATAGTGCCAGAACGGTGCGCCGAACACCGCCGGCCAGGCCGGTCGGCCGGTGCGTACCGTGTCCGCCAGGCCGGTGAAGGCCAGGTCCATCCGGCCGCCGAACCCGTCCAGGTCCAGCCACCGCCACATCGCGGAGGGGTGGTCCCGGCGCAGCAGGACGGCCGTCCCGTTCGCCGCGAACGTGCCGGGCCGGGGCTCGACGAACACGTCGTGGCAGACCAGATGGCGCAGCAGCCGGCCCAGCGCGTCCGGGTCCGCGCCGGCCCGGGCGGCCAGGTCGTCGATGTCCGAACCGTCCTCGTCCACCAGATCGGGCAGTCGCAGGGTGACGGCCACCCGGAGCGCCATCGGGGTCACCAGATCCATCAGCGGTGTCAGGGCCCGCCACGCGGTGAGCCCGTCCATCGTGGCGCCGCCGGTCGTCGCGGTCGCCTCGTCGTTGCTCGTCATACGCACCTCCTGTCCATATGGTGCGCGCCGAGGGCGGCCGTGGCTTGGACGAATCGGTGCTCGTTCTTCCCCGCCGCGCGTCTTCGAGACCGCCGGCGGGAGAGGGCCGGTAGACCGCCGAGCTTCTCGCGTCGAGGCCTGCCGCCGAGACGGGCCCACGATTTCAGGATTGGGCTGATCATATTCGATCAAATATTGACACATAGATGTTTCAAAGTATTCACTTTTGATCATCCCCGTTGGGTGCGCGCCATACCGGTTCGTGGCGGGCACCTGCGGAACCACGTAGGAGGGAGACCGCCGTGGTCATGGAGGCCGCGCTCCCGCGGCGGCGACGCCGCGGATCCGCTTCCGGCCGGTCCATGACCCGGGCCACCCCCGCCGGCCTCGCCGGGCCCCGCATCTCCGAACCACCACCCCCCTGAGGAGATTCCATGCAACGAACACGCCATCGGCGACGACTGCTGCACTCCGTCGTCGTCTGCGTCGTCGGCCTCGCCATGCTCGTCGTCGGCGCGCCGCAGGCCGGCGCCGCCCCGGCCCAGCCCTCGCCGTTGACGACGCCGTGGACGGGTCAGGCGTTGAACGGCACGCCGCTGCCGGAGTACCCCCGCCCGCAGATGACCCGGCCGGACTGGCTGAACCTCAACGGAGAGTGGCAGCTGCGGCAGTCGACCACGAACGACGCCCCCGTGTTCGGCCAGACGCTGCCGGAGCGCGTCAACGTGCCGTTCCCGGTGGAGTCCGCCCTGTCGGGCATCAAGCGGCCGGCGAACGACAACCGCTACTACCTGTTCTACCGCCGGACGTTCACCGTGCCGGCCGGCTGGACCGGCCGCCGGGTGCAGCTGCACTTCGGCGCCGTGGACTGGCAGACGACCGTGTGGGTGAACGGCGTACAGGTCGGCGGGCACACCGGCGGCTACGACCGGTTCGAGTTCGACATCACCCCGCAGCTCAACGGCGGGACGAACGAGCTGATCGTGCGGGTCTTCGACCCGTCGGACTCCGGGGCGAGCGGGACCAACCCCGCCCGCGGCAAGCAGGTCCGCAACCCCGGCGGCATCTTCTACACGCCCTCGTCGGGCATCTGGCAGACGGTGTGGCTGGAGCCGACCCCGGCCTCGTCGATCTACAGCGTCGACTTCTACCCCAACCTCGGCAACAACACCCTGCGGGTGCGCGTGTTCACCCGCGGCGACGTGTCGGGACACTCAGTGTACGCCGAGGCGATGAACGGCTCGACCGTCGTCGGCACCGCGACCGGCGGGTTCACCGATTTCAGTGTCCCCGTCCCCAACGCGCGGCGCTGGTCGCCGGACGATCCGTTCCTGTACAACCTGCGGATCTCCCTGCGGAACGGCGCGAACGCGACCGTCGACCAGACGACGCACTACTTCGGGATGCGCGAGGTCGGCAAGGCCGTGGTCAACGGGCGGCTCGCGCTGACGCTCAACGGCCAGTTCGTCATGCAGAACGGCGTGCTGGACCAGGGCTTCTGGCCGGACGGCCTGCACACGGCGCCCACCGACGCCGCGCTGGCGAGCGATCTGCAGAAGACCAAGGACCTCGGCTTCAACATGGTCCGCAAGCACATCAAGGTGGAGCCGCAGCGGTGGTTCTACCACGCCGACCGCCTCGGCCTGCTGGTCTGGCAGGACATGCCGAGCATGGGCGGGGGCAACGCCGCCCACCACACGCAGTGGGAGAGCGAGCTGAGGGAACTCGTCGACGAGCACCGCTCCTCCCCCGCGGTCGTCGCCTACGTCCCGTTCAACGAGGGATGGGGCGAGTGGAACCTCGCCGACACCACCCGGATCATCCAGAACGTCAAGAACCAGGATCCCACCAGGCTCGTCAACGGGCACAGCGGCTACAACTGCTGCGCCTCCAAGGGCGACCCGGGCAACGGCGACATGATGGACTGGCACATCTACGTAGGACCTGACTCGCCGACACCGTCGAGCACCCGGACCGCCGTGCTCGGCGAGTACGGCGGGCTGGGCGTGCGCGTCCCCGGTCACGAGTACAGCCCCAACGGCCAGTTCGGCGCGTACGAGATGCACCCGAACGCGCAGTCGATCACCGACCGGTACGTGAGCCTCGTCAGCCAGTCGGCGAACCTCATGCACACCCGCGGGCTCAGCGCGCTCGTCTACACGCAGCCGTTCGACGTCGAAGGCGAGGTCAACGGCTTCTGGACCTACGACCGGCAGGTGGTGAAGTTCGACGCCGCCCGGGTCCGGGCGGCCAACCTCGGCATCATCGCGGCGTCGAAGCGGCTGAACACCGCCCCGCCCCCGCCCGGCCGGCCGATCAGCGCCCCCGGGAACAAGTGCGTGGACGTGGCCGCCGACGACACCGGCGGCAACGGCTCCGCCGCGCAGCTGTGGGACTGCCAGATCAACGCCGCCGACCAGCACTGGACCAGGGACGGCACGGCGCTGCGCACGCTGAACCGGTGCCTGGACGTGACCGGCAACGCGACGGCGAACGGGTCACCGGTCCAGCTGTGGGACTGCAACGGCGGCGGCGCCCAGCAGTGGGTACCGCAGGACAACGGCGCGCTGCTCAACCCCCAGTCCGGCCGCTGCCTCGACTCACCGAACGGCTCCACGGCCAACGGGGCCAGGCTTCAGCTGTGGGACTGCAACGGCGCCGCGGCGCAGACGTTCCGGCTGGGCGGAGGCTCCAGCGGGGCCACGTTCGTCAACGGCCCCGGCGGCAAGTGCGTGGACGTGGCCGCCGACGACACCGGCGGCAACGGCTCCGCCGTGCAGCTGTGGGACTGCCAGCCCCACGCCGTCGACCAGCACTGGGCGTGGGACGGCACGGCGCTGCGCACGCTGAACCGGTGCCTGGACGTGACCGGCAACGCGACGGCGAACGGGTCACCGGTCCAGCTGTGGGACTGCAACGGCGGCGGCGCCCAGCAGTGGGTACCGCAGGACAACGGCGCGCTGCTCAACCCCCAGTCCGGCCGCTGCCTCGACTCACCGAACGGCTCCACGGCCAACGCCGCGAGGCTGCGGCTGTGGGACTGCAACGGCAGCCCGGCGCAGACGTTCAGAAGGCAGTAGCCCGGCGGGGATGGGGGCGGGAGCCGCGGCTCCCGCCCCCGGTTCACGTGCGGGAGGGCGGCGGGGGCGGAGGGGTGCCGGCGTGGACCGGCCGATCGGCCGGATACCGGGCACCGCGCCTCCGGATGGACCGGATGTCACGGCGATCCCGGGAACCGGAGAAGGCCGGGGTTCCTTCCTGGCGTGATCGCGAAATGTACGTGATCATTGGACCCACCATGCAGCGCCGTGCTCTTGTCCGTACCGTCGCGGGATTGGGCGCCGTCGCCTTCTCCGGCCTCCTGCGGCGTCGCGGACGCCGCGCCGGCGTCGTCCGTGACGACCGAACCCCTCCACCCTGACGCCGCCCCGCCCCCGACCCCCGTCCAAGGAAAGAAGAAAGAGGACACACCCCCCATGGCTCTTGCCGGTGTCTTCCTGCCCATCGCCCTCGCGGTCATCATGTTCGGCCTCGGCCTGGGCCTGACGATCGCCGACTTCCGCCGAGTCGTCGCCTATCCCAAGGCCACCGTGGTCGCGCTCGCCTGCCAGATCCTGGTGCTGCCCGCGATCTGCTTCGGCCTGGTGCTCGCCTTCGGCCTGCCGCCCGCGCTCGCCGTGGGCATGATGCTCCTGGCCGCCTCCCCCGGCGGGACCACGGCCAATCTCTACAGCCACCTGTTCGGCGGCGACGTCGCGCTCAACGTGACGCTCACCGCGATCAACTCGGTGCTGGCCGTCGTCACGCTGCCCCTGGTCACCAACCTGTCGCTGGGCTACTTCGCCGCCGACTCGGCCGCGCTGGGCCTGCAGTTCGACAAGACCGTCCAGGTGGTCGCGATCGTGCTCGTCCCCGTCGCGATCGGCATGGCGATCCGGGCGTGGCGGCCGCGGTTCGCCGACCGGATGAACACGCCCGTGAAGATCGCCTCGGCGGTCATCCTGGTCGTGGTGATCGTCGGTGCCCTGCTGCAGGAGCTGGACAACCTCGGCGGCTACATCCGCTCGGTCGGCGCGATCACACTGGTGTTCAGCGTGCTCAGCCTGGCCATCGGCTACTGGGTGCCGCGCCTGGCCGGGATCGAGCGCGGCCAGGCCGTCGCCTCCTGCATGGAGATCGGCATCCACAACGCCACGCTGTCCATCGCGGTCGCGCTCACGCTGCTGGGTGACACCCAGATGGCCATCCCCGCCGCCACCTACGGCGTGCTGATGTTCTTCACCGCCGCCGCGGCCGGATTCCTCCTCAGGTCCCGTACGGCGAAGCTCGCCCCCGACGCGGCTCTGTGAGAAGGGGTGCCCTTCCGCTCCCCGGGCTCCTCGGGTGACCGCGGGAGGTCGCGGGCACCTGCTCGCGACCTCCCGCGACGGTCGGTAGGGCCGCCGGTACGGACGGGGTACGAGTGGTGCTGCTCGGGGGAAGTCGGGAAGCCGACCGTCGCCCGGGCGGTGACCCACCTTGGTCTCCGGATCGGCGGGACGGGCCTGGGATACCCTATGTTTACGTAAACATAGGCCGGACGGTCTCCCTGGACGACAGGCAGGAGCGGGAGTGACAGCTGACCACGGGCCGCGCTGGCTTCGCTGGCCCTCGGAGACCTCGCGGCGCCGGCTGGCCTTCGGCGCGGACTACAACCCGGAACAGTGGTCGCGGGAGGTGTGGCGGGACGACGTCCGGGCGATGCGCCAGGCCGGAGTGAACATCGTCTCACTGGCGATCTTCTCGTGGGCACGGCTCCAGCCACGGGTCGACCGATGGACCTTCGACTGGCTGGACGAGGTGATGGACCTCCTGCACGCGCACGGCATCGCCGTGGACCTGGCGACCGCCACCGCGTCCCCGCCGCCGTGGCTGACCGCCAGGCACCCGGAGATCCTTCCCGTCGACCACGAGGGCCGCACGCTGTGGCCGGGCGGGCGCCAGCACTGGCGCCCGACGTCGCCGATCTTCCGCGAGCACGCCCTGCGCCTGGTCCGGGCCATGGCGAGGCGGTACGGGAGCCATCCGGCGCTCGCCGCCTGGCACGTCTCCAACGAGCTCGGCTGCCACAACGTCTACGACTTCTCCGAGGACGCCGCCACGGCGTTCCGCGCCTGGCTGCGCGACCGGTACGGCACGGTGGAGGAGCTGAACCGGGCGTGGGCGACGGCGTTCTGGTCCCAGACCTATGACGGCTGGGAGGAGGTCCTGCCGCCGCGCCTGGCCACCTCCTATTCCAACCCCACCCAGCAGCTCGACTTCAAGCGGTTCTCCTCCGACGCCCTGAAGCACTACCTGCGGGCCGAACGCGGCGCGCTGGCCGAGCTGACGCCCGAGATCCCGGTCACCACCAATTTCATGGTCATGGGCGAGACCAAGGGAATGAACTACGCCGACTGGGCGCGCGAGGTCGACTTCGTCTCCAACGACCACTACCTGCAGACCGGCCCGCAGGCGCAGGACGAGCTGTCGTTCTCGGCCAACCTGACCGGCCGGCTCGCCGGGGGCGAGCCCTGGTTCCTGATGGAGCACTCCACCGGCGCGGTGAACTGGCAGCCGGTCAACACGGCCAAGAGGCCCGGCGGTATGGTCCGCGACTCGCTGACCCACGTGGCGTACGGTGCGGACGCCGTGTGCTTCTTCCAGTGGCGGCAGTCGGCGGGAGGGGCCGAGAAGTACCACTCGGCGATGATCCCGCACGCCGGCACGGACAGCGAGGTCTTCCGCTCGGTCGTGGACCTCGGCGCGACCCTGGAGAGGCTCGCGCCGATCGCGGGGACGCGACGCCGGCGCGCCGCGGCCGCGATCGTATTCGACTGGGACTCCTGGTGGGCCAGCGAGCTGGACTCCCACCCCACGTCACGGCTGCGGTACCGGCAGGAGGCGCTGGACTGGTACTCGGCGTTCGCGGCGGCCGGAGTGCGGGTCGACGTCATCACCTCCGCCGACGCGTTCGCGCACTACGACCTGCTCGTCGCCCCGGTCCTGTACGTCGTTCCGCGGGGGCTCGCCGACCGCCTGAGCGAGTACGCGACCGGCGGCGGCCATCTCGTCACCACCTATTTCTCCGGCATCGTGGACGAGCACGACCACGTGTGGCTCGGCGGCTACCCCGGCGCGCTGCGCGATCTGCTCGGCATCCGGATCGAGGAGTTCGGGCCGCTGCCGGACGGCGACCGGGTGGACCTCGACCTCGGCGTCTCCGGCACACTGTGGAGCGACCGGATCGACGTCGCCGGGCCGGACGTCGAGGTCGTCGCCCGCTACACCTCCGGCGAGTACGCGGGCCGGCCCGCCGTCACCACCCGCACGGTCGGGACCGGCTCGGCGTCCTACGTCTCGACCAGGCTCGGCCCCGAGGGCCTGGGCCCGGTGCTCTCCCGGCTCCTGGCGGCCGGAGGGGTGCGCCGCGAGCTTCCGGCCGCCGTCGCCGGAGCGGTGGAGCTGGCGGTCCGCACCGGTGACGACGCCGACTACTGGTTCCTCATCAACCGCACCGACGAGAGCGTCGCCGTGGGCGATGCCGGTGAGGTCGCGGGCGAGGTCCTCCAGGCCCCGTGCCTGGCCGCGGACCTCACCCTGGCTCCCCGCCAGGTGTGCGTCCTGCGCCGGCCGGCCCTGCGGCGGGACGAGGAGCACGGCGGGGTCACCGGACGGTGAAGCCCTGTTCCCTGCCGTACGCGACGGAGGCGTCCTGCCACGCCTTCAGGCCGTCCTGCAGGGTGACGCCGCTGATGTAGGCCTTGCCCGCGGTGTCGTTGAAGATCCTGTTGGCGTAGACCTGGTAGGGCAGGTAGGACCAGCCTCCGACGACCTGGCCCGCCGACTCGGCGAGGATCCGGTTGACCCGCTGGCCGCCGAAGTAGGGGAACTCCTTGTCCTGGAAGGCCGGGGAGGCCAGCTCAGCGGTGGTGGCGGGGAACGCGCCGCCGTCCAGCCGGGTCCGCACCCCCTCGTCGACGCCGGCGTACTTGAGGAAGGCGTAGGCGAGCGTCTTGTTCGCGCTCGCCTCGGGAATGGCCAGCGAGCTGCCACCGCTCTCCGAGGTGGCCCTGCCGCCGCTCTCCCACTGCGGCATGGGGGCGACCCGCCACTTGCCGAACCCGGCCTTGACGCCGGTCTCGAGGTTGGCGGGCATCCAGGCACCGATCACGAGCGTGGCGATGGTGCCGTCGCCCAGGCCCTTGTACCAGGCGTCGGTCCACCCGGTGACCGGCGCGACGAGCTTGTCGCCGACGAGTTGCTGCCAGGCCGAGGTGAACTTCCGCGTGCCGGCGTCGCCGAAGTCGACGCTCACCGTGGTGCCCTCGACCTTGTACGGCTTGCCACCGGCCTGCCAGATCATGCTGGTGACGAACCCGGGGTCGCCGGTGTCGCTGGTGATGTAGGCCTTGGGGTCGGCGGCGTGCAGTTTCCTCGCCGCCGCGATGTACTCCTCCCAGGTGGCCGGGACCTCGATGTCGTGCTCGTCGAAGACCTCCTTGTTGTAGAACAGGGCCATCGGCCCGGAGTCCATGGGCATGCCGTGGATCCCGCCGCCGGAGCGGACGGCGTTCCAGGGGCCGGGGGTGAAGGTGCCGTCGAGCTTGTCCGCGCCGAAGCCCGTCAGGTCGGCGACCGACTTGGCGAGCACGAACTGCGGCAGGGCGAAGTACTCGATCTGGGCGATGTCGGGGACGCCCGACCCGGCCTTGATCACGTTCTGCAGGGCGGCGTAGTGGTCGTTGCCGGTGCCGGCGTTGACCAGGTTGACCTTCACCTTCGGATATTTGGCCTGGAAGCCGGTGACCACCTGCTTCAGGGTCGGTTCCCAGGCCCAGATCGTGATGCCGCCACCGGCGTCCAGCGCGGCCTGGAGGTCGGTGGCGGACGCGCTCCGGGCGGGCGGGGCGGCCCCGGAGCCGCCGCCGGAGGGGGCGCAGGCGGCGGTCATCAGCGACACCGACAGTGCGGCGCCCAGCAGGAGGGCGTGGCGGCGGGTTGTCGTCATGGATGTCCCTTTCGTGGTTGTACCTGGGGACGGTTCGGGCGCGGCCTGGGTCACTCCTTGACGCTTCCGGCGGCCAGGCCCGACTGCCAGTACCGCTGGAGCAGCAGGAACGCCGCGATCAGCGGGACGATGGTGAGCAGCGAACCGGTGATCACGAGGTTGAAGATCGCCTCGCCCCCGATGGTGGACGCCTGGGCGTTCCACTCCTTGAGGCCGAGGGTGAGCGGATACCAGTCCGGGTCCTTCAGCATGATCAGCGGCAGGAAGTAGTTGTTCCACGTCGCGACGACCGCGAACAGCAGGACCGTGACGATCCCGGGCGCCAGCAGCGGCAGGCCGATGCGCAGGAACGCCTGGAACTCCCGCGCCCCGTCCACCCGCGCCGACTCGAGGAGCTCGTCCGGTACGGCGTCGGCGGCGTAAATCCACATGAGGTAGAGGCCGAACGGCGAGATCAGCGACGGGATGATGATCGCCCACGGGGTGTTGGTCAGGCCCATCCCGGAGAACATCAGGAACGTCGGGACGGCCAGCGCGGTGCCCGGCACCGCCACCGCGCCGATGACGACGGCGAAGACGGCCTTCCTGCCGGGGAAGTCGAACTTCGCCAGCCCGTACCCGGCGACCGTGGCCAGCAGCGTCGCGCCGCCCGCGCCCACGACCACGTAGAGCAGGGTGTTGAGCAGCCAGCGGGTGAAGATGCCGTCGTCGTAGGTGAAGGTGTCGGCGATGTTGCGGAACAGTGCGAAGTCGGGGTGGAACCACAGGCCGGACGAGCCGAACAGCCCCTCCTGCGTCTTGGACGCGTTGATCAGCAGCCAGGCCAGCGGGAGCAGCGCGTAGACCAGCATGATCGCGGTCAGGGCGGTCAGGGTGGCGCTGCGCCGGTTTCGCCGCGCGGGGTGGTGCCGGCGGCCGCGCCGGATCACCAGCGGGCCGGACGAGGCCCGCGCGCGGGGCTTCCGGGTGGTCGCGGGGGTGGCGGTCACGGTCGGTCCCTCCTCATCCCGCGGAGCTGGACGACATAGGCGATGATCATCGTGATCACGCCCATGACGATGGCGACGGTCGCCGAGTAGTTGAACCGCTGGCCGTCGAAGGACAGCGAGTACGCGTAGAGGTTCGGCGTCAGGTAGGTCGTGATCACGTTCGGCGCCAGGGTCCTGAGGATGCTGGGCTCGTTGAAGAGCTGGAAACTACCGATGATCGAGAAAATCGTCGCGATCAGCAGTGCTCCGCGCAGCGCGGGGAGCTTGATCGCGTAGACGATCCGGAGCTGGCTCGCCCCGTCGATCTCCGCGGCCTCGTACAGGGACGGATTGACCACCCGAAGGGCGGAGTACAGGATCAGCATGTTGTAGCCGACGAACTCCCACGTCACGATGTTGCCGATCGACGCGAGGATCAGCTCGGACGACAGCGGGTCCGGCAGCGACACCCCGAACGTCTCGTTCAGGTTGCCGACGAGGCCGAACCGGGTTCCGTACATGAAGCCCCACATGAGCGTCGCGACCACCGCGGGCACGGCATACGGCAGGAACACCGCGATGCGGAAGAAACTCGTCCCGTACAGCCGGCCGCTGTCGATCGCGAGAGCCACCAGGAGCGACAGGAACAGCATGATCGGGACCTGCACGACCAGGAAGAGCGTCACGTTGCCGAAGGCGGACCAGAAGCGCGGGTCGCCCAGCACCGCGAGGTAGTTGTCGGCGCCGACGAAGGCGGTCCCGCCGATCAACCGGGTGCGGAACAGGCTCAGGTGGATCGAGTACACGACCGGCGCCAGGAAGACGAGCGCGAACACCGCGATGAACGGCCCGACGAACCGCCATCCCGCCCACGACCGCCCCCTGCGGGGCGCCGTCCTCCGGCCGGCCGTCGTGCTCACCCGCGGTGCTGCGACCACCGGTTCCCTCCCGCCTACCGATGATGTTTACGTAAACATCACCCCCGGAAGGAAGTGTCTAATAAAACCGACACAAGGTGATGAGTGATAATCCGTAAGTAATGATTACGTAAACGTTCGTGCGGTATCGTGACACCGGTCACACAGGTCGTCAAGGTTTCCCCGGCGCCGACGGCCGTCCGGAACACACCAGAAGGGTGAGAACGATGAACGGCGGTGGCCGGCAGCAGCCGGGAACGACCCCCGGCGGCGCGCAGCGCGGCGGGTCGGGCGTCCCCGGCGGACGCCGCAAGCAGCGCGTCTCCATGGCCGACGTCGCCATGTTGGCGGGCGTCTCGTCCCAGACCGTGTCCCGGGTCTCGAACGGCCATCCGGGAGTGGTCGACTCGACCCGCGAGCACGTGCTCGCGGCGATGCGCGAGCTCGGCTACCGGCCCAACAGCGCGGCCCGCGCGCTACGGTACGGCCAGTTCAACACCATCGGCGTCATCCTCTTCAGCCTCGCCTCCACCGGCAACAGCCGCACGGTCGAGGCGATCGCCACCCACGCCGCCGCCGAGGGGTACGCCATCACGCTGATCCCCGTCGACGTGCCGACCCAGGACAACGTGCTGGGGGCGTTCACCCGGATGGGCGAGCTCGCCGTGGACGCGGTCATCGTCATCATCGAGATCCACCTGCTCGACGCGGGCACCGTGACCCTGCCCCCCGGGGTCCCCGTCGTCATCGTCGTGGACTCCGACGCCGGCGACCGCTACGGCGTCGTCGACACCGACCAGGCCGACGGGGCCCGGCGGGCCGTCCACCACCTGCTCGACCTGGGACACCGGACCGTCTGGCACGTGACGGGACCGCGGGCCTCCTACGCCGCCCAGCGCCGCACCCAGGCCTGGCGCACCACGCTCGAGGAGGCCGGACGGCCGGTGCCGGCACCCCTGCACGGCGACTGGTCGGCCGAATCCGGCTACGCCGCCGGTCTCGCGCTCGCCGACGAGCCCGGCTGCACGGCGGTGTTCGTCTCCAACGACCAGATGGCCCTCGGGCTGCTGCGCGCCCTGCACGAACGCGGCCGGGTGGTCCCGGACGAGATCAGCGTGGTCGGCTTCGACGACATCCCGGAAGCGGCCTTCTTCATCCCGCCCCTGACGACCGTCCACCAGGACTTCGCGGAGGTGGGCAGGAGATGCGTGCAGCGGGTCCTGGTCCAGATTCGCGAGAACCAGACCTCCCGGCCGGGCACCGATCTCGTCCCGACCCGCCTGGTGGTACGCGACAGCACGGCCTCCCCCGGAAGGTGACCGGGCCCGGCCGCCGCCCTCGCGCGGAGGGCGGGCGAAGAGATCCCGGGTCCGGCGAGCCGCACGGCGGCTCGCCGGAGATCACGTCGTCACGCGGAAGGTGGCGTCACCGCGGCCCTGCGCGTCGCCGATCGGGTCGAGCCGGAGCAGGTAGTCGTAGTGCCTGATGTACCGGTCGGGGTAGTTGTACGACTGGAAGGACGTCCACGACGCGTTGGCGAGCCCGGCGACCTGGCGGAACGTGGCGTCCCCCGCGAAGGTGGCGGTGCCGTCGTCGGGCGCGAGAACGAAATCGTACCCGTAGTGCCGCAGGTAGTACCCGGGGTAGTTCACCGACGCGAAGGACACGTGGCCGCTGCCGTTCGCCAGGCCGGGCACCAGCCGGAACTGCGCGTCCTGGGCGGGGCTGACGTTCGCGTCGATGCGCACGTCGAGGTTCGCGTGCCGCACGTAGCGGGTCTGGAAGTTGTACGACTGGATGCGGTTGACCGGCGCGGTGGCGCCCCAGCGGCCGAGGACGCGGTCCTCCTCCGCGGCGGTCAGGTTGAGGATGGAGCCGTGGCGCTTGCGGTTGGTGCCCATGCCGTAGTCGGAGCGCGTCTGGAAGTTGCGCGTGCTGCCCAGGTTGGTGGAGGTGATGGGCATGTAGCCGCGGCCGGTGGCGTACTGGTCCAGCCACAGGGCCCACTCGTTGCGGCCGTTGAACTGCGCCCACATCGGGCCCTCCACGACGTTGCCGCCGCCCGTGCCGTTGGAGATCCCCATGTGCGACAGGTTCCCGAGGGTCGTCCAGGAGCCCAGGATCGAGTTGCTGGCCTCGATCGTGATGTGGCCGTCCGCCGAGGCCCGGTAGTACCGGTAGCCGCCGACGCCGCCGGGCACGTCGACGATCTGCGTGTCGATGATGCCCTGGCCGGTCCCGCGGTCGATGTACAGCTGCGGTGCGGAGAAGCTGCGGAAGTCAGCGGTGCGCGTGTACCAGATGCGGTGCTTGGTCACGCCGTTGCGGAGCGAGTTCGTCGCCCAGTACAGGACGTAGTCACCGGTCTCGGGGTTGTAGATGGCCTCGGGCGCCCAGGCGTTGCCGGCGCCGGGGATGGCGCCCGCGACGTTGATCAGCCACGGAGCCGACCAGTTCACCAGGTCGCGCGACTCCCACACGACGAGCGAGGTGCTCCCCCGGTTCGCGGCGTCGCTCCACGAGGTGCCGGCGGCGATGCGCAGGTCCGTCGCGACGATCCAGTACCGGTCGCCGGCGGGAGACCGGACGAGGGCGGGGTCGCGGACCCCTCGGGTGCCGACCGTGGAGCGCAGGACCACCGCGCCGTTGTTCAGGTCGGTCCAGCGCAGGCCGTCGTCGCTGTGGGCGAGGTAGATCTGCTCGCCGCTCGCCGACTCCCCGGTGAAGTGCGCCATCAAGTACCCGGTGAAGGGTTCGAGGGCGGCCGCCTCCTTCGGGACGGCCAGCGACCACGAGGTGAACATCAGGCAGGCGGCGAGCACCGCGCCCACCCGGGACAAGGCTTTCAACATGCGTTTCTCCTTCGGGAGCGGGCACGATGGGGCGGACGGCGCCGTCAGCGGCGATCCATCCGGTCGAGGGTGGTCTCCCTGCCTCCTCGTCGTCGGCGGCGCCGGGCTCGGCGCCGTTGGGAGCTGGACGGGTACAGGGGCCGCGTGCCGTGCGGGCCGGCCGGGGCGGGCCGGCTCCCGTGGCCGGGCGCGGGCCGGCGGCCTCGCGTACGCCCGGGTCCGAGGGACACGGGCGCGTCACATCTCCCCCCGCCTATCGGGTCAGGAATGTTAGCGCTAACAATTCATATCGCGAAGATTTATCTTTTATGACATTGTGTGGCCGCCGACATGCCGAAACGCAAACAGACAACCGCGGCCGGGCAGGGGTTACATCGGCGTCACATCAGTGTGATCGCCAACATCCGGCCGGTCAATACCCCCATGACACCCGGCCGGCGAGCGATCACCTCCGACCGGCCGTCGAGCGACGACAGGCCTCTTGAAAGAGCAGGTCAGCGGTACCGTATCGGCCTGCCGGCAGAGCACGGGCCGCTCCCGTCCGGTAATCCGGGTGTTGACAACCTTGCTGTCATCGTTAACACTCTGCGAAACGCGCCGGAAACACGGACGCGGCCCGATCCTCACCGTCCATCGGCGATCCGGGATCCGGTCATCACTCCAAGGATTACCGAAACCTCGGGCAGAAAAAAATGTTAGCGATAACATAACCTCGCCACGCCGACCGCCGGCATGCAGGGCCTGCGCTCCTGCACCGCGCCGATCAACGCCAAGCACGCCACCATCACCCCGATCACCGCGGTGGAACCGGCTCACGTCGTGCGACTTCCCGGACCGCTGCATCCGGCACTCCGGCCACGTGCTGCGGGAGGTCCCCGAGCCGGCCGGTCGCGCGCTCGACGGCTGTGCGCTCGACGGCCGCGTCAGCTCGGCGCGGTTCCGGTGCTCTCCCGCACGATGAGCTCGGGCTCCACCAGCCGCCGGGGCTGGCTCGGTCTGCCCGCCATCTGGTCGAGCAGCACGTGGAAGGCGTGGCTGCCGACCTCCTCGAAATCCTGCCGGACCGTCGTGAGCGGGGGCCAGAAGTAGGCGGACTCCGGCACGTCGTCGAAGCCCACCACGCTGACGTCCTCGGGAACGCGCCGCCCGGCCTCGCGCAGCGCTCTCAGCACGCCCAGGGCCATCTGGTCGTTGCCCACGAAGATGGCCGTGACCTCGGGGTCCTGTGCCAGGCGGCGGCCGAGCTGGTAGCCGGAGCGCGAGCTCCAGTCCCCGCGCAGCACCTCGGGAACCCGGTGCCCTCCGGCCTCCAGCACCTCGCGCCAGCCCTCGACCCGGCCGTTGGCGTCGATCCAGCTGGCCGGGCCCGCCACGTGCCACACCGTCTCATGGCCGAGGCTGAGCAGGTGCCTGGTCGCCCGTGCCGCTCCCGCCCGCTGGTCGACCATGACCACGGGGACGGAGAGGCCGGCCCCGGCGTCGACCGCGACCACGGGGATCTCCGACGACAGGTGGCGCAGGCCGTCGGCCGCCGACTCGTGCGGCGCGACGATGATGACGCCGTCCACCGACTGGGACCGCAGCTGGCGCAGGCTCTCCTCTATCGAGCGACGGTCGAGCGTGCTCAGGCTGGCGATGCTCACGGCGTAGTCGTTGAGCCTCGCGGCACGCTCGATGCTGTAGAGGGTCGAGGCCGGACCGTACAGGGTGGTGTCGATGCTGACCACGCCCAGCACCCCCGACCGTCCCGTGGCGAGCTGGCGGGCGGCGGCGTTGGGCCGGTAGTCCAGCTCCTGCACCGCGGCCAGCACGCGCGCCCGGGTTTCGGTGTGCACCCTCTCGGGCGCGTTGAGCGCCCGGGAGACGGTCATCGCCGACACTCCGGCGAGCGCGGCGACGTCCTCCAGCACAGCAGGTCTGGAGCGCGGCGGGCCGTCGTTCGATTTCGCCTTCAAAGCAGCTCACCCCCTATGCGATAACGCTAACAGGAGTTCCGGGCCCGTTCCGCTACGACGGGCACCGTCCGTACCGGGATCGGGTCACGAGGACGACCTCGTCGGCGGCACCGCGATGTCCGATGCCGCCGTGGCGAGAGGTGGGGCCGCGTCCATGACGAACGACTCCGGCGGTGACAGGGTGCCCGGGGTGGAGAAGGCGAGCACCGCCGCCCTATTCGAAGAGGGACGGGTCTCCGGTGCCTCGGCGGAGGATCTCGGGCTCACCCTGCGAGAAGTCGACGACCGTCGTCGGGACGGCGCCGCACTCGCCGGAGTCGATCACGGCGTCCACCACGTGGTCGAGCCTCTCCTTGATCTCCCAGCCCTGCGTCAGGGGCTCGGTCTCGTCGGGCAGCAGCAGGGTGCTCGACACCAGCGGTTCGCCGAGTTCGGCCAGCAGCGCCTGCGTGACGACGTGATCGGGGATCCGGACGCCGACCGTCTTCTTCCGGGGATGCAGCAACCGCCGCGGTACCTCCTTGGTCGCGGGCAGGATGAAGGTGTAACCGCCGGGGGTCGCCGCCTTGACCGAGCGGAACAGCGCATTGCTTACATGCACGAATTGGCCGAACTGAGCGAAATCTCTACAGACCAGGGTGAAGTGGTGGTCGCTGCCAAGGTCGCGGATCTCCCTGATCCGGTCGATCCCCTCCTTGTTGCCCAGCCGGCACCCCAGCGCGTAGCCGGAGTCCGTCGGGTACGCGATCAGCCCGTCCCCACGCAGAAGCTCGACCACCTGGCCGATCAGCCGGGGCTGGGGACTGTTCGGATGCACATCAAGGTATTTCGCCACACCCCGAGCTTAGAAGCGAATACCACCCCGCGTGACACCGGCGCGGCTCACCGTACTGACCATCGAGACGTTCCGCCCGTTCCACGAGGCCCACTTCCGCCTCCTGATGGGTGAGGTCGTCTTCGCCGACCAGCACGGCGACCATCGCGAGCAGACGGCGTCCTCACCGTCCGTCCCGGAGGGGGTCACCTCCTGCGGGCGGTCACCAGGGTGAAGCCGAGGAACTCGCCGCCGTCCGCGACGAGCATGTCGATCACCGGCTGATGCGCGACACGCTTTTCCGGCCGGTGGTCGGCGCAGGCTCTGGCCCAGAGCAGCCAGTTCTCCCAGCCGCCCTCCTGCAACCGGGCGGAGGTGACCTCCACCAGCTCGGTGATCTCCCACTGGAAACGCCACCACTGTGGCGTGTGCCAGGCGATGGCCTCCCAGCCGACCACTTCCTTGATGTGCGCGGGGATCGCCCCGAGCTCGCGGACCTCGCGCGTCATCCCGGGGGTGGCCATCCCGAGCCGGCCTCCGGGACGGAGGAACCCCACCAGGTAGGGCAGGTAGCTGTCGGCCGTGCCGAAGTACTCGAAGGCGTCGATGCTCACGATGGCGTCGAAGCTCTCCTTCTCGAACGGCAGGACGTGGGCCTCGGCGCGCACCGCCTCCACCCGGTCACCGACGCCGGCCTCGGCGAAGACCTCCGCCGCCTCGTCCGCGCCGATCCACCAGTCGGTCGCGACGACCTGGACACCGTACTCGCGGGCCAGGAACACCGACGTCGCCCCCTTGCCGGAACCGAGGTCCAGCACCCGCATGCCGGGTTTCAGGTCGAGGTCGCGGGCGAGGTCTTCCAGCATCCACAGCGGATGGGGTCCCATGTCGAGTCCGAGCAGCCAGGCCGGATCGTAGGCGGAGGAAAGCGGGTAACGGTCGGGACGCACGAGTGCGTCGAATGCGGTCACGGGATCCGACCCAACATCATCCCGTTTCCCGCGCGCAATCGGGTTTTCCGGCCGGTGGGACCTCCGCCCGCGCCGGTCGGACCCCTTCCGGAGGAGCCGGACATGAGCGGCCCCGAGACCACCGGCTCTGGATCGCCGGTTCCAGCGGGTCGGTGTCGGCGCGGAAGCGGTCGGCCTTCCTGCCTCGTTCGACGGCCTGGACCAGATGCTCCAGGGTCGCGTCCGCGGCCTTGAGGTCTTCGAGCTCGAGGTTCGCGTCGAACATGACCCGGTACAGGTCGGGGTGGTCCAGGGCGTTGCGGAGGTGGGCGGCGACCATGCCGGCCGCCTAGAAACGTTCGGCGTACCAGGTCGGAGACTCACCGAACATGTCCTTGAAGTCCCGGACGAAGTGCGCCTGGTCGGCGTACCCGAGTTCGGTCGCCAGCCCCGCCCAGTTCACCGACGCGCCCCGCGCCAGCCGCTCGGTGACCTCGTGCAGCCGGTAGCGGCGGATCACCCATTTCGGACCGATACCGACGTACTCCGCGAACAGCCGCTGCAGTTCCCTGACACCGGTCTCGAGATGGTGGGCCAGCGTGGCGACCCGGGTGATCTCTGGATTGGCGGCGATCGTCGCGACGATCGCCGCGGCCCGCTCCGCCCTGGCGTCGCGCTCAGGCAGTCGCGCCCTGAGGAAGTCCTCGACGCCCGCGACGTCGACCGGGTCGGGCAGGTCACCGGCGAACACTTGGCTCGCGTCGACGGACCGGTTCGTGATCGTCGAGACGGGCGCGCGCAGGAACGGCCGGAATCCCCCCGGCCGGAACGTCACTCCGAACACACCGTTCCTGCCTTCCAGCACCTTGATCTGATGCCCGCCACAGACGCCCTGCACCGTCGCGCCGCCGTCACGGAAGGTCAGATGCACGTTGGGGTACGGCACGACCAGCTGCTCGTAGGGCTCAGCGTAGTCCCACGAAACCACCCAGTAGCGTTCGACGTACGGCGCCAGATCGGGGGACGGTCTCGGGAAGGAGTGACGCTGGAACCTCGTCCACGCACCGGCGAGTTCACGGACGTCCCTGGACATGCGGTCGAGCCTATGTCGCGTTTGTTCAATACACCCGTCGCGCGCCGTGTTTTCTTGGTCGCCATGCATGACAGAGAGCTGATGATCCGCGCGGCCGCGCCCTTGACGGAGATCATCCACACCATCGAGCCGAACCAGCTGAATGCCCGGACCCCGTGCTCCGAGTACGACGTGCGCGGGCTGGTCAACCACCTGCTGTTCTGGGGACCGTCGCTCGAGGCGTCCGCGCGCAAGGAGTCCGTGCCGCCCCCGGCGGGGAGCGAGACGGACGTGGACCTGACCGAGGGGGACTGGGCGGCCGCCCTTGAGATCCAGGTCAAGCGCACCGTGGCCGCCTGGGGCCGGCCCGCCGCGTGGGAGGGGACGACGCGCATGGGCGGCCCGATGGAGCTGCCGGCGTCGCTGGTCGGAGGCATGGTGGTGGGCGAGCTGGTCGTGCACGGCTGGGACCTGGCGCGGGCGATCGGCCGGCACCCGGCCTGGGACGACGACCTCGTCACGTACCTGTACGGCGAACTGGCGAAGAACGCCGCGCAGGGCCGGGAAATGGGCGTCTACGGACCGGAGGTCACCGTTCCGGCCTCATCGTCGCCGTTGGACCGCGTACTCGGTCTCACCGGCCGCGACCCCGCCTGGACCGGCTAAGAACACCGCGCGGAGCGCACGGGACCGTTCCGACGCCGTCGAAGGCGGCGCGAACATGGCCATGATCGACTGGTTTGCCGGAATCCTAGAACCCGCCGGGCGGGGCCACCTCGGCAGGACCCGCCGGACGCGGTTCTCGACCGTCCCGTTTGACAGATGTTCCGTACGGTGTACGGTATCTCGTACGGTCCCTTACCCGCCACCGGACGGTGCTCCGTGCCGTCCGGTGGCGGGTGAGGGACCGGCAGGACGCGTCGTCGACGAAGGAGCGGAACAGTGTCAGAGGTCCAGGAATCCCCGTTCGGTAGCGGTGCCTTCACGCCGACGGCCGACGACCGGGAGAGCGTCGAGGCGTGGTTCGCCGAGTACGACGCCCACAGCGCGAAGGTCGACGTCGAGCGCATGGCGGACATGGCGATGTTCCCGCTCAACGTGGTGACCGACGGTCCCGATGGCGACGGCCTGGCCGACCGGTGGACGAGGGAGCGGTTCACGCGCACGATGGCCGAGGTGATGGGAGGCGGGGAGGCGGGCGACGTCACGATGGAGTCGGTCCGCACCCCCCACTTCCTGACCGCGAACCTGGTCGTCGTGGTCACCGACGCGACGATGACGGTCAACGGCGAGGCGTACGGCATGCGTTACGCGGACCTGCTGGTGAAGTCGGGGGGCCGGTGGGTCTTCCAGACCATGGTGCAGGGAGGGTGGGCCGACGCCTGGAAGGAGACCACCGGCTCCAGGCAGGAGGCCTCCCCCGCCGGCCGGTAGAGCTCCACCGGCGCGGACTCGACCTCGGCGTGCCCGTCGATGCCGTCGTGGCCACCCCGCGGAAACACCTCGACCAGGTCGGGTCACGGCCAGGCACCCGCTGGACGCGATCGCCGGGTCGCCACCGCCGGGCGGGGTGCGGACGGTCCCGTGCGAGCTGGTCCTGCGCGAGTCGGCCGGGGTCACCCTCGGCCGAGCGGGACCCGCGCCCGGGTCCCGCCGTCGCCGGGCGCCGCGGAGTTCGGTCACCGCGGCTGCCAGCGGCCGATCTTCTTGGAGACGAGAGTGGCGCCGATGCGCGCGTAGAAGCGCTGCGCGGCCACGTTGGCCTCGGCCACCTCCCAGCGGATCACCTTGCCGTCGGCGGCTTCGGCGACGGCCCGCATCAGCAGCTCTCCCGCGCCGTTGCCGCGTTCGGCGCCGGTCACGTACAGGTCGTCCAGGGCGAGGTGGTCCTCACCCGACCAGAAGCCGATGCGCTGCAGCCAGGAGACGTAGCCGACGACCGCGCCGTCCCGCTCGGCGATCAGGTAGGTGATCTCCGGGCGGGCGAGCATCCGCTTCAGGTCGTCGACGCTCACCGTGACGCTCCGGGACTGGTTCTGGTGCTCGGCCAGCTCGCGGATGAGGCCGTGCACGGTGGGGGCGTCATCGGGCGTGGCGCGACGGATGTCCATCACGATGGTCCTTTCGGATGGGCGTTCGAGGAGTGGGTGGGGTGGTGCGCTCTCAGGCCGGTCGCCGTCGCCTGCCGGACGGGACGGGGCCCGGTCGCGCGGCGTCGGGCCGGGGGCGTTCGCCGCGCCGATGGACGGTCGCCGGGGGTGACCCGACGGCCGGGAGAACCCATCGGCCAGGAGGAGACGCTACCGGGGTCAGGTATATGGGCAGATGAGGAAACCGTACCCCGGCATGGTATGGACGAGACGGACGGATCCGGCGGGAAAAGCGTTCCGGAGGTGGGGTCAGCCGTGTTCCGCGTGCCGGCCGTGGTCGGTGACCTGGGCGTCGAACCACGCGTGCAACGCCGTGACTAGCGACGCGTCGGAGGTGGTGTAGGTGATCCGGGCGCCCGCGGGCAGTTCGGTGTAGCGGATGTCGATGCGGCTGTGGCCCTGTTCGAGGTCGCGCAGGCCCGGCATCTCACCGCCGTGGATGGAGGCGGGGTCGCCGTAGTCGCCCCTGCCGAAGCCCGCGGCCTCGGCGGTCAGGTGCTCGCGGATCAGCGTGACCTGCTCGGCGTCGGCGGGATCGTCGGAGGTGACCGTCTGCACGCCGCCGGTGGCGGACTTGGCGAAGTGGTGCGTGGTGCGCTCCAGGTCGAACGGCATCACCTGCCGGCTCCTGGCCGCGATCTCCGCCTGCCGGGCGGCCAGCGCCCACTGCTCGTTCAGGCTGGTGAGCACGTACGCCGTCGCGGCGACGACGATGAGTGCGAGCGCCGCGGCGAGCGCCTGAACGCGTCGATCCTCAAGTTTCATCCATGGCCTCCGTGAGAGTGGTCAGGGCGCGCAACACGTCGGCGCGTTCGCCCTCGGGGACACGCTCCAGAACGGCGGAGAACCGCGCGGCTCTGGCCTCGGCCAGCCGGGCCGCGGCCTTCACCCCGTCCGGGGTGAGCCGGACCAGCACACCGCGCCCGTCGTCGGGCGCCGGGGTGCGCTCGGCCCAGCCGCGGTTGATGAGCTGCGTGACCAGCCTGCTGGTGGTGCTCTTCTCCAGCCGGAGCCGGTGCGCCAGGTCGCTCTGCCGCAACGCGCCGTCCCTGGCCAGCTCGCCCAGCGCGTGGGCCTCCGACACCGGGAGGGGCTGCCCGCAGGGAGTCCGTTCCGGCTGATGGAGCCCGAAGGCCCGCACGAAGCGGGCCACGGCCTCCTGGAGTTCGCGATCATCCGCCATGGTTCGACCATACAACCAGATAGTTGCATGAGGCAACCAGATGCGGGCGGGACGGGCACGGCGCCGTCCGGCCGGCTCTGCGACGTGGCGGCCGGGACGGTGAGCCGGTGAGCCGGTGAGCCGGTGAGCCGGTGAGTCGGTGAGCCGGTGAGCCGGTGAGTGCCGATCGAGCGACGCGGCCCGGCCATCCCCCGACACCACGCGAGGACCCGGCCGCGGGCCCGGGGCATCGGCGCGACGAGCCGAACGCCACGCACCGGCACTCTCGCGGCAGCCGGCGTCAGTCGCCCGGCGCGCCCCCGTCCGCGACCTTCGCCGTCGCGGCGGGCCGGTAACGCACGTTCACGATCAACGTGGGGTCGCCGTCGCCGACCAGGTGGAGGGGGATCCGCGCACCGCCGGGGTTGTCGTACAGCCGGATGCCCTCGCCGAGCAGGACCGGCGCGATGTGCAGGTCGATCTCGTCGATGAGCCCGCGCTCGAGAAGCTGGCGGCCGATGCTCGGCGAGAGCACCTCGAGGTTCTTGCCGCCGGCCGCCGCGAGCCCGATCCGCACCGCCTCGGCCGGGTCGCAGTTCAGGAACGTGACCCCGTCGGCGGGCTTCGCGTCCTCGGGGTGGTGGGTGAGCACGAAGACCGGTCCGCTCCAGGCGCCGCCGTACACGCCGCTCGCGTCCGGGAACCGGTCCCAGCCGTCCCGGCCTCCCAGCACGGCGCCCGTGGTCTCGACGTACTCGCCGATCAGGCCCGGACGGGACGGGGTCCCGATCATCCAGTCCATCTCGTGGTCCGGCCCCGCCACGAATCCGTCCAGCGACATCGTGAAGTGCCAGAGCACCTTCCCACCCGCGGTCTGCGGCTCGGTGTCGGTCATTCGTCGCCTCCGTAATCTGCTTGCATTTTGCAATCGGTAGCCTCACGCTAGGCCATGCCGGTGGTAAATTGCAACCAGGTGGGGAGTATCGGAAGCGGGGTGCGAGGTGGCGGAGCCGGCGCGTTCGGGATGCCCGATCAATGCCGCGGTGGAGGCGTTCGGCGACAGCTGGAGCCTGCTCGTGCTGCGGGACATGATGTTCGGCAACCGGCGCTACTTCAGGGAGCTGCTCACCGGCTCGGAGGAGGGGATCGCCTCCAACATCCTGGCCGACCGGTTGAAGCGGCTGGTCAACGCCGGGCTGCTGACCCGCGAGGACGCGGGGCCGGGACGGCGGGCCGCCTACAGCCTGACCGAGGCGTCGATCCGGCTGGTGCCCGTCTTCGCCCAGCTCGGCGAGTGGGGTCTGCGCCACCGGCCGACCACGAAGCGGCTGCGGGTGCGGGCGGAGCTGCTCGCGGCCGGCGGGCCGGAACTGTGGGAGGAGTTCATGGCCGAGCTGCGGACCGTGCACCTCGGCGAACCGGCGCAGGAACGGAACGGCCCGGGCGTGCTGGAACGCCTCGCCCAGGCCCACACCGACGCGCTCTGACACCCCGTACGCGCCTCCCGGCCCCCCGGCTCGTCCTGTACGGGCGGCCTCGGGCGCGCCCGGAGTCAGGGCGTTCGGGCACGAGCACCCGCGCGGCCCCGCTTCCGTCAGGCGAGGATCGGCGTGGTCTGGGCGGAGGCGATCCTCCAGGTGCCGTCCTCCTTGACCATCACGTACGTGAGCCGCCCCGACGTGGCGGGCAGCGCGCTCACCGGAGCGTCACCACTCTCCCGCCGCCGGTCGTGGACGTGTTTGACGCTCGCCACGATCGCCACGTCCTCGCGGAGGAAGCGGATGTCCTCGATCTCGGCCGTGGTGGTCACGTCGGCCAGCGACGACGCCAGAGCCCGGCGCATCGCCTCGGCCAGCGCGTCGCGTCCCGCCACCCTGCGACCGCCGAAGTTGACGACGGCCGCCTCGGCGGCGTGCAGGGAGATGAACCTGTCCACGTCGCTCTGGAACTTCACGGCGTCCGCTACCACCCGGCGGATGGCGGCGTCCTCGGACAGATCAGCGCTCATGTCGGTTCTCCCTGTTCGGGCACTCGGCGGGATGGGACCTGATCGTCCCCGAGGAGAACCATGCATCCTCAACCGAACGTGAGGTCAAGCGTGATCCGCCTCGCCGGCCCCTGCCGGTTCCGAAACCGAGGAACCCGGGCAGAGCGGGTGTCGCCCGCACTCCCCCCTAAGCAACTCATGTTGACTAACATCGGATTAGTCAATTAATGTTGCTTACATGCCCGCGAACGACATCCCCGCCCCCCAGGACCCAGCCGACGCTCTGGCGGCCGTGGTGGCGCTTCGGCGCCTGGCCGACCAGCTGGAGGACGCCGCCGTCGAGCGGGCGATGCGCGAGGGCTGGAGCTGGCCGCAGGTCGCCGAGGCGCTCGGCGTGACCCGCCAGGCGGTCCACCGGAAGCACGCCCGGCGGCTCATCGCCGCGGGCGTCACGCTGAGGAGACGTTCACCATGAACACGTTCGACAGATACCTCCACACGGTCCTCACGGAGGGGGCGGTCGAGGCGCAGCGGCACGGATCGGCCACGGTCGAGGCGCACCACCTCCTGCTCGCCGTCGCGGCCCAAAGAGGCACCGCCCCCCAGCGTGTCCTGGCCTCCGTCGGCCTCGACCACCAGGCGGTCCTGGCCGCTCTCGACCGGGAGTTCGAGCACAGCCTGAGCACGGTCGGGGTCTCCCCCGCCGCCTTCGACCTCCCGGCGCCGAGCACCGTGCTCAAGCGCCCGCCCACCATGGGCGCGACGGGCAGGCTCGCCCTTGAGCGAAGCTTCGCCTCGGTCTCCCGCAAGAAGGACCTGCGACCGGCGCACGTGCTGCTCGGGATCCTGCAGGCCGAGGTCGGCACGGTGCCACGCGCGCTGGCCCTGGCCGGCGTCGACCGCGCCGACCTGCTGGCCCGCGTCCACACCGCCGTCGCGAACGGCGACCTCGAATAACGACCACGGCGGTCCCCTTCCGGCATGCCGTGCCCCTCCCCTCGGCCCCCGGTTCTTCTTCCATGCCTCAGGAGGCAAGATGTCGATGTTCCATGCCCGCGCGAGCCTGCTCGCCGCCGCCCTGGCGGTGGGAGGGGCCGCCATGATGACCCCCGCCCCCGCGGCCGCCCGCGACCGGGGCCACGCCGGGCTCCGGCGTGCGCTCGACCGGGTCGTGGCCGACGGCGGCGGCCCCGGCGTCGTCGCCGAGTTCAGGGACGCCCGCTCGGCGCCGTGGTTCGGCACGGCGGGGGTGACCGACATGACGACCGGCCGCGAGCGCCGGCCGGGTGAGCACTTCCGCATCGGAAGCCTCACCAAGATGTTCACCGGCACGGTGGTCCTGCAGCTGGTGGCCGAGGGAAAGCTGACCCTGGACGACACGGTGGCGAAGTGGCTGCCCGGCGTGGTGGAGGAACACCTCGGCGCGGACGGCACCGGGATCACCGTCAGGCGGCTGCTCAACCACACCGGCGGGCTCCCCGACGCCGTCCTCGGCCAGGAGCCCCCGCGGCCGGAGGAGGCGGGGAAGCGCTTCATCTACTCCAAGGTGAACTACACTCTCGCGGGAATGATCGTCGAGCTCGCGACGGGCACGACCCTCGCGGAGGAGATCGAGCACCGTCTCGCCCGCCCGCTCAACCTGACGGGAACCTACCTCCCCGGCACCGAGGGGACGGTCCGCGACCCGCACGCGCGCCACTACTCCAAGCTGGGCGAGAGCGGCCCCGGCGCGGAGATCCACGACGTGACCGAGATGGACGTGAGCTGGGCCGGGGCCGCCGGCGGCATGATCTCGACGACCTCGGATCTGCACCGGTTCCTGAACGCCCTGCTGGGCGGCCGTCTCCTGCCGCCCGCCCAGCAGGAGGAGATGTTCACCACCGTCTCGACGGAGGGCTCGGGCTGGGTCCCGGACACCGGGTACGGCCTCGGCGTCTACTCCCAGAGGCTCCCGTGCGGGGTCACTCTCTGGGGCGGCGGCGGCTTCATCCAGGGCTCGATGTCGTACGCGATGGGCGACCGCCAGGGCACCCGCGTGCTGGTGAGCAATCTGAACGGCGACTGGAACGACTTCCAGGAGACCTTCACCACGCTCTTCGAGACGACCTTCGGCACGGCCGTCCCAGCGCCGGGCGGCGCGGGCGGGTGACCGGGGGACGACGGGCCCGCCGGCGCGCGACGTCCGGTTTGTCGAAATTCATCGGATCCGGCTAGTCTCTCGTCGATTAGGAAAGGCTAACCTACTTCAGGCGAGCTCTCCGCCCAGCCCGTCCAGAGCCGCCCGAAAGAGCCCCCATGTCCCCCTCACCTGCGCACTGTCGCCGCTGGTCGTCGATGTCCTGGCGGTGCGGCCTCCCTCTCCGGCACAACTACCGGCGGGGGTGGTGACCGTGAGTCCGGGCGGAGCCCGTTTCGCGTGGCCGCCGGCCGGACGGGCACGCGCACGACAGGGACGGGCATGACCGGAACGCGCACGACAGAGGCGGGCATGACCGGCGCGAACGTTCTGCGCAGGACCATGAGACGCAACGCCGCACGCCTGGGCGCGGGCACCCTGCTGCTCAGCCTGCACCAGGTGTGCGAGGCGAGCGTGCCGATCCTCATCGGTGTGATCGTCGACCGCGCGATCGGCCCGGGCGACGGCGGGTCGCTGCTGTGGTGGCTGGCCGCGCTGGCCGTGCTGTTCACCGCGCTGACCCTGGCCTACCGGTACGGCGCGCGGACCCTCATGCGCGCCATCGCCCACGAGGCCCACCTGCTGCGCATGGAACTCGCCGCCAAGATCATCGATCGGCGTGGCCTGGACACCGGCCTGCGCGCGGGCGAGCTGCTGACGATCTCCTCCAACGACGCCGGCAACACCTCCGAACTCCTGGACCATCTGCCACGCGCGGTCGGGGCGCTGGTCGCGGCGGCGATGTGCGCCGTGACGCTGCTGCTCATCGACGTGCCCCTCGGCGTGGCCGTCCTGGTGGCCACGCCGTTGACGCTGCTGGCGTTGCACGCCGGCACGCCGTACATCACCCGGCACGTCGCCGCCCAGCAGGAGCTGGCCGGTCAGGCCGCGTCGCTCGCGACCGACCTGGTCAGCGGCGTGCGGCCGCTGCGGGGCATCGGCGCCGAGGCGGCGGCCTCCCGGCGGTACGAGCGGGTCAGCCGGCTCTCGCTGGCGGCCGCGCTGCGGGCCGGCCGTACCCAGGGAATCTACGCGGCCGTCTCCGGCGCGGGCGGTGCGCTGCTGGCGTGCGGGGTCGCGGTGCTCGCCGGGTGGCTCGCGTTGCGCGGCCGGATCTCCGCCGGCGAGTTCCTGACGGTGATCGGTCTGGCGCAGTTCCTGATGGAACCCGTGGGCACGCTGACGCTGGTGCCCGGCTGGGTGGCCGAGGCGCGCGCCTCGGCCGACCGGGTGGCGCGCGTGGCCGGCGCGCCGGTACTGCTGCCCGGCGGACCTCCGTCCGGCGGGCCCGGCGGCGCCGGCGCGGCGGGCCCGCCGGACCCGGTGGACGGGGGGCTTCCCTGGCTGGAGGTCTCCGGGCTGAGCTACGACGCGCTCGCGGGGGTGGACCTGGTGGCCGGGCCCGGCGAGTTCGTCGGGGTGATGGCCCACCGCCCCGCCGACGCCGACGCGCTGGTGCGGGTGCTGTCCGGGCGGGTGAGCCCCGCCGAGTACGGCGGAAGCGTGAGGATCGGCGGCCGGGTCCTCGTCGAACCCCACCACACCGACCTGTTCGAGGGCACCCTCGCCACCAACCTGACCGTGGGCGGCGAGCCCGGGAGCCCGGAGGAACTCGCGGCGGTACTGGCCGCCTCGGCGGCCGACGACGTGGTCGCCGCCCATCCCGACGGCCTGGAACATCAGGTGGTGGAGCGGGGCGCGAGCCTGTCGGGCGGCCAGCGCCAGCGGGTGGCCCTGGCCAGGGCGCTCCTGGCCCGCCCGCCGATCCTGGTGCTGCACGATCCGACCACGGCCGTGGACGCGGTCACCGAACAGGGCATCGCCCGTGGCCTGCGCTCCCTGCGCCACCCCGGGGGCGGCGACACCTTCACCACCCTGGTCGTGACCAGCAGCCCCGCCCTCCTCGCCGCCGCCGACCGGGTGTTCGTGCTGGACGGCGGCAAGGTGGTCGCCGAGGGATCACACGCCGATCTGGGGGCCACCGACGACGACTACAGGCGGGCGGTGCAGCGATGAGCACAGCGGGGGAACAGGACCTTCTGCCGGTCGCGAGCGGCGGTGAGACCTGGCGCTGGTTGCGCGCCCGGCTGCGCGAGCGCCGCGGCACGGTGGTCGTGACGCTGCTCGTGGGCGTGCTCGGCGCGACGGCGTCGGTCGTCCCCGCGTACGTGATGGGCGTCCTCGTCGACCGGGTGCGCGAGCAGTCGGGCACCGCGGTGATCGTCGCGATCGCCGTGGTCATCACGCTGTCGGCCCTCACCGGCGGTGCCGCCACCGGGCTGACGTCCTACCTGGTGGCCAGGCTGGGCGGCCAGATCCTGGCCGTCCTTCGCGAGCGTACGGTCGCCCGCGCCCTCACGCTCCCGCTCACCAGACTGGAACGCGCGGGCAAGGGCGACCTGCTGTCGCGCGTCAGCGCGGACGCCGCCGAGGTCACCAAGGCCGTCTCCGACGTCATCCCCGGCGTGATCGCCTCGGTCCTGCTCGGCACGCTGAGCCTGGCCGCGATGGTCGGCCTCGACTGGCGGCTCGGCCTGGCCGGCGCCGTCTCGGTGCCGCTGTACGCGCTGGCGCTGCGCTGGTATCTCCCCCGGGCCGCCCCTCACTACGCGAAACAGCGCATCGCGGTCGCGCGCTCGTCGCAACGGCTGGTGGAGAGCATGCAGGGTGTGCGCACGGTGCACGCCTACCGCGTGGAGGAAGGTCACCTGCGCGCCATCGAGACCGCCTCGCGCGACTCGAGGGAGGTGTCGGTGGGGGTGCTGGACCTGTTCACCCGTTTCGTGGGACGGGTCAACAGGGCCGAGTTCTGCGGCCTGACCACCATCCTGGTCGCCGGCTTCCTGCTGGTCCGCGCGGGCGCCGTCACCGTCGGCGAGGCCGCCGCCGCGGCGGTGCTGTTCCACCGGCTGTTCAACCCGATCGGCATGTTGCTGTTCGTCTTCGACGAGGTACAGGCGGCCGGGGCGAGCCTGGCCAGGCTGGTCGGCGTCGCCCACCTGGAGTCCGCTCCCGAGCCCGAGGGGGGACCGGCACCGGCCGACGCCTCACTCGACCTGGTCGACGTGCGCTTCAGCTACGACGGCTCCGCCGAGGTCCTGCACGGCGTCACCCTTCGCGTGCCCGCCGGGGCCCGGGTGGCCCTGGTCGGCTCGACGGGCGCGGGCAAGTCGACCCTGGCCGCCGTCGCGGCCGGGTCACTGCGCCCGACCGGCGGCAGCGTGCTGATCGGCGGGGTCCCGCCCTCCTCGCTGGACACGACGAGGCTGCGCGGACACGTGGCGATCATCACGCAGGAGACCCACGTCTTCGCCGGGCCCCTCGTCGAGGACCTGCGCCTGGCCCGCCCCGGCGCGACGGCCGAGCGGGTCGCCTCGGCCCTGGAGGTGGTCGGGGCGCTGCCGTGGGTGCTGGCGTTGCCCGAGGGCCTCGACACCGTGGTCGGGGAAGGGGGCCACGAGCTCTCGCCCGCCCAGGCGCAGCAGCTCGCCCTGGCCCGCCTGGTGCTGGCCGACCCGGCCGTCGCCGTACTGGACGAGGCCACCGCGGAGGCGGGCAGCATGGGCGCGCGCGTGCTGGAGGACTCGGCCGCCGCGGCCACCCGCGGCAGGACCACCCTGGTCGTGGCGCACCGGCTGACCCAGGCCGTCTCCGCCGATCGTGTCGTCGTCCTGGAACACGGGCGGATCGTCGAGGAGGGGCCCCACGAACGGCTGGTCGCCGCCGGGGGCCGCTACGCCCGTCTCTGGGAGGCCTGGGAGTCGCGCTAGAGGCCGTTCTGCGCGGGCGTGGACTGGTTCTTCACCAGGACCCGGTTCCCTGCGGTGAGGGTGATGCCGTCGATCGTCTGCAGGCCCGACAGGGTGATGTTGGCGGCGGTGGCCGCCCGCACCGCGGGTTTCACGGAGATGCCGGCGGCGGCGACCTGGATGTCGGCCAGGCGGGCGGCGTCGTTCGGCCCGGACGGCGCGCCGAGCCCTGTGAGCCGGTACCCGGCCAGCGCGACGTCAGCGCCGGGCACGGCCATCTGGTCGAGCCGGTTGGCCCGCACCTGCGCGGTGAAGTCGGAGATGGTGCTCGCGAGCTGCGTGCCGGTGTGGTTGGCGCGGGCCAGAGGGTTCGTCGCGAGTTTCGACAGGGCGATGTTCGCGCCGCTGCTGATCTTCGCGTCGGTCACGCTGCCGTCCGCGACGTCGTCCAGGGCGAACCACGCGCCGCCTGCGGTGCGCCACTTGATCTTGCCGGAGCCGGTGTCGCCCCAGAGCTGGAAGAGGGCTGGGGTGGCGGGCTCGGTGCCACCGGACTCCGGGACGAGTCCCAGGACCGGGATGCGGTTGTTGTTGTGCTGTGAAAACCAGTTCGGCATGGCAGTTCCCCGTGTTAGGTGAGGCGGAGCAGGCCGGCCATGGGGACGGCCCAGGTGACGCGCACGGTGGTGGGGGTCGGGTACGACGGATCGCCCTCGATGGGCTCTCCTGAGGCGGTGTAGGTCGTGACGCGGGGTTCGCGGCCGAGGTTGTGGGTGACCTCCCACACGTAGGCCGGGGCGGCGATCGTGTGGTCGTACTGGCCGGCGCCACCCTCAGGGCCCGGCGGCCCCGGCTCCCCGGGCTCCCCTGCCGGGCCAGGCTCCCCGGCGGGCCCCGCGGGGTCCTGCGCGCCGGGAGCTCCGGCGGCGCCGGGCGGCCCGGCCGCGCCCTGGATGCCAGGGACGGCCACGGTGACGGCGACAGGCTCGGCCTGCTGAACAACCACGACGTGGCCGCCAGGCGAGGTGATGGTGACGTCGATGCCACCGCCCGGCTGGACGATAACGTCGATCGGCGGCAGGCCGGTCACCGGGTGACCTCCGGGTCCACCCGGAACGCGCCCTTCAGCAGCCGGGTGACCTTCCCGTCAGGGGAGACGATCTCCAGGTCGTAGACCGCTTCGGTCCACAACCAGGCCGAGGAGTCCTCACCGGGGATGGTCACGGTGATGTGCCCGGCCGGGCCGTCGATGGCCAGGCCGCCGCCGTCGCTGGTCAGTTCGTACAGGACCACGGTGTCGCGGCCCCGGTTCGGCCGGACTTGCGCGCGAGCGGAGTACCCGGTCAGCACGAGCGGCTGAGGGTTCGTCCCTTGCGTGGTGAGCTGCAACAGCCTGTCGTAGTCGGAGCCCTGCTCGATGTCGATGTCGAAGATGCCCGCCGCCATGCCGCACAGGGTGCCGGGGCGGGCTCCTACCGTCAGCCCTCGCCGGAGGCGTCAACCTTCCACGTCGGGTTGGGGGCGTTGATCTCGGCGTACACGCGCCGGTAGTCCGCCGCGTGCTGGGTGTAGTGTTCCCGTCCAGCCTCGATGATCCGGAGAAGCAGCAGCGACGTGCGCGCGTCGTTTTCAGACGGGTTCGTCAGGTGCCGAATGTCTTCATGCTCGGCCAGCGGCCCGCCCCGGAACCCGGTCAGCGCGCTGAGCGCGGTGCTACTACGGGTAACCCAGTCCTTGACTTACCGCTCTCCAGCAGACCTCTCGCCAGTCTCTCCGCCACCTCGATGGGGCGCGGGTTCGCGCACGTTCCCTGCTCCTGCTCGATGAGCGCCTGCACCTGGTCGGGGTGCTACATGTCTCGGCATGCCAGCTCGGCTAGAAGCTTCTATGAGGGGCGGGACAACAGTCCACGGGGCTTGGGCCCTGTGGTCGGTCAGTCCTTGGTGGGCTCCCTCCAGGGGCGTTTCGGGGTCGTACGATTCGAGAGAGCAGAAACTAACCCGTCTCGCTGCGGTACAGCGCCCGGTGCTCTCTCAGCTGAACTTGGTTGCTGCGTCCGTTATCGCTACAGCTTTGATCTGCGCTGGAGTCATCCCTATGATCTCGGTTAAGTCTGCGCCTTTCAGATCCGCGCCTTTCAGGTTCACCCTGGTCAGGTTTGCACCGCTCAAGTTCGTCTTGTTTAGGGTCGCATTGGCCAATTGCGCATCGGTTAGATCCGCACCACTGATGTTCGTCCTGGTTAGGTCCGAGTCGGTTAGGTTCGCCCTGACCAGGGTCGCGTCGGTCAGGGTCGCGTCGGCCAGGATTACCTTGGTCAGGGTCGTAGCAGTCAGGTCCGCCCTGGTCAGGTCCGCGTCGGTCAGGGTCGCGTTGGTTAGGTTCGCTTTGTTCAGGGTCGCATAGGCTAGGTGTGCGTTGGTTAGATCCACCTTCACTAGGTTCGCCCTGGTCAAGGTCGCTCTACTCAGGTCCACCTTGACTAGGTGTGCGTCAGTCAGTGTCGCGTCAGTCAAGTCCGCCGCGGTCAGGTTTGTCCTGGTCAGGGTCGCACTTTTCAGGTCCGCGTCGGTCAGGATCGCGTTGGTTAGGTTCGCCTTGGTTAGGTCCGCGTCGGTCAGGATCGCGTAGGCCAGGTCCGCGTCGGTCAGGATCGCGCCGACCAAATTCGCCCTGGTGAGGTTCGCCTTGGTCAGGTTCGCCTTGGTGAGGCTTGCCTTGGTTAGGGTCGTGTCGGTCAGGTCTGTATCGGCTAGGAGCGCGTTGATCAGCTTCGCCCTGGTCAGGGTCGCGCCGGTCAGATCCGCGTCGGATAGAATTGCCCCGGTTAGGGTCGCCCTGGTCAGGGTCGCGCTGGTCAGGTCCACATTACTCAGGTCCGCGTCGGTCAGGGTCGTGTCGGTCAGGGTCGCGCCAGCCAAAATCGCGTTGTTCAGGTCTGTCCTAGTTAGGTCCGCGTCGGTCAGGTTTGCGCTGGTCAGAGTCGCGTCGGTCATGGTCGCGTCAGTCAGGGTCGCGCGGTTTACGTCCGCATCGAATAGGTTCGCGCGGGGCAGGTACATGCCGTGGAAATCGACGTCCATGAGATCGAAAGCGGATGGTCTCGAAGGTTTAGGCTCCAAACGGGTGATCACGTTAATTGCGGCGACCACGTCCACGAGAGCCTGGCCCTTGACCATCTGAGATTTCGGAGGATGTGCGTGAACCCGGACGTAGGCGATAAGAACGTCGATGACGGTTGGCTTGTCGCGGGTTGAGTCCAAAGCTAGGCGCTGGAGAGCGTAGATCCCACCGAGCCTGACGTCGGTCTTTGGCGAGCCGAGTTGCTCAACTGCTTTCGTGTAGCGGTCAGCGACCTGGCCCTCGCGTGTAGCGTCCAATGTTTGCGCGGACACGTCCAAGGTGCGGGCGGTGTAGACGAGACCTGCACCAGTGAAGACCAGTCCACCGACGACCACGAGTCCGGTCGCCGCTTGCACCAGCGTGGCCCGCGCGTTGTTGACCACGTCGATTCGGTCCTTTACCGACAGCCGCTTGCGATCGCGGGCGGTGAAGGGCTGCGGCTCTCCGGCCATCCGTCGCGCGACCGGCCCCAGCAGGACGCTCATGCCAAACCCAGTCGTGATTGCGGTGAAGACGCCGACGACCGTCCAGAGCAGCCACTCGGGCCCCGGCATGCCGAGAATCATCCACCAAATTACCGCCAGCGTCACCACGGCAGCCGTCACCAGCCAGCGCCACATGCTCTTGATTCGCCGCACTGTTCCATTTCAGTGGGATCCGTCTGAGGTTGTGCGCCTTGTGGAGGGTTGACGCCAGAGTGTGACCCATCGGTACTGGAACGCCTCGCTAGTTGGCGGCGGAGGAGTCGTGTACCTGCTCATGGACATGAGCGGCCCGGCCTGCGCCGACCAGTGGCTGTTCGCCGAGCTCGCCGCCGCCCAGGAACAGGTGAGCCGGGGAGACGATCGTCTGTTCACGCCTGGCGCGCATCTCCGCAACGACGGCCATATTCGGGGCGACGCTGTAATCCATGTCCGCGTGGAAGCGCTGGTAGATGTCCTGCTCATCACCTCGATCTGCATGTCCCGCCAGTCGGGCGGGCCGACGAACGGCGTCAGGGCCTTGATCCGCCGCTCCAGCGACTCGCACTCTCCGGACCAGCAGCCGTGGTGCGCGTGGCCGCGGGCCCGATACATGTCGTACCAGAGGTCGAGGAACTCGTCGCGGACGGCGGCGTGGAGTGCGCGGGTGCGGCGGTCGCCGGACCGCTTCTGGCTCACCACTTCCACCCGGACCGGTCGACAGAGCGCAGGATGCGGAGCATCCGCTTCCGGAAGCACCGCATGTCCTGGGAGGGGCCGGTCAGGGTGAGGAGGTTCATCCGGAACAGCCGCCCCCCGTCGTGCTCGACGGTGACGTCCAGGCCGGTGGACTTGGCGAGCAGGATGGTGCGGCGCAGGCGCCGGCGGGCGGCGGGCGAGTATTGGCGTGTCCAGATCGGCCAGAGGATCATCGACCGGTCGGGGTAGGCGGAGAGGTTCGACAGCATGCGGACTCCCAGGTGGTGGTGGGAGTCCGCAAGGTAGACGGCGGCCGGCGCTTAGGTCTCGCTACGATCCGGCGCGAGAACCTTCAGCTATCTGGCGTCGAACGGTAACACCAGGATGTCGCTAGTTCTGGCGTCCGGTGCGGGCTGGGCGGGGCCCACCACCTGCCATCCCCACCGCTGGTACATGGCGTGGGCGGAGGCCTCTGGGTCTGCCAGCAGCGTGGCGTACGGCGCGTCCTGCTGGCCGAGGAGCGTTGCCAGGAGGATCGCCCGCCCCGCCAGCGAGCGGGAGAAGCCGCTGTGGACGTATGCCGACAACGTGGCGACGGCGGCGCGACGCCTCGCGGCCCGCTACCACGAGCTGCGCGCCCTCCCCATCGAGGAACTGGTGCTCAGTGGGGTTCCGCTGCTGGCCGACGTGATGCTGGAAAACGTCGATGTCGCCCCGGTATGACCCGGAGGCGGTCGCCGAAGCCGAGTACCTCCAGGAGTCCGCGCCCGGCTGGCTGGTCATGTGGCGGCCATGGCGGCAACGCTTCACCGCCTGGGAATGCCGCGACCACCGCCAGGTCCGCATCCTCGAAGCGAAAACCACCGACGAACTGCGTCGCGACATGCAGTTCGTCGAACTTGAGCTCTGGCAGATCCTTCCCCGCCCCGCGGCCGACCAACTCACACCCAACATGGTCGGTCACCAGGGTCTGCCAGACCCCGCCCCGCGACCCCGGGACGAATCGCTGACTCTCGGAAGGGCAAACTCCGGAGGGTTGGAACGTCTCCCGGGGTCGCGGCTACCACGCGGGGTGGCCCTTTACGAGGGGTGACGCCCTCCGGGGGACGGCTTGTGATCAGCTCCGGCTCCGGTGGCACCCCTGCCCGACGGGTGTCTGCTGCTTGTCCACGGCGTGGAGAATGCCGACCTGGACCGTTTATGTCCGGGTCCGGGGACCATCGCCCCTGAACGTGACGGCCGTCAACGCGACCATGCTGAGGCTCTGCCTCTGCGACCCTGGAACCTTATAGGTTGCCGAGACCTTGATCTCTGATCTTGAATGAGCGATGTCGGACTATGCGACTGGTCGTAGTTAAATCCGGCTGCCAGAACGGCGGTCCGCTGGATGACCAGAAAAAATCGTCGATACTCCTCCTGGAGTCCGAATCGTCCACATCAAGTACAGATAGGGATATTCATGACGAAAAGTAGCTTCGCCCGGGCAATCGCACTTGCCAGTGCAAGCGTCATCCTGTCGCTGGGCCTGAGCGCGCTGAACACGCCAGCGCAAGCGGGCTCTACCAGCATCAACGCTGGACAGGGATCAGCGTCGACCATGGCCAACACCTGCAACTTTCCGACGTCCGCACGTCCCGGCAGCAGGTGGGTCGAAAGTTGGACCAACTGCAAGACCTGCCAGGTCAGCGAGGTTCAGTGGCAAATCACCTACCCCTGGCGCGACTATTACTGCACCTACAACCCCAGTAACAACATGAACGACCTGCATTGGATATAGGTAGATAGGGTTCTGACCTGAGGTCGCCCAACGGCTCTGATCAGAATTACCTTTACGTTCTAAGGACGGCCTGACGGCCGCACCAGGGTTCTGTCCGGTTCCTGGGACGGCGTCTAACCAGGTCAGCGCAGTAGAGCCGCTGCGGAAGTCAACCCGGTCCCATGCCAGGCACGGCTATCCACATCCGAAACCCCGGCTTCCGCACCTACCGCCTGACCTGCGGTCTCCAGAGGACGCGGCCCGTTTCCGCCGTATTCCGGTGGCATCTCTGGCGCGGAAGCTGGGGTTGATCACGCGGTGGCGCCTCGGCCGTGGACGTCGATGGGCGGCGGAAGCGTCCGTAGCCGCTCGCGGAGATCCCGCACCGTAGCGATGTCCGCGTCTCCCAGCGTGGCCACCACCCGCAGCAGGCGCTCGCGGGACGTGGACCGTGAACCGCGCCGGGATTGCTGGAGGCTTTGATGTACTCCGGCTTTCGTGGAGTCGTTTTGATTGACTACATGCCTCTGCCCCCTTCGAGAGGTCGGCATGTCGAAGAGATATCCCCCTGAGTTCCGCCGCAAGGTCCTGGACCTGCTGAAGGCCGGCCGGACCGTCCGCCAAGTGGCCTTCGATCTACAGATCAGCGACCAGACGATCTACAACTGGCGCGAGCAGGAGCTGATCGACACCGGTCAGAAACCCGGCATCACCTCCTCGGACCACACCGAGCTGGTCGCGGCCCGGCGCCGGATCGCCGAGCTGGAGACCGAGCTGGCCGTAACCAGGCGCGCCGCCGAGCTGTTGAGAGCTGATGCACCGCGCCGGCATCAAAGGCCTGCCCGGCAACAAGCGTCGCCGGCCTGTTCATCAGACACCCACCGCCGCGGATCTGGTCGACCGCCGGTTTACCCGGGGCGCACCCAACGAGCTGTGGGTCACCGACATCACCGAGCACCCCACCCGCGAGGGCAAGGTCTACTGCTGCGTCGCCAGAGGACGTCTACTCTCGCCGGGTGGTGGGCTGGTCCATCGATGCCGGCCAGACCGCGACGCTGGTCACCAACGCGCTCGGCATGGCCATCCACAACCGCACACCGCCTCCTGGAACGCTGATCCACTCCGATCACGGGGTGCAATTCACCTCCTGGGCCTTCACCCAGCGCGCCAAGGCCTCTGGCCTGGTGCCGTCCATGGGCTCGATCGGTGACTGTTTCGATAACGCGGTCATCGAGTCGTTCTGGGGGCGGATGCAGACTGAACTGCTCAACCGCAAACGGTGGAAGACCCGCATCGAACTGGCGAATGCGATCTTCGAGTACCTGGAGATCTTCCACAACCGGCAACGACGACACAGTGCCCTGGGGATGCTCACCCCCATCGAGTACGAGATGCTCTATCCGAACGTCCAGTTGGCATGAGAGTCAACCAAGCCGACTCCACCGAACTCGGGGTACATCAGGTCATCGCCGACCGAATAGCAGCTGTGGAAGTAGGTGACGCCATGGGTGCGGTGGTAGGTGGCCGGCAGCCGGTCGGGGCGCCCTTGCCTGGCCCACCCTGATCCGGAGGTGGGGCGGATGCCCAGCGGTCCGAACTCGTCGAAGGCGAAAGTCCGTTCCGGCCGCTGGGTCAGGGCGTACTCGATCCGGTCCAGCTTGGCGTCGAAGTCGGGGTCGGGGGATTCCTTCCAGGTCTTGGTGCGCTGGAAGGTGATCCCCTGGCGGGTGAGCAGGGTGCGTAAGGTCTCCCGGCCGATGAGGAGCGGCCGGCCGGGCAGGCGTTGCAGGTAGGCGGCCAGTTTGCGGATCGACCAGCGGGTGAAGGGCTGCCCGAGCTTGGCCGGGCGGGTGGTGGCCATCTGGATGACGAGGGCTTCCTCGTCATCACTCAGCAGGCGGGGACGGCCTCCCGCCCACCGAGGGTCCAGGCAGGCCAGCCCGATCTCGTTGAACCGGTGAATCACCTCGCGGACGGTGTCCTCATCGGCGGCCACTAACCGGGCGATCACCGGGACGGTGTTACCCCCGGCCGAGGCCAGCAGGATCATCGCCCGCCGATACCGGACCGAACTGGTGCTGCCCCGGCGGACGATCTGCTGCAGCTTCTGACCTTCGGCGTCCATCAGTCTTCGTACTCTGACCGGTTCTCCCACCGCGCCTCCTCGCGTCAGTCGGACGTGTAGGACACATCCAACCGACGCCAGCGGCTACACGCGAGACCGGTGAAGGTTTCCGGTCACAGCACTAGTATGATGCGCCGCAAATTCAGAGGGTAAGTTGCTACCATTTCCGAGTGTCGCATCCTGGACCTTCTGCCGTGGTGATCTCGCTGTCTGAGGACGAGCGTGCCGAGTTGGTGCGTCGGGCGGAGTCGCGAGACCGGAGAGCGGC